>USQL01000039.1 GCA_900556935.1 uncultured Eubacteriales bacterium | reverse complement strand
TAAGCTCTTTTTTATGCCTTTGGATGACACTTTTGATATACGTTTTTGATCTTTTGATTGATCATGTGGGCATAAAGCTGGGTGGAAGAAATATCGCTGTGGCCCATAAGCTCTTGCAAAGACCCAAGGTCCGCACCGTTCTCCAACAAATGCACCGCAAAGCTGTGGCGCAGGGTATGAGGAGTGATCTCCTTTTCGATACCGGCCTTGGCCTGGTAATATTTGAGGATCTTCCAGAATCCCTGGCGGCTCATCCGCGTGCCGCTGATGTTGACAAAGAGAGCCTTTTCGGAAATATCAGAGATCATGGCAGCGCGCACATCGGATAAGTAAACACCAAGGGCCTTCTGAGCGGCGGGATACAGAGGGATCACCCGAGCCTTTTTCTCGCTGTGGCACTTGACAACACCTATTTCCAGATTTACGTCCTCCACATTCAGGCTGATGAGCTCTGTCACTCGCATGCCGGTTGCATACATCACCTCAAGCATGGCTTTGTCCCGGTAGCCCTTGGGATCAATGCAATTGGGCTGGGCCAGCAGCAGCTCAACCTCTTTACCGGTGAGAACCTGAGGCAGCTTTTTTGCTCCACGAGGGACGCGAATCTCTGCTGTCACCGGGGAAGTCCTCAAAATACCGCTAGAAACTGCAAAAGCATAGAAATTCTTCAAGCTAGCCAGCGATCGAGAGGCAGTCGCTCCGGATTTTCCCTGGGACTGCAGATGATTTAAGTAGTCGCGGATATTCAATTGTGTGGCATTGACGATATCGGAATTACCACCCATTTGCATCCATTCGGAAAACTGCCGAATATCACGCATATATGACGAGATGGTATTCTCCGATGCCTGCTTTACTTTTACGAGATAGTTCTCGTAAGACTGAATGATGTCCAGCATGTACCGAAATACCCTATCCTTTTAAAATGCGGAGGCTTCTGGAACCAGAAGCCGCCTTTTATTAGCAATGCCGCAAAGGGCATGACCAAACAGTAGATGACATAGCAGACCAGCACAGCAGCGGACAAGCTGAGCAACAGGGCCCTGGGGACTGCCGATGTAACCGGAAGCCCATTGATGTAACAGGAAAAGAGAAGCGGGAGCGCTTGTAGACGCTCCGGCGGCAAATAACTCCGCAATACCGCGGCCTTACAAAGGCACCCAACAGGGGATAAAAACAGGAAATAGGCAGATGCACCTATGGCGTTTTGATACAGACATACTATACTCCGTTTTTTGCAAAAATTCAAGTATTATTAGCCAAAATAAGTTTTTTTGTAAATTCTCACAATTTTTATGTTAATGTTGTTATGTTAATACGCAGAATAAATGAACAAATGTTTTTACACTTTTAACCTTTTTGCAGCGTTTTGGGGCAGCAGAGCTTAAAAATGTGCTGTTTTGTCACATCGAATATTTTCTTGCATTTTCCGCATGTAGGTAACTGAAAATTACCTACATGCGGTTTTTGTGCAATTTAACGAAATTGCTTGGAAATTTTTCTGTGTTTCCCTGCGTCATTTCTACGCCCGGGGAACAGAAAAGCCATGCCGCTGCTGCCAATTATCAGCATTGCCGTAGGGAAAATCCCTTCAAACCGTCCTCCGAAAAACAAGGCAGTGATGGCTGTCAGACTGACGAGATAGCCAAGAGCAGTCAGAAAAAATACCAACAACCGCCGATGTTTGATTTTTCTGTACGCCAGTCGGCATCCCAGTGCGGCAGCAAGAAATAGAATAACCATGACACCGTATCCTAGATTTTCCTGCTGCACGACTTCCCTGCTGATGAAAAAAGCCAGCAATGCCCCAAGCAGCAGTGTCAATGCCAGAGCGACAGCGACTCCGGCGGCAATGCCGCTGCCCAGACTGGACGAGCGCCCTGTGACCTTTTGATGGATCCCCATATTCCCTTCTCCCCTTTCCTGCTGCTCTAGTCTATTGCCTGGAAAGAAAAAAAGAACCCTGGACAGCACATTGGCTGTCCAGGGAAAGGGACGCTCAGATCACATCTCTACGTCCACGTTGGGCGTGGTCTTCTTAGGCTGCTGTTGCTCCTGGGCTTCCGTGACGGTACGGAACTTCATCCGGGTATCACGGACCTCGCTAAGGGCCTTGGCAATGGTCTCCTCGGTCTCCTTCAGGGCATCGTCCATATAATCGTTGCCTGCTTTGCGGAGCTGGTTGATGCGATTCTGGGTCTGCGCGATCAGCTCCTCGCTGCGCTTCTTAGCCTCCTCGTAAACGGCCTCCTTGGTGGTCAGTTGCTGGGCCTGCTCCTGGGCCTGGCGTAGAATCCCCTCGGCCTCCCGCCGTGCCTGGTTGATGAGTTCGTTCCGGGATTCTACAATCGTCCGAGACTGCTTCAGTTCTCCGGGCATCTGGGCAATGATCTCGTCCAGCATATCCAGCACCCGATCCCGCTCCAGAATGCACTTGTCGGCGGCCAGGGGCATGGTCCGGGCATCCTGAACCATATCGTAAAGAGAGCCAATGATGTCTTCAATATTGCTGCTGCTCATAATATTCCTCCTAAGTTGGCTAAATTACTTGGTTGTGCCCCGCTCTTCCAGGCGGCGGCGGAAATCCGGGATGATCGCTTCCGGGATAAAGTCGGTCAGGTCGGCCCCATAGGAGCCCAGCTCCTTGACGATGCTGGAGCTCAGGAACATGTACTGGCTGTCGGAGGTCAAAAACATGGTGTCCAGCTCCGGATAGATTTTGCGGTTAATAAGGGCCATCTGGAATTCGTTTTCAAAATCAGAGCCCGCGCGAAGTCCCTTGACCACCACACAGCTGCCCCGGCGGCGGGCATACTCGGCCAGCAGCTCGCTGGAGCCGTCTACCTCCACATTGGGAAGGTCCCGGGTGACCCGGCGGATGAGCTCCACCCGCTCCTCCAGAGAGAACATGGGATGCTTGCCCGCGTTGACCATGACGCAGACAATCAGCTTGTCGAAAATATTGGCGGCGCGGCGGATGATATCCAGGTGGCCGCTGGTAACCGGGTCAAAGCTGCCCGGATAGATGGCTGTTTTCATAGCTGTTCGGCCTCATCCTTACGGTAAATCGCAAGGAGTGTCTTTCCGTATTTATAGTCCTTGGAGCGGGTATAGCCCTCCGGGTCAAAGGAAAGCTCCTTGCCGAGAGGCCGTTCCGTAACTATTATACCACCGGAACGCAAAATGTCAATTTCCGTTATGCGTTTCAGGGCAGTTTCCAGGAAAACCTCCGCATAAGGCGGGTCCAGGAAAATGATATCAAAGGTTTCCCGGCAGCGGTTCAGGTATTCCAGGTAGTCACAGCGTACAACCGTCGCCTGGCTATCCAAACGGGTGCGTCGGAGATTTTCCCGAATCAGGCCGCAGGCCTCCTCCCGGGCATCGGTAAAGACGGCGGACTCCGCCCCCTGGCTCAGGGCCTCAATGCCCAGCTGACCGGTGCCGCCGAACAGGTCCAGGACGCGGGCACCCGCCACGTCGAAGCGAATGATGCTGAATAGGGCCTCTTTTACCCGGTCCGCGGTGGGACGGGTAAGCATTCCGTCAGGGGTTTTCAGCTGAACGCCCCGGGCCTTTCCTGTAATGACACGCATATGCTTTTCTCCTAATGATTTCCATGTTTGCGGAATTTATGCATTCCCTTGGGAATCTCTGATTCAATCGGCAAGAGCCGGTGACGAGGGATTTTGTCTCAGACGAAAGTTCTGAAAGTGGAGGAAGACTGTATGTATTTCCCACTTTTAGAACTGCACGGATGAGACAAAAGACCCGTCATCCAGCCGAAGACGATTTATTCAGAGGTTCCCTTGTTCTTTCTCCCGGAAGTGCTGATAGACAGCCTTGGCCGCGTCCTTGGGCAGCAGCCGCTCCAGCTCCGGCAAGGTAGCCTGGGACATGGCGGCCAGGGACTTAAACTGCCGCAGAAGCTCCTGCTTGCGCTTAGGGCCGATGCCGGGGATTCCGTCCAGCTCGGAGTAGTGAAGCCTTTTGCTGCGCAGCTGCCGGTGATAGGTGATGGCAAACCGGTGGGTCTCCTCCTGGATTGCGCCAATCATGGAGAAGACGGCCTGATTGTTGTCAATGCGGATTTCCTGGCCCTGTGGGGTCACCAGAGCCCTTGTCCGGTGACGGTCGTCCTTGACCATTCCGAATACCGGGAAGGAAAGCCCCAGCTCCTCCAGGGCGCTGACAGCCACAGCGGCATGGTTGATGCCGCCATCGATGAGCAGCAAATCCGGGGCCGCGTCGAAGCCTCTGTCCCCTGCTTTGTAATGGGCGAAGCGGCGCTTGACCACCTGGTGCATGGAGGCGTAGTCATCCTGGTCCGTCAGGCCCTCCAGCTTAAAGCGTTTGTAGTCGCTTTTCCTGGGGCGGCCGTCCTGGAAGACCACCATACTGGCCACAATGTCCGTTCCGGAGATATTGGAGATATCAAAGGACTCCATGCGGCTGGGGGTGGGGATTTGGAGCATTTTTCCAAGAGTGACCAGGGTGGCGTTCAGCCGCTCCTCCCTGTCTGTCAGCCGCTGGGCCTCCTCGAAGGCGTTTTTATTTGCCAGCTCCACCAGGCGCATATTGTCCCCCTTCTGGGGCACCCGGATTTTGCTCCGGCGGCCATACTGCTGCTCCATGAGCTGGGAGAACAGGTCGCTGTCCTCGATTTCAAAGGGCAGCAGAACAATTTTGGGGGCCAGGCCCCGGCTGAGGTAATACTGCTTCATCAGGCTGGAGACGGCCTCTTTTGAGTCCTCCGGCACGGGGAACACCTCGTAGTCCTTATCCAGCAGATTGCCGCCGCTGAAATGCAGGACGGCAAAGCAGGCCTTGGCCTCGGTCTGTCCGTAGCCCACCACGTCGGTGTCCGCCAGACTCCCGGCTGTGACCAGCTGCTTCTGCCCCAGCGCCTCCACGGCGTTGAGGCGGTCCCGCAGGGCCGCCGCCACCTCAAACTCCAGGTTATCCGCCGCGGCAAGCATATTGGTTTTGATCTCCTCCGCCACGGATTTATAGTTGCCCTTTAACAGCTGCCGGGCCTGCTCCATCCGCTGGCGGTAGAGAATCGCGCTGATAGAGGCCTGGCACCAGCCCTCGCACTGGTTCATATGATAATTGAGGCAGGGCCGCTCCTTGCCGATATCCCGGGGAAAGACCTTGCCGCAGCCGGGAAGCTTCAGCGTCAGGCGGATGGCCTCCAGCAGGCTGTGGGTCACGCCCCGGCTGCCGTAGGGGCCAAAGTACTCTGCCCCGTCATCGGCAATTTTGTTGACGATGGTGATAACGGGATAGATTTCCTTCATGTTCAGGCGCAGGTAGGGATAGCCCTTGTCGTCCTTCAAAAGGATATTATACTTGGGCATATAGCGCTTAATCAGGGAGCATTCCAGCACCAGGGCCTCGAATTCGCTGGCCGCCACAATGGTATCGAAATGGTGGATTTTGCTGACCATCATTCTGGTCTTGGGCGTGTGGGAGGCGGTGTCCTGAAAATACTGGCTGACCCGGTTTTTCAGCTTCTTGGCCTTGCCCACGTAGATGACCTTATCGGTTTTGTCCCGCATGATGTACACGCCGGGGGCATAGGGCAGGGACAGGGCTTTGTCCTTCAATTCGTCAAATGTCATTGGCTTCTCCCAAAGAAGAGCCGCCCCTGCGAATACGGTCAGGGGCGGCCAGTGATGTTACCAGGAAATCAATAAACGTCCCGCTGGAGCAGGCTGTCCAGAGCGGTTACGGCGGCCTCCTCGTCGGCACCCACGGCGCTGAGGGTCACGGTGGAGCCGGAGATAATCCCCAGGGACATGATGCCAAGCAGACTCTTGGCGTTCATCTTCCGGTTGCCGGATTCCAGCCAGATGCTGCTTTCAAACTCATTGGCCTTCTGGACGAAATATGTAGCCTGCTTGTTGTGCAGACCGGACTCACAGCGAACAATAACTTCCTTGCTATACATAACAAACACTCCTTTTCATCACGCCCCACAGGACGCAACGGGTCTAAAAACATAATACCCTTTTTTTCGGAGAATGTCAACCGATTCCTTGGGGGAAGCAAAAAATTCAGGGGGAAAAGAGAAAACTTTTATGAAAATTCGGCGATGGTAACCCCGTCTTCTCCCTCGCCATACTGGCCCAAACGGAACTTTTTGACAAATTTGTTCTTTTTCAGGTCCTGCTGCACGGCATTGCGCAGAGCGCCGGTGCCCTTGCCGTGGATAATGCGCACGGTGGAGAGCTTTGCCCGCATGGCCTCGTCTAAGTACCGGTCCAGCACGCAGATGGCCTCCACGCAGTCCATGCCCCGCAGGTCGATTTCCGTGGGCATGGCCGTCATCTTCATCTCCCGGCCGGAGTGCTTGGGGTGGCCGCCCTTGGAAACATAGGGATTTTCGTTTTCCAAAAGGTAAATTTCATCCGGCTTGGCGGTCATTTTCAGGATGCCCGCCTGGAGCTGATAGGTGCCGTCCTTGTTGATGGCCAGGACGCTTGCCTTGGTGCCCAGCTTCAATAGCTCCACCGTGTCCCCTACCAGGATGCCACGGGATGCCTTGGGGCGCTCCTTCTGGGGGGCCTTGGCCCGGAGCTTGTCCTCGGTCTCGTTCAGGACCCGACGAAGCTCACTCTGACGCTGGTTGAGGCCTGTGGTGTCGCCGCCGTTTTCCAGCTGCTTGCGCAGGGCCTTCAGCTCCTCGGAGGCGGCATTGGCGGCGGCCCGGGCCTCGTCGATAATGGCCTGGGCCTCCCGGCGGGCGGACTCCATGGCCTTTTCTTTTTCCTTTTGCAGCTGTAGGTTATATTCCTCGCTCTGCTGCTTGATTTTGGCGGTCTCCTGCTTTAAGCGCTCTGCCTCCCGGCGGGCGGACTCCATCTGCTGGCGCTGCTGCTCCAGCTGGCTCAAAACGTCCTCAAAGTCCTTGTCGCTCTTGCCCACCAGATCGTTGGCCTCTTTCAGAATGTCCTCGGAAAGGCCCAGCTTGCGGCAGATGGCAAAGGCGTTGGACTTGCCGGGGATGCCGATGAGCAGCCGATAGGTGGGCTGAAGGGTCTCCACGTCGAACTCGCAGGAGGCGTTGATGACCCCCGGGGTCCGCATGGCGTAGAGCTTTAACTCGGCGTAGTGGGTCGTCGCCACCACCCGGGAGCCCATTTTGCGGCTGAACTGAATCAGGGCGATGGCCAGGGCCGCGCCCTCGGCGGGGTCGGTGCCCGCGCCCAGCTCGTCGTAGAGCACCAGCGTCCGGTTGTCACACTGGGCCACCACGTCTACAATGGTGCGCATGTGGCCGGAGAAGGTGGAAAGGCTTTGGGCGATGGACTGCTCGTCGCCGATGTCGGCTAATATGGCATCAAAGGTGGAAAGGGTGCTGCCATCCCCGGCGGGCACATGGAGGCCACACTCCGCCATCAGAGTCAAAAGGCCGATGGTCTTTAAGGTCACGGTTTTGCCGCCGGTATTGGGCCCGGTGATAATCATGGTGTCAAAGTCCGAGCCCAGGCGCAGGGAGATGGGCACGGCTTTTTTTGGGTCAATCAGGGGGTGGCGGGCGTTGCGCAGCTCTACCCTGCCCTGGTCGTTCATGAGCGGTGCCCAGGCGTTCATCCGGTAGGCCAGCTTGGCCTTGGCGAAAATCACGTCCAGCTGGATGAGCATCTCCACATCCAGGCGGATGTTCTCGGCATAGCCCGCGGCCTCTGCGGAGAGCTCCGCCAGAATCCGCTCGATCTCCTTCTTCTCTTTGAGCTCCAGCTCCCGCAGGGCGTTGTTGGCGTTGACGGCGGACATGGGCTCCACAAAATAGGTAGAGCCGGTGGCGGACACATCGTGGACAAGGCCGGGCACATCGTTTTTGCACTCGGACTTGACGGGCACGACGTAGCGGCCCTGCCGGATGGTGATGATGGGCTCCCGCAGGAACTTGCTGTAGGCCGGGGAGGAAATGACCTTTTGCAGGCTGTCCCGGATTTTGCCGGACTGGATGCGCATATGGCGGCGGATATCCGCCAGGGCGGAGGAGGCAGTATCGGCAATCTCGTCCTCCGAGAGAATGGCCCCGAAAATCCGGTCCTCTAAGTACTTATTGGGGGTTAAAGCGTTAAAAAGCGGGTCCAGGACGGTTTTTGGGTCGTCCTCGGCTACATACCCCTTGACGGTTCTGGCGCAGCGCAGAATGCCCGCAATGCGCAGAAGCTCTACCGGCTGCAGGCTGCCGCCCCGGTCCGCCCGCTCCAGGCTGGCGGAGACATCGGCAACATCGGCAAAGGTGGGGTTTCCTTTCCGCGCGCACAGGTCGGAGGCGGCGGTGGTCTGGTCCAGTTTTTCCCGGACCGTGTCCAGGTCCGTGCTGGGCATCAATTCCAGGCAGCGGGCCTTGCCGCCCTCGCTTCCGGCGCACTGGGAAAGCATGGTAAGAACCTGCCCCAGCTCCAGCTTGGACAGGGATTTTTCATACAATTCCGTCATGTTGTTCTCCTAAAAAAGCTTCCCTGACGAACAGGGACTTGTAAAAATCCAATGTGGGGAATCCGTGCTCCAGCTGGGTCTGCAAATACCCTTCCGTCAGGTTTCCCAGAGCGTTCATGGTATTTTCCCCCAGACGGAAGGAAAACAGCCGCTTGGGGCCGCACAGGCAGATATAGCGCATGGCCTCCAGCATTTCCGGGGAGACAGGAACCCGGATGCCGGAAGACTCGGCATCCCGGCAGCCGTGGCATTCAAGCTGCCCTTGGCTCAGGTCGAACCGGTCCGGGGTCTGGCTGCCGCAGATATGGCAGCCGAAGAGCTCAGGGGTGTAGCCTGCCAGGCAGGCGGCACGAAGCTCGAAGACGGCCTTGACCTTGTTTTCAGGCTCCCCCAGGCTGGACATGGCGTACAGGCAGTTGAGAAGCAGCGACTGGAGCTCCGGGTTGGGCATGTCCTCCTGGGAGATGAGCTCCGTAACCTGGGCAAAATAGCTGCCCAGGGAAAGCTGGGTCAGCTCCCGGCGAAGGCCCTGAAACAGCTCCAGGGCGTGGGCTTCGTTGATGGTGTATTTTCCCTTGTATTCGAACAGGGTGAATTCCCCGTAGCAAAGCAGCTGACAGGGGGCAATCAGGGGGCTGTTTTTTCGCCGCAGCCCCCGGGCCTTGATGGTCAGCTTGCCGTAATTCTGGGTCAGCACCGTCAGAAGGGCATCCCGGTCATTGTATTCCGAGACCCGCAGGACGATGGCCCGGACCGTCAGATACATGGTGTTCCTCCTGATGCAGGGCTTGTGTATACATAAGATAGGCCTCCGGCGCGCCGGTTTCCAAGAACAGCTTCCAATATTCCTGTGACAGCATAGGCATCCCTCCCGGCCTAGCTTTTGCGGAAAGGGAACAGGCTACTCAGGAAAAAACTGGCTTACTCCCGATAGCCGAAGTTTTTGACCAGGAAATCGCTGTCCCGCCAGTTCTCCTTGACCTTGACCCAGGTGGTGAGAAAGACCTGGGTGCCCATGAATTTTTCGCAGTCCCGGCGGGCAAGGGTGGAGATTTTTTTCAGCATCTCCCCTTTTTTGCCGATGATAATGCCCTTGTGGCTGGCCTTTTCGCAGTAAATGGTGGCATCCAGGTCGATGATGCCGTTGTCCCGCTCGGAGAACTTGGTGATTTCCACTGCGGTGCCGTGGGGGATTTCCTTGTCCAGGCACCACAGAAGCTTCTCCCGGATGATTTCCGCCATGACCTGGCGCTCGGGCTGGTCCGTGGTGATGTCCGCCGGGAACAGGAAGGGGCCCTCCTGGGCATATTTGCCGCACAGGCCCAGAAGCTCCTCTACCCCGTCGCCGGTTTTGGCGGAGATGGGCATAATGGCATCGAATTGGGCCTTTTCGGAATAGGCGGCGATGACGGAGAGCAAAGTATCCTTCTCCACCGTATCGATTTTGTTGATGACCAGAATGGCGGGGCACCGGCTTGCCTGGATTTTCTCAATCAGCCCCTCCTCCTGGGGTCCTACGGAGGCGATGGGCTCCACCACCAGCAGGGTCAGGTCCACGTCCGCGATGGATTCCTGGGCGACGTTTACCATATAGTCGCCCAGCTTGGTTCTCGCCCGGTGGAAGCCGGGGGTATCTACAAAGACGTACTGGATATCCTCCCGGGTGACGATGCCGCAGATG
Source organism: uncultured Eubacteriales bacterium (assembly GCA_900556935.1). Classification (GTDB taxonomy): domain Bacteria; phylum Bacillota; class Clostridia; order Oscillospirales; family Oscillospiraceae; genus Faecousia. The sequence goes on along the minus strand of USQL01000039.1, from coordinate 10,447 downwards.
CGGTTGCGGGTGGTCTGGGGCTTGTTGGAAACGATGGCAATCTTCTCCCCCACCAGATAATTGGTCAGGGTGGACTTGCCCACATTGGGCCGTCCGCAGATGGTAATCATAGCGGTTTTGGTCTTCATAGGTTCTCCTTTACTTGCGGCTCATGCCGGGGATGCCCGCGGCAATGTCTTCTTCTCTGGCGCGCATCTGGCGCTTCTGGGGGCCCTCGTCCATGTGGTCATAGCCCAAAAGATGGAGCATGGAATGGATGGTGAGATACCCCACCTCCCGGCGGGTGGTGTGGCCGAACTCCTGGGCCTGGGCAATGGCCCGCTCCAGGGAGATACACATATCCCCCAGGGGCACGAGACCGGTATCCGGGTCCTCGTATTCGCTCCAATCCTGGGGCAGCTCCCCGGGAGAGAGCTCAAACATGGGAAAGCTCAATACATCCGTGGGCTTGTCAATGTTCCGGGAGGTGCGGTTAATCTGCTGGATGCCTTTGTCGTCGGTGACCAGGACGTTGATTTCGCACTTGGCGGTGACCCCCTCGGCCTTCAAAACGGCGTTGATGCAGGTGCGGATATTGGCGGCGATGGGCAGGCGCTGCAGGCCGCCCTGCTGAAAGACCAGATTCACTTTATTTCTCATTTGTTCTCTTCCTTTGATACCGTCCCCGGAAATCCTGGGAGGGTTTTGTATTGTCATGCTTGTCAGACTGCTCGTAGGCGTTGATGATTTTCTGCACCAGGGCGTGGCGGACCACGTCGGCGGAGGTCAGGCGGCAGATGGCGATGTCCTCCACCCCCTGAAGCACCCGCACCGCGTCCTTCAGGCCGGAGACCTTGTCGTCCGGCAGGTCAATCTGGGTCACGTCGCCGGTGATGACGATTTTGGAGCCGAAGCCAAGCCGGGTTAAGAACATTTTCATCTGCTCCCGGGTGGTGTTCTGGGCCTCGTCCAAGATGATGAAGCTGTCGTCCAGGGTACGGCCCCGCATGTAGGCCAGGGGCGCTACCTCAATGGAGCCCCGCTCCTGGTACTTCTGGAAGGTCTCGGCCCCCAGCATATCGTACAGCGCGTCGTACAGGGGCCGAAGGTAGGGGTCCACCTTGTTCTGCAAATCCCCGGGCAGGAATCCCAGCCGCTCCCCCGCTTCCACGGCGGGACGGGTGAGAATAATTCGGTTCACGGTCCGCTCCCGGAAGGCGGAGACCGCGGCGGCCACGGCCAGATAGGTCTTGCCCGTACCGGCAGGGCCCACGCCGATGGTGACGGTATTCTTCTGGATGGCCTTCATATAGGTCTGCTGGCCCACGGTTTTGGCCTTGATGGGCTTGCCCTTGGCGGTGATGCACACCACATCCTGGGCCATTTTGGCAATCTGGTCCTCATTTCCTTCGCTGACCAGGGTGATGAGATAGCGGACCCGCTGCTCATCGATGGCCTCTCCCTTGGCGGCCAGGGACAGCAGCGCTTCCAGGGTGCGGACGGCCTTGTCGGCCGCCTCCTCGTCCCCGGTGACCTTCAGGTCATCCCCACGGCTCACAATGCGCACGCCCAGAGCGTCCTCAATCCGGCGCACGTTTTCATCGAAGGAGCCGAACACGGCAATCAGGTCCTCTACCCGGTCGGCATTTACGATTCTTTCTATTTCCTTACTCATTGGTGTCTCCTATCTGTTCCTGTCTGGAAACGCCGATGGACTCCAGGCAGCTGTAAAAGCCGGAGAGTACATAGGCACCCTTTGACAGGGATACGGTTTCCGCGGCGGTCTGGACGGTCCCGGCGGCCATGGACTGGCGGAGAAAGTCTTTGGAAAAGGCCTTCAGCTGTTCCTCGGCCTCCCGGGGGCTTACGCGTTCCGGTGTCAATGGGACGGCGGTATACTCCTCCAGCACAAGGCTTACCGGCAGCACAAAGCCACCCGGCAGCGTCAGCGGATACTCTTTACACATTCTACCACATTCCCTACCTAAAATTCCACTACCAAACCACAATTTTATCCGCTTTTTTTGAAAAATCAAGCTCCATCGCCGGATTATTTTGGAGGGAGCCCCCTTTTGAAGCCGATTTTCCGGCATCAGCACGGAAAAGGAGCGGCCCGTATAGGCCATGACCTCCCCCTGGGCCCGCTGGGAAAGGACGCACAGGCCGCAGTCGGTGTAGCCGGAAATGAGTACCTGCCCCTTGGAAACCGCCTGCCCGGGGGCGCACAGGGCGGTGCCCCGGGTGGCGGTCAGGCTGAAAATCACCCCGTCCCGACGAGCGACAATGCTGGCGGCGGTGCCGGGGTCCGGCTCCATGGGGACAGGCTCCTGCTTTTCCGCGACCTGTACGGTGGCGATGCATCCCTTGGTATTGATGCCCGCCCATTTCAGCTCCGGGATGGCGGAGAGCAGCTGATTTTTGATTTTTTCACTGCGAATCCCCCGGCGGCTGACCCCAAAATACAGGCCGCTCTCCTCCGCCGCTGCCAGAATTTTTCGGGCCGGAACGGCGCGGTTTCCCTCCACCCGGAAGAAAAGGATTCTTGTGGGGATAAAAAGCACCAGGCAAAACAGCACCGCAAGCCCCACAAGCAGCACAGGTCTGCGAAAAAAAGCCTGCATCCGCCAGAAAAGCCCCAGATGCCGGACAATCCGCAGCTTTTCGCCCCGGCGCTGCGCCAGGGCGACGGCTTTTGGAAGGTCGGTCCTTCGGATGCGGAAGCGGAGAAGCAGCGGGCTCTCCGGCTGAACCCGGGTCAGCGGGACGGCGGAAAAGGCACAGAGCGCTCCGGCAGGGTCGGCGGTCAGAAGCTCCAGTTCCAGCTGCCCTTCCAGAGAATGCCACAGATTCATAGGCACCTCCTGCAAAGCGAGATGGATTGGACCGTGCCTGTAATGACCAGCTGCCCCTGGGTCATCCGGGCCAGCTCCAGACACTGCCCCGAGATGACCACCTCTCCAAAGGAAACCAGAACACCGATGTGCTCCCGGCTGTAGGCGGTGACACCCCGGTGGTTTTCAATCAGAATCTGGCGGTCCCCTGTCAGCTCCAAAAGGCTCTGCCCCGGCAGAACCTCCCCCGGCAAATCCCCTGCCAGCCAGGACAAAAGGGCTTCTCGATGCTTCACGGCGGCCACCTCCTTGGGAGAATCTATGTATGGCGTTTCGGGAACTTGCATAGATTCTTCCGAGGTGATGGCGGATGGGGTTCGTTTTGGGCCTGGGAATGCTGGGGCTGATACTGGACAGCCGGACGGCGATGCAGGGGGCTATGGAGGGCGTTGAGCTTTGCCTGACGGCGGTGATCCCCTCCCTGCTGCCCTTTTTATGCCTGTCCATGTGTTTAACGGACAGGCTTTGGGGGCGAAAAAGCCGGGCTTTGGGGCTTTTGGGAAGGCTGTTCCGGCTGCCGGAGGGGGCGGAGGCGCTGCTGATTCCGGCGCTTTTGGGAGGCTATCCCGCCGGGGCTGCCTGCGTTGGGCGGGCTATGGAGCGGGGGCAGACCTCCCAGGAGGATGCCCAGCGCCTTTTGGGCTTTTGCGGCAACCCGGGGCCCGCCTTTTTATTTGGAATCGTGGGGCATCAGTTCCGCTCGCCCCTGGCTGCCTGGGGGTTGTGGGCGCTGGTCATTGCAGGGGCCGTGGCGGCGGCCTGGGTGCTGCCTTCCTGTCGGGGAACCGTAAAGGTCTCCGGGGGAAGCGGCGGGGACGCGCTGGGCGCTGCCGGGGCGGCCATGGGAAAAATCTGCGTGCTGGTGATTCTGTTTCGGGTGGGGCTGTGCTTTTTGCGGACATACCTGCCGCTGGATGGGACGGCCCTGGTGGCGGTCCAGGGGCTGGTAGAGCTGACCAACGGCTGCTGCGCGCTGGCAAGCGTTCCTTCGGAGAAGACCCGATTTCTGCTGGCGGCGGGGATGGTTAGCTGCGGGGGGCTGTGCGTGGGCTTGCAGACAGGCCAGGTGACAAGGGGTCTTTCCCTCAGATTCTACTGGCTGGGGAAGCTCATCCAGACGCTGACCGCCCTGACGCTGGGCTGGATGGTCCTGGAAAAAGCGTGGATTCTGGGCGTGGGGCTGCTGCTGGGAGCGATTCTTTTGAAAAAGTCCCGGAAAACGGTAGCTTTTTTCAGAAATCGGGTGTATACTACTTACAAAAAGGATACTGGGAGGAAACCATGCTTTTCCGTAAAAAAATAGACAGGGCCTGCGCCTATTGCGCCCACGGGGTGGCCCTGTGCGACGATCAGATTTTGTGCGTCAAAAAGGGGGTCCGCACTCCGGACAGCTTCTGCCGCCGGTTCCAATACGACCCCTTCAAACGCATCCCCGCCAAACCTAAGGCCATGGATTTCAGCCGGTACAACGAGGACGATTTTTCCCTGTAAAGGAGATTGAAACCATGCGATTTGAGAAAACACTTCCTTTGCAGGACGGCCGCACTCTGCGTATCCGGAATGCGGAGCCTGCGGATGCCCAGGCCCTTCTCGACCTGATCGTTCTGACCCACAGTCAGACGGATTATCTGCTGGCCTACCCGGATGAGCGCCGGTTCACCCCGGAGCAGGAAGCGGAATACCTGAAGGGGATGCTGGAAAGCGACCGTGAAATCATGCTTCTGGCGGAAATTGACGGTACGCTCTGCGGCTGTCTGGGCCTCAACGCCATAGGCGGCAGATACAAGGTCCGCCATCGGGCGGAATTTGGCATCAGCGTTGACAAAGCTTTCTGGGGCCTGGGTATTGGAAAGGTTTTGATGGAAGTAGTCATTGCATGCGCAAAGCTGGTCCACTACACCCAGCTGGAGCTCAGCGTCGTAGCGGACAACGAACGTGCCGTGTCTATGTATCATAAACTTGGCTTTGTGGAGTTCGGCAGGAACCCCAAAGGCTTCCTTTCCCGGTTCTCCGGTTACCAGACGCTTGTTGAAATGCGGCTGGAGCTGTAATTCTGAGTTCAAAAAAGACTCGCAGGGGACTGTTAGAAAACAACCTGTCATTGCGAACCAGTGACATCGGTCACTGGTTCGCAGCGACATGCTTTTCTAACAGCCCCCTGCATTTTTATCAGGCAAAGGAGCCTTTTGTTACGAAAGCATCTCCCAAAATTCATCCTCTGTCAGCACCGGGATGCCCAAGTCTCTTGCCTTGCGCTCCTTGGAGCCGGCGTTTTCGCCCGCAACCACGAAGCTGGTCTTTTTGGAGACGGAGGAGGCGGCTTTGCCGCCGAAAAGCTCGATTTTCTCCGTGGCCTCCTCCCGGGTGAAGCGGCTGAGTGTGCCGGTGAGGACAATGGTCTTGCCCATAAAGCGGGTGTCCGTTACAGTGCGGGTGCTTTCAAAGTTCACGCCCGCCTCCCGCAGACGCTGAACAAGGTGCTGTGACTGGGGCTGGGCGAACCAATCGCAGATGCTTTGGGCGGTGACGGCACCGATATCCGGCACTTCCGTCAGGGTTTCCACGGAGGCATCCATGAGTTTCTCCAGAGATCCAAAGGTGGAGGCAAGGATCTTTCCGGTTTTGGCCCCTACCTGGCGGATGCCCAGGGCAAAAATCAGCCGAGAGACATCCTGGTGCTTGCTTTCGGCAATGGCGTTCAGCAGCTTCTGGGCGGCCTTGGTGCCGGATTTCCAGAGGCCGGACAGCTCCTCCAGGGTCAGATAATAGATATCCGCCGGGGAATGGATGGCACCGCGGGCAATGAGGCTATCCACAATGGCGCTGCCCAGGCCCTCAATGTCCATGGCATCCCGACTGACAAAATGGGCGATGTTCCGGCTGAGCTGGGCGGGGCACTCCGCACCGGTACAGCGCAGGAAGGCACCGTCCTCATCCCGTTCCACAGGGGCACCGCAGACGGGGCAGGTTTTTGGAAGGAAATAGGCCTTCGCCCCTTCGGGGCGGCGAGAGAGGTCTACCTCCAGAATTTCCGGGATGATCTCCCCGGCCTTGCGAATGCGCACCGTGTCGCCAATGCGGATGTCCAGGCGGGAAATAAAGTCCTGATTGTGCAGGGTGGCGTTTGTTACGGTGGTGCCCGCCAGACGAACGGGGGCTACCACGGCCTTGGGGGTCAGGACACCGGTACGGCCAACCTGAATGAGAATATCCTCTACCACCGTCAGCTTTTCTTCCGGGGGGTACTTGTAAGCCACGGCCCACCGGGGGAACTTGGCGGTAGCGCCCAGGGTCTCCCGGGCGGCAAGACTATCCAGCTTAATAACGGCACCGTCAATGTCGCAGGTGAGCTTCTCCCGCTCCTCGTTGATGCGGGTTACCTCTGCCTGAATGGCCTGGGAATCGGAAAGGTGCTTGTAGGGAATGACCTTAAAGCGCAGTTTTTTCAGGTATTCCAGGGTTTCCACGTGGCTTTGGAAGGTCTTCCCTTCCGCCAGCTGCACGTTGAATACCAGGATATCCAGCTTTCGCCGGGCGGTTATTTTGGGGTCCTTCTGGCGAAGAGAGCCGGCGGCGGCGTTTCTGGGGTTGGCAAAGGTCTTCTCCCCGTTTTCCTCCAACGCGTCATTCAGGGCGTGGAAGGTCTTCTTGGGCATGAACACCTCGCCACGGACAATGAGCCTGGCGGGGGCGTTTTCCAAGGCCATGGGAATGGAGCGGATGGTTTTGAGGTTTTCCGTCACGTCCTCCCCTACCACGCCGTCACCCCGGGTGGCTCCACGGACGAATTGGCCGTCCACATATTCCAGGGCCACCGACAGACCGTCGATTTTGGGCTCCACGGAAAAGGAGGCATCGGGGACGCTCTCCCGGGTGCGGACCAGAAAATCCGACAGCTCCTCCATGCTGAATACATCCTGCAGGCTCATAAGGGGTACGGCGTGGGTAATCTCCCCAAAGGTGTTCACCGCCTGCCCCCCCACCCGGCGGGTGGGAGAATCGGGAAGTACCAGGGAAGGATTGGCCTTTTCCAAATCCTCCAGCTCCCGCAGAAGCCGGTCGTATTCAAAATCGGGCATGGTAGGGTCGTCCAGTACATAGTACCGGTAGCCCGCCTCATTCAGGAGCCGGGTCAGCTCCGCGATTCTCTCTTTCGGTTCCATATTGACCTCCTGTATTCAAAAACGTATCGGGCACTTCCCCGACGATGACGGTCTCCGCCACCACCACCTGGCTGGAGACGGAAAAGCTCTCCGTCTGCCCCAGGACCAGGATGCTCACATCCACGCTAATTTCCATGACCAAACGGTGCAGGGTCTGGTTGATGCCCGCCTGCTGAAACCGGCTTTCAAAGCTGGCATCGGAATTCCGAACTGCCAGCACGTGGACCGGAATGGAAAAGCCTTTTCCGGCAAAAAACTCCGGAAGCAGCAGGCTCCCAATGGGAATGCCGATTCTGGAAGTATCCAGGGACAGAATCTCCTGGTTGATGAGGCTCAGAAGCTCCGTCTTCATGCGGTTGACTTCCAGAATGTTGGTCTTCATGGCAGTGATTCTGCCGTTTAAATCCTTTTCAAAGTAGACAATCCGGTCGTAGGCCACGCTGTCCCGGGCCAGCTGGGCGGTCAGAGCATCGTTTGCCAGGTCGGATGTGCAGTTTTTGATCTGGGTCTGGGCAAGCTCCCGCAGAATGGGCCGGTATCGGGCGCGGAACAGGAGAAACAGTCCCAGTGCCGCCGCCGACAAAAGCAGAAGCCAAAAGCACAGACGGACCAAAAATCGGCGCAACAGCCCCACCCCCTCCGGAAAGCCTATGCAGGGGGGCGGAAAAAATACCGCGGGGCGCACAATTTTTCGTACAGCTCTTTTTACACTTACAGCTTTTTCATATGGGCACCGGCGGCCTTGGCCATGAGCTTTTTGGTGCCGATGTCGTCAAAGGCCACCTCTAAAAGCGCGTCGCCGCCCATTTTCACCACACTCAGGACCATGCCCTTGCCAAAGGCGGCGTGCAGGACCATGTCCCCCTTGGCAAATTCCGGTATCGGAGTCGCGGGGGCGGCCTGGGCCCGGATGGTGGAGGACAGATAGCCGCTGCCCCGGGCAATCCGCTTTTCGTAGCGGTCCTGCCGGACCTCCTGAACCTGGGGCCGGTAGCCGCCGCGCCTGACAATGCACACTTCCGGAATCTCCTGCAGGAACCGGGAGGGCAGCGCCGAGGAGGTGCGGCCATAAATCATCCGCTGATGGGCGTGGCTGATGGTAAGGGAATTTTTGGCGCGGGTGATGGCCACATAGCAAAGGCGGCGCTCCTCCTCCATCTCCTCTTTGTCGCCGATGGCCCGCATCCCGGGGAACAGGCCGTCCTCAAAGCCCACCAGGAACACATGGGGGAATTCCAGGCCCTTGGCGGAGTGAATGGTCATCATGACCACGGCATCGTCCCCCTCGTTGTACTGTTCCAAATCGGTGTACAGGGAGATTTCCTCCAGAAAGCCGGAGAGCGTAGGCTCGTCGGTGTTTGCAAGATAGGACTGAATGCTGGACTTGAATTCCCTGACGTTTTCAAGCCTTGTTTTATTCTCCTCCGTGGGTTTGCTCATGAGCATATCCAAGTATCCGGTGCGGACCAGCAGCTCATCGTAGAATTCCGGCAGGCTCATGCCGCCCTCCAAAAGCCCTGCCAGGTCCTCAATCAGGGCGGAAAACTGCAAAAGCTTCTGGGCGGGCTTTTCCAGGGGGCCGTAGTTATAGGGGTCGCAGACCACATCGTAGACGCTCTTCCCCTCGGCCTGCGCAAGCTTCTGGACGGTTTCGATGGTTTTGGCACCCAGGCCTCTGGGGGGATTGTTGATGATCCGGCCCAGACGCAGGTCGTCTGCCCGGTTGTTGACGACGCACAGGTAGGACAGCACATCCTTGATTTCCGCCCGCTCGAAGAAGCGGGTGCCGCCAATCACCCGGTAGGGAATGCCGTTGCGCTTCAGGGCATATTCCATGGAGTTGGACTGGGCATTGGTCCGGTAGAGAATGGCGTAGTCCTTGAAGTTTTTCCCCTTGGATTTGGAGAGAATCTGGCTGGCGACAAAGTTGCCCTCCGCCCCCTCGTTTTCCGCCTCGTAGACGAGAATCGGCTCTCCGGTGCCGTTGGAGGTCCACAGGTGCTTCCCCTTCCGGCCCTGGTTGTGGGCAATCACGGCGTTTGCCGCATCCAGAATGGACTGGGTGGAGCGGTAGTTCTGCTCCAGGCGGATGACCCGGGCACCGGGGTACTGCTCCTCAAAGCTCAGGATATTCTCGATGGTGGCTCCCCGGAAGCGGTAGATGCTCTGGTCGTCGTCGCCAACCACGCAGATATTCCGCCGGTCCCCCGCCAAAAGCGACGTGAGCAGATACTGGACGTGGTTGGTATCCTGATACTCGTCCACCAGCACGTAATGGAACTTCCGCTGGTAGTACTCCCGGACATCGGCCTCCTGCTGCAAAAGCTTGACGGTGACAAAGAGAATGTCGTCAAAGTCCAGGGCGTTGTTGTCCTTCAGCCGCTTCTGGTAGACGGCGTAGGCCTTGGCAATCTGGACGATGCGGTAATCCGAGGCGGAGCGGCTTTCCTCCTCCATCTGCTCCGGGGAAATCAGCCTGTCCTTCTGGCGGCTGATGATGCTCAGCACATACCGGGGCGGGAAGGTTTTGTCATCCAAGCCCATGTCCCGGAGAATCTCCTTCATAAGCCGCTCGGAGTCCGCGGCATCGTAGATGGTGAAGCTGGAGGTATAGCCGCAGCGGTCAATATACCGGCGCAGAATGCGGCAGCAGGCGGAGTGGAAGGTCATGGCCCACACGTCCTCAGCCCCCTCACCCAGCATGGCGGAAAGCCGGTCCTTCAGCTCTCCCGCGGCCTTGTTGGTAAAGGTGATGGCAATGACGTTCCAGGGGTTGGCGGGCTCCAGGGCGCAGAGCCAATCGGCCCGGTCCAACTCCTCCTGAGTGGGCTCCTGGGGGAGGTTTTCCAGGAAGGCCACATCCTCGTCCCGGACAAAATCCGGGATTTCGTATCCGTCAGAGCCCCGGCCGTAGCGCAGAATATTGGCAATCCGGTTAATGAGCACCGTGGTCTTGCCGCTGCCCGCACCGGCAAGCAGCAATAGCGGCCCCTCGGTTGTCAGCACGGCCTCCCGCTGCATGTCGTTGAGAAAAGCAAAGCGAGAGGCGATATAGTTCCGCCGGGCGGTTAAAAATCGGGAATCCAATTCATCGTTCATAGAAGCACCTGTCATTTCTTTGATAATTTGCTCCTATTTTACCGCAGCCCGGCGAAAAATGCAAGCGGGGTTTCGGTTGCCCAAGGGACAATTGCATGAGTAAACATTTTGTGAACCATAGGAGCGGTGCGTCGCGCAGTGAATGAAAATTCTACGATTGCCAGTGGCTATCGAACAATAAATCCATCGGCTACCAGCCGCCCGAAAACTGACGGGACGGAGTAAGATAGATGAACGTATACCCTGACGGGGAAACCCCAAGCCTTCTCCTGCTGGAGAAGGTGGCCCGCAGGCCGGATGTGGAGGGGACACCTT
>USQL01000038.1 GCA_900556935.1 uncultured Eubacteriales bacterium | reverse complement strand
GCCCATGAAGAGGCATATATGGAACAGATAAAGGACCCTGAGCTTTCTCTTCAGAAAAAAGAGCACGCTGCCTTTGTCGCAAAAATCAACAGCATCGAGCTTTCTTCCGATGCTTCCGAGCAGACTCTGCGCGATTTGTTAGAGTTTTTAACCCGCTGGCTGTATCATCACATTCTCGGAAGCGACATGATGATTGGGCAGATTGCTCCGGATTCTGACGCAGAGGCAGCGTCAGACCCATTTGCATTCACCGATAAGTATCTGACCGGCATCACGCTCATTGATACCGAGCACGCGAAGCTTTTTGAACTAATTCGCGATGTCAACGATGTTATCCATAACGACACGCTCCACGACAAGTACGATGAAATCATGCGTCTTCTTGCCGGGCTTCGCAACTACACGGAAGAACACTTCCATGACGAGGAAGAATATATGGAATCCATCGGATATCCGGGCTTAGACGCACAGCGCCGCGCACACTCCGCTTTCGTGGAAAAGCTTGTCGGCATCAACTTATCCGAGCTTGATTTTATCGATGACAACCAGGATGCCTACCTGTCTGAGCTGATTAACTATCTTTTGGACTGGCTTTCAAACCACATCTTAAAATCAGACTTACAGATTGCCGCTTTCAAGCAGCAGTAACTTCCTATAAATCCAAAAAGCCGCGCAGTTTCCTGCGCGGCTTTTGCTGTGAAAGTCCCTAAAACGGTATTCTTTTTTATGAGAAATATACAAGCTCATCTTCCGGTTTTTCTGCCGGCTCGATGGAAACCGGATAAAGTACCGGTCCCTTTCCTTTGTACTCTTTCGCAAATTCAATGTGAACTTCTGCGGTAATTGTAATCCAGGATTTGTGCGGAATCTTATCCTCATCCGGATATTTGCACTTAAAGCCGATGAATGTCACGTCCTCAACGCAGCAGGTCATCGCAAATCGTCCCGGCACAAATACGCCCTTCTTTAACTTATCCGGATTGTATACAAGCGCAAGGAATTTCACTTTCTTTCCCTCGTACTTCTTTGGATTGTCCATGCAATCCATGTACCAGATGGCGTAATCCGCATCGGAGATATCGAGTTCATCCGCCGTAATGTCAAACGGAAGCTCCTCCTCTCTCTCGTCAAGGGTTCCGTCTGTACGCTCATAGACAAGCTGTGCCTTGCGGTTTAACGCCTTTACATTCCGGCGGAACTTGCCCTTATCCGTGCTGTCGTCGCACCGGTTAAAGATGACAACGTCTGCCTGGAACAGCTGCTCCATAATCATGGCGCGCATATTCTGTAAATACATTTCAAACGTAGTCGCATCCACCGTTGCGAGGGACTGGACGATCACCCAGCCCTTCGGCAAATCCATCTCCATGAGGACATCCATTCCCCAGGTTCCATTGTATTCAATAAATACCTGATCCGGCAGATAAGAAAGATTGAGATTGTTTAAAAATTCTGCGGTAAAATCCTCTTCCTTTTCTACCATCACAACCTTTGTTTTTATCTTATCCAGCTCTGCTGCATCGTACTCGACGTCGCCGTCCTCGCAGCAGATGATAAGGCTCTTGCCCTGCTCGGCAAATCCGTTCTCTACAAGGGTCTCCTTAATCAGGGTCGTCTTACCGCTGTCCATAAAACCGGTAAATAAATATACTGGTATTTCCTGCATTGTCTGTCAGATCCTTTCTATCTCCATTAAGCAATTTCAAATAATTCTTCCAAACGGTGCTCGTCGATATCCGTTCCGATTACGCAGAGTCTTCCGGTATAATCCGGCTCTCCGTCTCTGAGCTCATACTCGCCCGGAACCATATCAAAATAAATCCAGGAACCGTTTACATCCTCTACCATGCCCTTTGCACGCAGAATCGTACCGTAATCATCGGTCTCGCACAATGTCTTTAAGATATCTTCCACTTTCTCTCTGGTGTACTTGTGCGGTGTCTCCTTGCCCCAGCTTGTAAACACTTCATCTGCATGATGGTGATGATGATGTTCGTGGTCGTGGTCATGGCAGCCACAGGTGCAGTTCTCATCGTGCTCGTCATGGTCGTGATGATGATGCTCGTGCTCCTCATCATGGTCATGATGGTGATGATGCTCCTCGTGCCCGTCGTGGTCGTGGCAGCAGCACTCGCCATCATGGTGGTGATGATGATGCTCGTGGTCGTCATCATCATCGTCGTCATCATGGTCGTGATGATGGTGGTGCTCCTCCTCGTCCTCATCATGGTGATGATGGTGCTCTTCCTCCTCCAGACGCTCGCTTTCCAGTCGCGCCAGCTCTGCTGCCAGAGAGGCCTTGCCCTCCATGGCGGAAATCAGCTGCTCGCCGGTGAGCTCGCCCCAGGGGGTGGTGATGATGGTGGCAACCTGGTTGTGCTCCCGCAGCAGCTCCACGGCGGCATCCAGCTTGGCCTGGGGCACGGAATCGGTACGGGACAGGATGATGGTGGAAGCGGTTTCCACCTGGTTATTGTAGAACTCGCCGAAGTTCTTGGTATAGACCTTGACCTTTCCGGCATCCACAACGGCTACGGTATAGCCCAGGGTCACATCGGGGCCCGTCACCTTGTTGACAGCGCCGATAACGTCGGACAGCTTGCCCACGCCGGAGGGCTCGATGATGATCCGGTCGGGATGGTACTCCCCAATCACCTTTTCCAGGGCCCTGCCGAAGTCACCCACCAGAGAGCAGCAGATGCAGCCGGAGTTCATCTCCGTAATGTTGATGCCAGCATCCTGCAAAAAGCCGCCGTCGATGCCGATTTCACCGAACTCGTTCTCAATCAGCACCAGCTTCTGGCCCTTGTAGCCCTCGGCAATCATCTTCTTGATAAGTGTCGTCTTGCCAGCGCCCAGGAAGCCGGAGTAAATGTCAACCTTTGTCATTTATAGTCATATCCTTTCTGAAAGTAAAAACAATTTCCGTGACAGGCGGTATTTTTCCACCATTTGCCTATCTATATTACTATAGCACGTTTTGTCAAGAATGTCCACCTCCGGATTTTGTGTGCCCAAAAACCGCGGTGAAAACCGTTCCCGTTTTCTCTTCCAGCCCCGATTTTTTAGGCGGCTTTCTTCTGCTCCTCGGCGGGGATGGTGCGGACACCGAAGAGGAAATACACCAGATGGAATACCCACACACAGGTAAGGACAATGCAGCCTACAACGATGCCTTTCAGGCCCATCATAATCATGCCTACGCTCATCAGAAGCGTCACCGTGACAAGGATGCGGACCTTGGTCTTCATGGTCATGCCCTTTCCGGCCACAAAATCCTCCAGGTTTTCTTTGTAGAGCCTGGTTCCCTTGAACCAGCGGTCCAGCTTTTCCGAGGACCTGGCAAAGCAGAAGGCCGCCAGCATCAGAAACGGGAACGCCGGAAGCATGGGCAGCACCGCCCCCAGGGCCCCCAGGCCCACGCCGACGCAGCCCAGAAGTACATACAAAATTTTCTTCATGAAGATTTCTCCAATTTCCGTTTTTCTTTTTTCGATAGAATCAAATGTCGGATGGCCATAACCGGGTGGTAAAAAATCATCCGTGGGCCGGAAAAGCGCATAACAAGCCGAATTCTTTCCCGCATATCCTTTTTATAGCAATGGACCTTGCAGTTGGAGCAGAAGGTCTTGGTCTGCATAAAGGGGCAGTGGTCACTGCGGCTGCGGGCGTAGGCATCCAGGGCCGCGCACTCCGGGCAAAGGTTTTTTCCTCCGTGCTTTTTTCGGCAGTAAAGGGCTATCATCTGGGAGACGGTTTCCTTTTCCTGCAGGCGCTTGCGTTCCACATCCATCAGCTGACCCTCCCCTGCTCCACGGTATAGACGCGGTCGGCAATGCCCATGGTAGAGGCCCTGTGGGAGACCAGCACCACGGTTTTGCCATTGCGCTCCTCTCGCAGGGAGCGGAGAATGATTGCCTCGTTCAGGCTGTCCAGGTTGGAGGTTGGCTCGTCCAGCAGCAGGAAGGGCGCATCGTGGAGGAACGCTCTGGCCAGGCCCAGCCGCTGCCGCTCTCCGCCGGACAGGCTGTCGCCCAGCTCGGCAACCTCCGTATCATAGCCCTTGGGCAGGCCCATGATAAAATCATGGACGGAGGCCTTTTTGCATGCCGTGACAATCTCCCCGTCGGTGGCATCCAGTTTGGCCAGGCACAGATTATTGCGGATGGAATCGTGGAACAGATGGGTATCCTGGGTCATAAAGCTTTCCATGGCACGGAGGTTATCGGTGTTAATTTCCTCCACGCTTCTGCCGGAGACGGAAACCACGCCCTGCCGGACCTGCCAGAAGCGCATAAAGAGCTTCAAAAGCGTGGACTTTCCGGAACCGGAACGGCCGCTGATGCCGATAATCTCCCCCTCCGGGCAGGAGACGGAGAAATCCTTCAGTACGGTTTCCCCGCCGTAGGAGAAGGTCACATTTTCCGCCGCGGCACCGTGGAAGGAAATCTCCTCCTTGCCGCTGATTTCCGAGGTCACAGGGGTTTCATCCAGGATATCCAGCACCCGATTGCCCGCGGCAAAGGTATTTTGCAGCGTCGCGCCCAAAGCGGAAAGGGCGACCACGGGGCCGAAGGAGCTCATCATGGCAAGGGTTGCGATGAGGCAGCCCTCAAAGCCCACAAGCAGGGCCGAGGCAAACAGCATTGCCAGGTCAAACAGCAAAATTACCAGGCCCGTGGCCGCGCTGTTTCTGCCGGTGGTCCGCTTCATCTGTTCCTCCGTCTTTGCCAGGCTGTCTGTCTGGGCATTCATCTGCTCCAGCCGCTGCTCGCCCCGGCCATACTGAACGGTTTCCGAAAGGCCCCGCAGGCTGTCCAGGACAAAGGCGGACAGCTGTCCCGATTTTCCCCTGAAGCGGGCACCCAAATCCCCGCTGCACCGGGAGGTCACCAGGGGGATGATGATCCCCACCGTAAGATAGGCCGCCAGAGCCAGCGCGCCCAGCGCGGGGTGAATTCTGCCGATGAACACCACCAGGATGCAGCAGAACAGGGCCGCAATGCAGATGGGGGAAATGGTATGGGCATAGAACACCTCCAAAAGCTCAATGTCGGAGGTGATGACGGCAATCAGGTCCCCCTTGTCCTTCCCTTCCAGCTTGGCCGGGCACAGTCTGCGCAGGGCACCAAATACCCGGTCCCGAATCAGGGCCAGCAGCTGAAAGGCAATGTAGTGGTTGCAGGACTGCTCCGCGTAGCGAAGGAACCCCCGCACCAGGGCGAAGACCAGCACCGCCCCAAAAATCAGCCCCAGACTGCCGGACCACTCCGGATGCAGAAGAAAGAGCACCCCGTAGCCGCCGAAAACCGTAATAAACGTGGCGCACAGGTGGCCCAAAAGGCCCATGGCAATGGCCAAAACCATATAGCCGCTCAATGGCTTTACCAGGCCCACCAGCCTGGCCATAACGTTCAATCCGCTTCGCTTCATGTTATCGCGCCTCCTCGGTAATGCGTTCCAGGGCCTGCTGGGCAGCCCAAAGCTGTGCGTAGATGCCGCCCCCGCAGCACAGCGCCTGGTGGGTGCCGCTTTCGGCAAGGGTTCCCTTGTCCAGAACATAGATATTGTCCGCACCGGTCACGTTGGCGAGACGGTGGGAAATCAGAATCACCGTCTTTGTTTTGGCAAGCCGGTGAATCTGGGCCATAATCTCATTTTCGCTCTCCACATCGATGTTGGAGGTGGCCTCATCGAAAATATACAGGGGTGTATCGTGGAGCAGTGCCCTTGCCAGGGCCAGGCGCTGACGCTGGCCGCCGGAAAGATTGCCGCCCTGCTCGGTAAGCGGGGTGTCAAGGCCCTGCTCGCTTCGCAGGAAGCCCGCCAGATTCACCTGTTCCAGTACCGCCCAGAGGGTATCCTCCCCGGCATTGGGCCGGGCCATCAGGAGGTTTTCCCGGATGGTTCCCTTAAACAGGTAGCTGTTGTGGGAAACATAGGTAAAATGGGCCATCAGACTCTCTTCGGACAGGTCGGAAAGCGGGATGCCGCCGACGGTGATTTCCCCGGAATAGCCCTTGTTTCTGCCCATGAGAATGGACGCGACGGTGGACTTTCCGCAGCCGGATTCGCCCACGATGGCCGTAAAGCTGCCCATGGGAAAGTCCATATTCAGGCCATGGAGAATTTCCCGGTCCGCCTCATAGAAAAAGCGAAGTCCCCGGCAGGTGATGGAGACATCCTCCGGCACGGAGGCGGTTTTCTTCTCCGGCTCCGGCAGGTCCAGCAGACGGAAAATCTTCTCGGAGGCAGCCATTCCGTTCATGGCAATGTGAAAATAGGAGCCCAAAACCCGCATGGGCAGGAAAAAGTCCGCCGCCAGAAGGATGATGAGCATGGCCCCCGCCAGGTCCACACGCCCGGCGCGGAGCTGGGTCGCGGAGAGAATCACCCCTAGGGCGGCCCCGCCGTAGGCGATGACATCCATGACGGTAATGGAATTGAGCTGCATGGTCAGCACCTTCATGGTGATTTTCCGGAAATGCTCGCTCTGCTCGTTCATCTGCCTGTGCTTGAATTCGTCGGCACCGTAGATTTTGGCTGTGGTCAGTCCCTGCAGATTTTCCAGGAATGTATCGCCCAGGGCGGTATACTGCCCCCAGTATTTGGCTAGCAGCTTTTTGGCCCACCGCTGAATCAGGACAATGGTCACGGGAATCATGGGCACGCACACCAGCAGAACCACCGCGCTGGGAAGATTTACAACGCTCAGCACCGCAAACAGCGTCAGCGGTGCCAGCATGGCATAGAAAAGCTGGGGAAGATAAGCGCCAAAATAGGTTTCCAGCTGCTCAACGCCCTCCACGGCCACCTGGACCACCTCGGAGGTATTGACCTGCTGGGTATATGCGCTGCCCAAGCGCAGGAGCTTCCTGTAAATCATCTGGCGCAGCGTTTTCTTTACCGCCTTGGAAGACAGATAGCTCATGCGGCTGGATGCCACGGCGCAGAAATACCGCATCCCCGCGGCCAGGGCGGCAATCAGGGCCGTCCGTAAAATTTGGGCGGTATCGGCGCTCCCCTGCCACAGCCCCTGGAACAGGGCGGCAATGGCGCACATCATCCCAATATTGGCCGCCAGTGACAGCCATTGGAAAACAACGTTTCCTAAAATGTATTTTTTGCTTTCGCTGACTGTACCAATCAGCCGTTTGTCAATCATCATAGAATCCCCTCCTGTTTTTGATTAGTTTTTGCTAACCGTCAGGCATAAAAAATCGGCTGCCAATGTATATTAGCAGCCGCTAACCTTTGCGGTATTCTATCATATTTTGTTCCTGTTGTCAACGGTGAAACGTACCAAGCTCAAACAGGGTTTCCTGCTGGGAAAGGTGCCGGGAAAGATTTGTAAGGTCGGCTTTGCCGATTCTCTCCGCCCCAAGCCGGAAAAGGGCCTCGGCACCCTCGCTTCCGTCGTCATAGCAATACACCGGCGTCCAGCGGTGCTGCAGGTTCAGCCTGGTACCGCTCCAGGTGCCGCCCTGCCCTGCCCGGCTCTGGGCCACCAGAACCGCGCCGCCCAGGGCATGAATGACCCGGTTCCGGCGCAGCGCGCGCAGAGGCGAAAAAGGAGCGTCATAGTCCTCTTCGCTGAGGTAGAGCACGTTGGGGGTTTCCAAGTGGCTGTGCAAAGCGTCCGCCACGACGCTGATCACCGCCCCTCCTGCCCGAAGGCAGCTGTCCTGGGCCGCCCGGTCCGCGCCCGCGGCATTGCCGGAAACCAGCGCGAAGCCCTGCTCCGCGGCCCGGATACCCGCCTCCTCCGCAAAGGACCTGTTTTCGGGCCTGAGCTCCCGGCAGCCCACCAGGGCTATTTTCAGCGGACGCTCCAGTAGGCTCAAATCCCCCTTTGCCCAAAGGCAGCCGGGGCTGTCCTGCCCCAGCTTTCTGCGGACCGCCGCGGGATAGCGGACATCCTGCCGGGTAACAGGGACGCACCTCCGGGCACGCCCCTTCTGCAGATACCGTTCCAGCAGCTCCTGCTCCTCCAGCAATGAGAGAATCTGCCCGGCAAATTCCCGGGAATAGCCCAGGGCCAGCAGGTCCTTCTCCCCCAGCGTCCGCCCGGCCTCAAAGGGACCGTGGGCAAGGATTCGCTGGGAAAGCGTCCTCATCTGGGCTACGGTCAGGGGTCTGCGCTGGGGGTTCCCCAGATGGCTGGAAAGGAGCAAAAATCCCCAGTGTTCCATCAGCGGAATCTCCGCTTGGGCGCGGGAGGTGCCTTAACCTCCTCTTTTGTCAAAACGCCGTCGGAAGACAATTGCATGGGCTGAACGGTATAATTGGAGAATTTCGCAATCTCATCCAGCTTGGCCTTTTCCGGGAAATTGCCGATGATGCTCCAGGCCACACCCTTGCGCTTGGCCCGGCCGGTACGGCCGATGCGGTGGACATAGTATTCATTCTCCTCCGGCACATCGTAATTGATGACGCAGTCCACGTCGTCCACATCGATGCCGCGGGAGGCCACGTCCGTGGCAACCAGCACCGGGAGCTTTCCGCTGCGGTAGCGCTGCATGGTCTTCTCCCGCTGCTGCTGACGGATATCCCCGTGGAGGCACTCGCAGTCCAGGCCCGCCCGCTGGAAATCGTCGCACAGCCGCTGACACATGTGCTTGGTGTTGCAGAAAATCATCACCCGCTCGTAGCCCTGGCTCTTGATCAGCCGCAGGGTGGTCTCCGCCTTTTCCAGCGGCGTGCAGCTCAGGCTGTACTGGTCGATATCCGGCTTGTCCTCCTGCTTGGGCTCCACGGTAATCTCCACCTCGTCCCGCTGGTACATCCAGGAGACGGTCATGACCTCCTGGGAGATTGTAGCGGAAAAGAGGCCTAAGTTTTTCCGGTTCTTCACCTTTTCGATGATGCGGGTTACATCCTTGAAAAAGCCCATATCCAGCATCCGGTCCGCCTCGTCCAGAACCACGGTCTGGATTTTGTCCAGACGGATGGTTTTCCGGTTATAATGGTCCATCAGGCGGCCGGGGGTGGCCACCACAATCTGGGGCTTTTTTTCCATGGCTTTGATCTGGCTGCCGATGCCGGCACCGCCGTAGAGCACCGCCACCCGGATATTCTGATAATAGGTCAGCAGACCTCTGAGCTCGTCGCCAATCTGAATGGCCAGCTCCCGGGTGGGGGCCAGAATCAGGCCCTGCACATCCTCGCTCTGGGCATCCACATGCTCAATCATGGGGATGCCAAAGGCAAAGGTCTTGCCGGTGCCGGTAGGCGCCTTGGCGATGACGTCCTTCCACTGCAAAAAGCAGGGAATGGCCTCCGCCTGGATGGTGGTGGGATAGCCGTAGCCCTTTTTCTCCAGTGCCTTCAGCATGGCGCCGGACAGGCCCAGGCTTTCAAATGTAATATTGCTTTCTTCCATAGTTTCATTTCCTTTTCGGTTCAGTCAATCCAGGATATTTTAGCATCCTTTCCCAAATTTTGCAACAGCCCCGTGGACACAAACCGGGAATTCTTCATTGCATTTTCAGAAATTTATGATAGAATGGGAAAAATCACACGCAAAGGAGTACCATTATGCAGAGCATTGCGGAAATTCTTTCCCAGGAGCTGAATCAGAAGCAGCAGTATATTGAAAATGTAATACAGCTGATTGACGAGGGAAACACCATTCCCTTCATTGCCCGTTACCGGAAGGAAATGCACGGGGCCATGGACGACACCTCCCTGCGCGCCCTGGAAACCCGGCTGACCTATCTGCGGAATTTGCAGCAGCGCCGGGACGAGGTCAAAAAATCCATTGAAAATCAGGGCAAGCTCACCCCGGAGCTGTCCCAGGCCATCGACGCCGCCGCCTCCATGACCGAGGTAGAGGACCTGTACCGGCCCTACAAGCAGAAGCGCCGCACCCGGGGCTCCATTGCCCGGGAAAAGGGCTTAGACCCCCTGGCCCAGGCGATTTTCGCCCAGGACGGGCGGGATATTGAAAAGCTGGCCCGGGATTTTCTGGACGAGGAGAAGGGCGTTTCCTCCGTAGAGGATGCCATTGCCGGTGCCTGCGACATCATCGCGGAGAACCTTTCCGACGATGCCGACATCCGGAAGGCTCTGCGGGACCTGTGCACACGCCGGGGCAGCCTCCTGAGCAAGGCCGCAGACGCGGAGGCCGATACGGTTTACAAGCTCTACTATGATTTCAGCCAGAGCATCCAGCGGCTTCTGGACCACCAGATTCTTGCCATCAACCGGGGCGAAAAGGAAGGTGTTCTGAAGGTTACGGTGGCCTTACCCGGAAATGAGGGCGCGGCCCTGGTGTGCCGTGCGGCGCTGAAGCCCACCATGCAGGTATCGGCCCTGGTAAAGGCCGCCGCGGAGGATGCCTATGACCGGCTGATTTTCCCCTCCATCCAGCGGGAAATCCGAAACGCCCTGACGGACCGGGCAAGCCAGGGGGCGATTCACAACTTTGCCCTGAACCTAAAGCCCCTGCTGATGCAGCCCCCCGTCAAGGGCTTTGTGACCATGGGCCTGGACCCCGGCTACCGGAACGGCTGCAAGGTGGCCGTGGTGGATGCCACCGGCAAGGTGCTGGATACCGGCGTCGTCTACCCCACCTTCTCGGAAAAGAAAAAGCAGGAGGCAATTGCGGTTCTCTCCGGGCTGATGCGCAAGCACGGGGTACGGCACATCGCCATCGGCAACGGCACCGCCTCCCGGGAGACGGAGGCCATGGCCGTGGAGCTGCTGCGCTCTTTCCCGGAGGCCAGCTACGCAATCGTCAATGAAGCCGGTGCCTCCGTGTATTCCGCCTCTCCCCTGGCTGCGGAGGAATTCCCCAACTATGATGTAAACCTCCGGTCCGCCGTGTCCATTGCCCGCAGACTCCAGGACCCCCTAGCGGAGCTGGTTAAAATCGACCCCAAGGCCATCGGCGTGGGCCAGTACCAGCACGACTGCCCCCAGAAGGAGCTGGACGAGGCGCTGGGAGCTGTGGTAGAGGACTGCGTCAACGCCGTGGGTGTGGATGCCAATACCGCGTCCAGAAGCCTTTTGGAGCAGGTTTCCGGCCTGAACGCCACCACGGCCAAGAACATTGTGGCCTACCGGGAGGAAAACGGGCCCTTTACCGGCAGAAGCCAGCTGAAAAAGGTGCCGAAGCTGGGACCCAAGGCCTTTGAACAGTGCGCGGGCTTCCTGCGGATTCCTGAAAGCAAGGAGCTGCTTGACAACACCGGCGTACACCCGGAGTCCTACCCCGCCGCCAAGGCGCTGCTAAAGCTGCTTCCCTGCGAAGACCGGCGGGAGCTTCCCAAAAAGCTGGAGCAATACGGGGCCAAACAGGCCGCTGAGTTCTGCGGTGTAGGCGAGCCCACCCTGCGAGATATCGCCAAGGAGCTGGCAAAGCCCGGCCGGGACCCGAGAGACGAGCTGCCAAAGCCCATCCTGCGGAAGGATGTTCTGGAAATGAAGGACTTAAAGCCCGGCATGGTCCTGACCGGCACCGTGCGCAATGTCATTGACTTCGGTGTCTTTGTGGACATCGGCGTGCATCAGGACGGCCTGGTGCACATCTCGGAGGTCTGCAATCGCAGACTGAAGCACCCCAGCGAGATGGTCAGCGTGGGCGATGTGGTAGATGTGGTAGTTCTCAGCGTGGACGAGCAGCGGCACCGGATTTCCCTGAGCATGAAGCAGGCGAAAAAGCAGTAAAAAATTCCACCCTGCCCGGAAAAATCAGGACGATTGCACGAGTAAACATTTCATGAACAGTAGGGGCGGCTACCAGCCGCCCGAAAGCCAATGGGACTGAGTATTTCGTATGAACAGCTCAATCCCGATACATTTCGGGCGGCTGGTAGCCGCCCCTACAGCATCTTGCCGGAATTTGTTCAAAGAATTTTAACTCGTGCAATTGTCGTACGGAAAAATCCGCCGTACTTGACAGGAAATCGAAAATATTGTATAATTGCCGGTGAGATTCCCGAAGATTGGAGCTTTTACTATGAAAAAGTTGATTCGTTTTCTGGTGCCGCTGCTGCTGGCCTGCGTTGTGGTGTTCAGCATCGGCTGGTATCTGTTTGTTTACGACCGAACCTTCACCCGGGATATGCTTTTGCAGCAGGCACGGAACAATGACCTCAAGGGCAATACCGCCCTTTCCTCCTGGTTTTACAATCTGGCCTACAACTACTCGGGTCAGGACGAAAACGTGGCCATCGAGCTTGCAAACCAGTATAAGGCCTCCGGCAACTATACAAAGGCAGAGGTGACCCTGTCCAAGGCCATCCGGGCGGGCGCTACCAAAGAGCTGTATATCGCGCTGTGCAAGACCTATGTGGAGCAGGATAAGCTATTGGATGCCGTTTCCATGCTGAGCAATATCTCCGATGCCAACATCCGGGCCCAGCTGGAGGAGCTGCGGCCCACAGCGCCGGAGCCCGACTATGAATCCGGCTACTACAGCCAGTATATTTCCGTCTCCCTGAGCTCCTCCACCGGCACTATCTACTACACCACCGACGGAGAATACCCCTCCATTGCGGGAAGCTTCTATACGGCCCCCATCGCTCTGTCTCTGGGAGAGACCCAGATTTACGCCATCAGCGTGGGAGAAAACGGCCTTGTAAGCCCGGTGACCATTCTGGGCTACACCGTAGGCGGCGTGATTGAGCCGGTGATTTTCATGGATGCCACCATGGAGAAGACCGTGCGGGAGATTCTGGGCTGCGAGGCAGACCACATTCTCTACACCAACGACCTGTGGCAGATTACGGAGCTGGAGGTACCCAGCGACGTTCGTACGCTGGAGGACCTGGCGCACATGACCTTCCTGGAGAGCCTGACCGTCAACGGGCGGAACATGTCGAACCTGCAGGACTTTGCCCAGCTGACCCACCTGAAAAAGCTGGACCTGTCCGGCTGCCGGTTCCCCGCGGAGAGCATCGCAACCATCGCCGCTTTGCCCCAGTTGCGGGAGCTTACCCTGTCTGGCTGCGGGCTTAGCACCCTGTCCGGTCTGGAAAGCGCCACGGGCCTGGAGGCGTTGGATATCAGCAGCAATACCGTGCGAAATCTGGACCCCCTGTCTTCCCTTACCGAGCTAAACCAGCTCCATGCCGCCCACAACGCCATTACGGACCTTTCTGTGGTGGGAACGCTTGCCAAGCTCACGGAGCTGGATGTCTCCTATAACGCCCTACAGGGCATCGCCCCCCTGTCCGGCTGTGTCCGGCTGGAAACCCTGAACGCCAGCAACAACCAGATTACGGACATCAGCACCGCCGCTGCCCTGCCCCTGCTGACAGAGCTGAACCTGGACTACAACGGCCTGAGCGATCTTTCCGGCCTGTCCGGCTGCACTTCCCTGAAAACCCTGACCCTGTCCAACAACAGCATTGAAGACCTCTCTCCCCTGGTGGGACTGCAGACGCTGGAACGGCTGGACTTCTCCTACAACAACGTTTCGCAGATGCCCCAGTTTGCCGAGAACAGTGCCATGCAGGTGATCGACGGCTCCCACAATGTTCTGGAATCCATTGATGCCCTTCGGAATATGGCTGACATTGGCTATATCTATATGGATTACAACAAGCTGACCAATGTGGATGCCCTGGCCGAGTGCTACCATCTGGTGCAGGTAAATGTTTACGGCAACGAAATTCCCGATGTTTCCGCCCTGACCGAGCATGACATTATCGTCAATTACGACCCCACCGTTGCGGACGAAGATTAAACCTTTCACAAGGCCCCGGATGATGTTCACCCGGGGCCTTGTGTTGTCTGAAAAGCAAAGAAATTTCAGTGTACGTTTCCACATTTGCGGGTTGCTTGCTATTATGTCCCACATGTGATACACTGGACATTCGTTCAACAAATCGGAATTAGTGGAGAATACTGACTTATGAAAATACATATTATTGGTTGCAGTGGTTCTGGAAAAACCTATTTAGCAAATGCACTTTCAAAAAAGTATAATATTTCCCATTTCGACTTAGATGATATTCAATGGGATAATAACGCCAAAGAATATGGCAAAAAGAGAACGCTTGATGAACGAAAAGCGTTATTACAAGAAATATTATATAATAATGATGAGTGGATAGTTGAGGGGGTATATTATGCCTGGGTACAGCAAAGTTTTGATGAAGCTGATAAAATATATGTTTTAGATATGCCTAGTTATTTATATAAAAGTAGAATTATTATGCGCTCTATAAAAAGAAAATTGGGAATACAAAAAGGAAAAAGAGAAACTTTGAAATCGGTCTATAATCTTTTGAAATGGACTGAAACTTTTCAGGATAAAAATCTGAAAGAAATAAGAAGTATTTTAGATAGATATGATGATAAAGTTATATGGCTATCAAGGAAAAAAGATGTAGAGAAAATAATAAAGGCGGTATGATAACTTCCAGTTTATCAGTTCGAATTTCATTTTTCATTGAACCGTTCTGCCCCTGGCATACAAAGGTTTGCAAACGCTGCAAGGCTTATTCGGCAATCAGGGACTTGTAAGTAAAAAAGCATTCCCGGACAGTTTCTTACAACCGTCCGGGAATGCTCTATCTTTTATTGTTTTCCAGTATCAGCTTCAATGCCTCTGTAACGGCACTTTTGCGAACGGTCTCCCGGTCGCCGGGGAACAGGAATTTTTTGGAGATGGTCTGATTTTTGTCACTGTAGCCGATGAAGACCAGGCCCACGGGGTTTCCGAACTCGTCCCCGCCGGGGCCGGCCAGGCCGGTGACGGAAACGGCAACGTCGGCTTCCAGCACGTTTCGCGCCCCCCGGGCCATGGCCTCGGCCACAGGGGCCGAGACGGCACCGAATTGATCCAGCAGATAACGGTCCACACCGAGAACACGGTGCTTGACCCAGTTGGTATAGCTGATAATGCCGCCCTTATACACCGTAGAGCTGCCGGGGACGGCGGTGAGCGCCGCGCCGATGCCGCCGCCGGTACAGCTCTCGGCGGTGACCAGGGTCTTCCCCTCCAGGGCGGTCAAAACCTCACAGCAAAGGCGCGTCATGGTAGGCAACCTTCACTTTCTCAACGCTTTCCAGCGCCTTTACAATCAGCGCCTCCCGGTCCAGCTTCCGTTCCGCGTGGACCACCTGGCCCAGAGTGGGCTTGGTCTTGGGGTGTTTGGGGGTAAAGACCGTGCAGCAATCCTCATAGGGCAGAATGGAGGTTTCCAGGGTGCCGATTTTCCGGGCGATGGTGACAATCTCCTCCTTGTCCATGCCTACCAGGGGCATGAAAATCGGCATATCCACCACAGCGCCGGTAACGGTCATGGCTTCCATGGTCTGGGAAGCCACCTGGCCCAGATTTTCGCCGGTGACCAGGGCACCGCACCCATCCTCCCGGGCAATGCGCTGAGAAATCTCCATCATGAATCGGCGCATAATCAAAGTAAAGTATTCCTCCGGGCAGTTGTCCCGGATGGCCTCCTGAATCTCCGTGAAGGAGACGATGTTGACCGTCATTTTTCCGCTGTAGCGGGTGACCAGACGGGCCAGCTCCAAAACCTTGTCCTTGGCCAGCTGAGAGGTATAGGGATAGGAGAAAAAGTGGACCGCCTCAATCTCCACACCCCGTTTGGCCATCATATAGGCCGAAACCGGAGAGTCGATGCCGCCGGAGAGCAGGCACATGGCTCTGCCGCCCACACCGGTGGGCAGGCCGCCAGCGCCGGGCAGAGCCGGGCCGTGGACATAGGCGGCGTGGTCCCGCACCTCCACATACACCGTATACGCCGGGTGGTGGACGTCCACCGCCACACCGGGATGGGCCTCTGCCAGCCGTCCGCCAATCTCCTGGGAGATGGCAATGGAGCCCATGGGAAACTGCTTGTCCGAGCGCTTGGACTCCACCTTGAAAGACGCGGCGCAGTCCAAATCGGCCCCGAGATATTCCTCGACAGCGTTAAAAATGGCCTCCATAGTCTTCTCGCAGGGGCGGCAGCGGCAGATGCTGTTGACACCGAAGACACTCTTGCAGGCCTCCCAGGCACCTTCCACATCCGCTTCCCCATCCTGGGGCTCCACATAAACCGTGGATTGCAGAATATACACGTCAAAATTGCCGTAGGGCTTCATTCTCCGGCGGATATTCTGGCGGAGCTTGTTTTCAAACTGGCGCTTGTTGGAGCCTTTGAGAATAATCTCGCCCAGCTTCAAAAGAAAGATTTCGTTCATATTGGTTCCTTTCTGATTTCAGGGATTTGCCCCTCTCTTTTTCCCTCATTATATCCGGATTGCCCCGTAAATGCAAGCAAGAAAACAGGGCCGTTAGAAAAGCCTGTCACTGGCTCGCAATGACAGGCTGCTTCCTAACAGTCCCTTTCCGTTTATCGGATTCTTTTGTCCTGTGGCAGGTATTTTTCCACCATCCGGCACAGAAGCAGCAGGTCGATGGGCTTTACCAGGTAGTCCGTCATCCCGCAGGCCAAAAGGCTTTCCGGTGTGGATTCCCGCGCGGGAGCAAACGCTATCGGATGTATTTGAGCATGGCCTCGTTGAGCACATTCATATCAATGGGCTTGGCAACATGGTCGTTCATACCGGCGGCAAGGACCTTTGCCCTGTCCTCGGAGAAGGCATTGGCCGTCATGGCAATTATCGGAATGGATGCCTTCTCCCTGTCCCGAAGCTTCCGGATTTTCTCAGCCGCCTGGCAGCCATCCAGGTTTGGCATCTGCACGTCCATTAGTATGAGCGCGTAATACCCCGGCGCGCACCGCTCCAGCTTTTCGATGCACTGAACGCCATCCGACGCGCGGTCCACCAGGATGCCCTCCTCTGTCAGCAGGGCAATGGCGATTTCGGCGTTCAGGTCGTTGTCCTCCGCCAGCAGAACGCGCTTTCCCTTCAAAGCTTCTTTTCCAACGCCTGTTGTAGAAGGCTTTGCCTGGGTGTCCTCGTAGGAGGCAATCCGCAGAGGAATGCGGAGCGTAACCGTGGTTCCCTCCCCCGGCCTACTTTTGACCTGAATGGTCCCGTCCATCAGGTCAATGAGCTTTTTCACAATGCCCATGCCAAGGCCGGTTCCCTGAATGCCGCTCTGGGTTGTGGAACGCTCCCGGGAAAAGGTCTCAAACATATGCTTCTGGTATTCCTCGGACATGCCAATGCCGTTATCGGCAACAATCACCTCCTGAATCAGCCAACCCTCCCTGCCGGAAGGATATTGGTTCAGGGTGCAGTGGATGGTGCCGCCGTCAGAAGTATACTTAATGGCGTTGCTTAAAACATTGATCAGGATTTCCGTAATCCGGGGGGCATCAAAATAGATATAGGGGTAGCGGATGTTTTTCTCGGAAGTGATGGTATGATGCTTTCGCTCAATATCGGGGTTCATCATGACCATACAGGCATCGAAAACCGTTCCCGCCTCCTGGGGGCTTTCTTCCAGGGTGGTCTTTCCGGATTCAATGCGGGATAGCTCCAAAACGTTATTCAGGATGGACAGCATTCCACGGCCGCTTACCTGAATTTTTTGAAGGTATTCCTGAACCGGCTGGGGATTGCCGGGGGTTTTCTCGGCAAGTGTCGCAAATCCCAGAATTGCGTTCATAGGTGTCCGGATATCATGGGACATATTGAAAAGGAAGGTGGTTTTCGCGGAATTGGCCTCCTCGGCCTGAGAAAGCGCCTCCCGCAATTTTACCTGGCTCTTTTTCAGCTCCGCATTCAATGCCTGAGCTCGCCTGGCAGATTCCCGTGCTTTCCACAGAAGGCACAGAACAAGGCACAGGACCAGGACGAATACGCTGATAAATGTCGCGGATACAATCGGCAGGTTGTCCTTCAGGAACCGTGTCAGCGTCACCTTTTCTCCGGTGCTTTCGTACATGGAGAGTGCACCGGTCAGCATGGTATTGGGCATGGATTTCAGGGTTTTGTTCAAAATGGAAAGCAGTGTGACATCCCCGCGCTGTACGGCAAAGGAGGCGTCGCCCTGCTGCGTCAGGAAAAAGCTGCGGTATTTTCCGTCCTGAATGAACTGGGAAACCAAGCCGGAGGTGGTGAGGAAGCAATCCGCTTCCCCGCCGCGCACCGCCTTTTCCATTTCCTCCAGTGTATCATACTCCACGATTTCCCACTTGGGGTACCGATAGGAAAGGAACCATTTGAGGTTGACGCACTCTTTTGGCACAGCCACACGGATTTTTTCGCTTTCGTCAAAGGTTCTCAGGGGTGTAATGGCCGCAAAATGAAAGCTCCAGACGGTATTGGACAGGGAAAAATCGTTCTTTTCCGCCACCGACGGATTCTGGCTCACATGGAAAATCACATCGATGCTTCCGTTTTTCAGCGCCTCTATCTGTTCCTCCACAGTATCAAAGGCCGTCAACTGAAAGCTGAGCGTGCCGTCGCCCAGGCAGTCCGTGGCATAGGTGATATAGTCTGTAATAACACCGGTCAGCGCGGCGGTTTCCGCATTCAAGGCACTGACCCCGGGGTCGTTGACCAAAAAGCCAACCCGAATGTCCCCGTGCTGGGCAAGCCATGCCTTTTCCTCCCTGGAAAGGACGGCAACCGACTGGGAGGATAGGTAGCGCCGGTAGAGCTCGTCGCTGTAGAAGGGCTTGTCGTACTCCATTTGTTGCATGGCAGTGTCCAGAGCTTCCTTGATATCCGGACGGCTTTTGCTGATGCCAAAATAGATATCAGAGCCGCCGACGGTGGCCACGGCGGACATCCCGGCCTCCACCCAGGCGGGGGTTTCCGTAGAAACAACGCCGTCAATCTCATGGGACAGGGCCAGGTCTCTTGCCCGCTCAAAACTGTCCAGATTCTGATGCTCGGTGTGGATATTGTTCCTGGTCTCCCATTGGGCAAACTGAGTTCCCTGGATGCTGTCCTCCATCACAATCACCCGTTTGCCGTTCAGGGTGCTGAGATCGGAGGCGGAAATGTCCCCACCGGAAAGGTCCGCGTAAAGATAACACTTTTCCTCTCCCATGGATAACTCCGAAAACAGCATGGTTTCCGCCCGCTCCTCGGTTTGGGAAAGGGCCGCCATCATATCAATCTCGCCGTTTTGCAGCATTCCCAGCAGCTCTGCCCAGTCACCTTTGACATATTCGTATTTCCAGCCTGTATAAGCGGCCACCGTCTGCTCGTATTCATAGCCGTAACCGCTGCGCTCGCCGTTTTCTCCCGTGATATGGTACGAATCCTCATACCAGCCAACCCGAATGACATTTTCCCCGGCTCCGGTGGCGGACACCGGGAAGGAAGAGGCCAGCAAAAAGAGGGCCAGCAGGAGGCACCCCAGAGGCCGATAACGGTGCCTGCTGTTTTCAAAGTGCCGATTGTGTTTTTTGTCCATGGTTATTTCAATCCTTTATACCGTTTTCTCAGCCGATTCGCCCCAGTGTGACATTGCGGTATTGAATAGCCTCGGCGATGTGCTGGAGCTGAATGTCCTCGCTGCCGTCCAGGTCCGCAACGGTCCGCGCCACCCGGAGAATCCGGTCATAGCTGCGGGCGGTTAAGCCCATGGTGTCGAAGGCCTGCTTCATCAGCGCCGCGCAGTCGTCGGACAGGGCGCAGAACGAACGCATTTCCCCGGGGCCCATCCGGGCGTTGCACATGCCGCTCTGCTCGCCGAATCTTGCCTCCTGGCGCTTTCGGGCGGCGTTGACCCGCTGCTTGATGGCGCTGGAGGGCTCCGCCGGGGTGCGGTCCCGCAGGTCCTCGAACTGGACGGCATTCACCTCTACTATAATGTCGATTCTATCCAGCATGGGGCCGGAAATCCGGCTCTGGTAGTTCTCCACAGCCTGCTGGCTGCACCGGCACCGTCCGCTGGGGTCCCCATACCAGCCGCATTTGCAGGGGTTCATGGCGCAGACCATCATAAATTCCGCGGGATAGGTCACGGAACCGGAGACCCGGGAAATGGTGACCTGCCCGTCTTCCAAAGGCTGGCGCATCAGGTCCAGGGAGTCCTTTCGGAATTCCGGCAGCTCGTCCAGGAAAAGAACGCCCTTGTGGGCCATGGAGATCTCCCCTGGCTTGGGGTTGCTGCCTCCGCCTACCAGACCGGCGTTGGAGACGGTATGGTGCGGGGCTCGGAAGGGGCGGCGGGTCAGAAGCGGATGCTGCTGGGTCAGAAGGCCCATGACGGAATAAATCTGGCTGACCTCTAAGGATTCGGCCCAGGTCATGTCCGGCAGAATGGAGGGAAGGCGCTTGCTGAGCATACTCTTTCCGGACCCCGGAGGGCCGATGAGCAGCACATTGTGGCTCCCCGCGGCGGCAACCTCCAGTGCCCGCTTCACATTCTCCTGCCCCAGAACATCCTTAAAGTCCGGCTCCGGCGCGTCGTCGGGCTCCGGAACCCAGATGGGATGCTCCGGAAGGTCTTTCAGTCCGTTCAGCCCGTCGGCCAGCTCCCGAACCGTGCCTACGGGAATCACCATAGGGCCCCGGGACAGCGTTGCCTCCGCCGCGTTTTCCGCGGGGACAAACAGATACCGGATGCCCTGCTCCTTGGCGGCCAGAGACATGGGAAGCACTCCGGAAATGGGGCGGATGCCCCCGTCCAGGCTCAGCTCCCCCAAAAAGGCGCAGTCGTGGGCAGGCCTGCGGATTTCCCCCGAGGCAGCCAGAATACTCAAAAGAATCGGAAGGTCAAAATGGGTTCCGGACTTTTTCTGATTGGCCGGGGCCAGATTGACGGTAATCCGGCTGACGGGGAACTTGAGCCCCGAGCTCTTGGCCGCGGCCCGCACCCGCTCCCGGGCCTCCTTGACCGCCGCGTCCGGCAGGCCGACAATATCAAAGGCGGGCAGGCCCCCGGAAATATAGCACTCCGCTGTTACCAGGGACCCGTGAATCCCGGAAATCCCCAGCGTTCGTACACTGCAAATCATATTGGCGCTCCCTTCTATGTCCTTTTTCTATTAAATATTATCATAACGGAAATGAACGCAAAAAACAATCCCTATTCTTATTTTTGATGCCCCCATTCGATATTTTATATATCATCTTTTGACGGTATATAAAATCGGTATATGAAATTTTACGTTTTTTGTCTGGATTTGGCTTTACAAGTTGTAAGAATTGTGGTACTATATACACGCAAAACTTGAATCCTTTAGGAGGTATTTCATTTTGGCAAGAAAATTTAAAAC
>USQL01000037.1 GCA_900556935.1 uncultured Eubacteriales bacterium | reverse complement strand
TTGTCCAAGGTGTTATAGTTTGTCTTTACGTTATTCAATTTACAAGGTACAGCCGTCACCCGTGGATGACTTTGACATACTATCACAGAGTTTTCCATTTGTCAAGAACTTTTTTACATTCTCTTTCAAATTTCGACACATTTACGTTGTGCTCCATGAGAGCTTGCATATATTACCATGGGCAACGCTGTTTGTCAAGCACTTTCTTAAAAATAATTTAAGAAAAGCAATCCCGCTTTCTTAAAAAAGCTCCGGGGCCCTTTTTGAGCCCCGGAGTCCTATGTTTCCTTTATTCGGCATCATCGATAAGTCCGTATCCGCCGTCATCCCGGCGATACACAATTGCAAACGACCCGCCATTATCCGTATCCCGGAAGGCGAAGAAATCGTGATTCAGAAGCTCCATCTGCAGGACCGCCTCTTCTCTGGACATGGGGCGCATATAGAAGTGCTTCACCTTGGTGATTGCCAGGCTTTCTTCCTCCTGCTCCGGCACAAAAGATGTCTCCTCTACCGTGCGGGTAAACGCGTCCTGACGCAGGCGACGAGCCAGTCGGGTCTTATTCTTGCGAATCTGGCCTTCAATCGTCCCCACAGCGGCATCGATGGAGGCAAACATATCAGAAGTGCTTTCACTGGCACGGAACCAGGTTCCGGCACCGTGGACAGTCAGCTCTGCCTTATTCTGATTCTTCTCTACGGAAAATACGATGAGTGCCTCCGCGTCATCCTCGAAATACCGAGCCAGCTTCATAACCTTTTTCTCGGCATAAGAATGGACGTTCTCCGGCAGCTTCACTTTCTTTTCACTGTACTGAAACTTCATAATCGGCAGCTCCTTTCGTTAGAACCGGTCATCCGGTGTACATAAACTATACCACGATTTACCGATTTCGACAAGGGTCACTCCCCATTCTTGTCATCCTCATCCAAAAGCTCCGCCATGGTCAGATTATAAAGGTTTTCCGCCTTTTGCTCAAAGAGCTTGCTCAGGCGTACTGCCTGACGCTGGTTGGGGGCCAGAAGCTCCAGGGTCATGAGGTTGCCTACCTCGTCATCCAGAGCCATAATCACGGAAAAGTCCCCGTTTTCTCTGGGAATCACCTGGGTTTTTACGAAGCTGGAGCGCCGCTGGGCACGGTTGAACTTCGAAACCGCGTTTTCCGCCTTGCACTTGACCGTATAGGCCACGGAGTCCTCCGTCAAAGCGCCGTCGGCACGGCCCTTGTCGGTAATCTCATAGGTCTGGTCCTCCAGCTCCCGCAGATGGCCGCTTTCCACCATCTCCGGCACCGCCGTACAGATATCAAAATAGCTAAGGCACTCGTCCTGGAAGCAAAGCTCGTAGAGCTGCTGGATGGTTACCGGGTAGCTTACCCGCGCCATCACAAACAGTACCAGAACCTTAACATCCATCATATCATGAATAAATCCCAATCTCTGCATTTGCTTCACCTCTTGGTATCATTATACGAAATCCCCGCAAAAAATCAAGCACCTAGTGTACCGTTCCCGCATATTTTGGCCCAAAGGAGGAATGGTCATGCCGAAACTATGGGCTTTGGGCTCCACACCTGCCCACAAAATCGCCTGTTTACGGCTGCAAACAGCGGGGTTTGCGCTGGTAGACAGGCCGGAAAACGATATTCAAGGGGTCTTTCTGGACGTTCCCAGCTTCCGCACACCGCTGATCACTCCGGACCAGCTGCTGCCTCAGCTGCCGGAGGGTGCTGTTTTAATCGGCGGAAACCTTGGAAACTGGGAAAACCACCCCACCCTGGATTTACTCACCGATGCGGACTACACCGCCAAAAACGCCGATATCACCGCCCGCTGCGCTCTGCGGCTGGGAGCCGGGCGGCTTGGCTGCGTCTTTTCCGGAATGCCTGTGCTGATTCTTGGCTGGGGCCGCATTGGGAAGTGCCTTGCAAGGCTTCTGCGGGCACTGGACGCGGAGGTCTGGGTCTACGCCCGGAAGGAAGCCGACCGGGCCATGCTCCGGGCGCTTGGATATCGTGCGCTGCCGATTCCCCCGGAGGAGGCAAACCTAAACCAATTCCGCCTGATTTACAACACCGCCCCCGCGCCCATGCTGTCAAGCGAGAAAACAGCAGTGCTGGGCAGCTGCGTGCTGATGGACCTTGCGTCCAGCCCAGGGATGGCCGGCCCACAAGTTATTTCCGCCCGGGGACTTCCCGGTCTGCTGGCACCGGAGAGCTCCGGTGCGCTGATTGCGGACACATTGACACGCCTTTGGAAGGAGCGGCATACATGAATATTGGATTTGCCTTTTGCGGGTCTTTTTGTACATATTCCAAGGTTTTCCCCGTTTTGGAGCAGCTGGCGAAGCGGCACCGGGTGATCCCCATCTTTTCAGCCGCTTCCGGCTCCACCGACAGCCGCTTTGGACTTGCCAAGGATTTTCTGGCAAGGGCCGAAAGCATCTGCGGCACCCCCGCCCTCACAACCCTTGCTGAAGTGGAGCCCATCGGGCCCAAAAAGCTTTTGGACCTGCTGATCATCGCTCCCTGTACCGGAAACACCTTGGCAAAGCTGGCTTACTCCATCGCCGATGGCCCGGTGACCATGGCGGCAAAAAGCCACCTGCGCAACGCCCGCCCGGTACTTTTGGCGGTTTCCACCAACGATGCCCTGGCGGGAGCCGCGGAAAACATCGGAAAGCTTCTGGCCCGGAAAAACTATTATTTTGTCCCCTTCCGGCAGGACAGCTGGGAGAAAAAGCCAACGTCCATGGTGGCTGACTTCTCTATGATTCCCGACGCAGCGGAGGCGGCACTGAGCAGCCGACAGCTTCAGCCGGTTTTACTGCCGGGAAAACCATAAAGAAAGCGCCGGAGTATCGCTTTGCACGCGGTACTCCGGCAGCGGCATTATAATCTTTCCACCTCTTCCAGCCAGATTCTTCCGCTGGCGTCGCTGGGCATCCGCCAGTCGCCCCGGGGGCTGAGGCAGACGGAACCCACTTTCACGCCGTCCGGCAGGCAGCTGCGCTTGAACTGCTGGGCGAAGAAGCGGCGATAGAAGGCCTTCATCCATTTTTTAATGGTCCCCCTATCGAAATCCCCACGGAATGCCCGACAGGCCAGGGTGTAAATCTTTGTGGGCGTAAAGCCAAAGCGAAGCATATAGTAGAGGAAAAAGTCGTGGAGGGCGTAGGGGCCCACCAGGTCTTCCGTGTACTGGCTGATTTTTCCCGATGCATCCGGGGGCAGCAGCTCCGGGGAAATGGGGGTATCCAGAATATCCTCCAGAACTTCCCGGGCGGAAGCAAAGCTCTCACTTTCCGCAATGGCGGCGATCATCCAGCGGATCAGGGTTTTGGGAATGGAGGCGTTGACCCCGTACATGCTCATATGGTCCCCATTGTAGGTACACCAGCCCAGGGCCAGCTCACTCAGGTCGCCGGTGCCGATGACGATGCCGCCAACCACGCTGGCGTAATCCATGAGAATCTGGGTCCGTTCCCGGGCCTGGGCATTTTCGTAGGTGCCATTGAGAATGGTTTTATCGTGGCCGATATTCCCAAAGTGCAGGTCCACCGCCTGGCGGATATTGACTTCCTTTACGGAAACCCCCAGCTTTTCCATCAGCGTCAGGGAATTCCGGTAGGTCCTGTCCGAGGTACCGTAGCATGGCATGGTCACGCCGCAGACATCGCTGCTCGGTCTTCCCAGCTGCCGCATGGCCTCCACCGCCACCAGGAGCGCCAAGGTGGAATCCAAGCCGCCGGAAATGCCAACCACCGCCTTGGAGCCTACCGTTTCCAGCCGGTGCCTGAGCCCCGCCACCTGCATCCGGAAAATCTCCATGCAGCGCGCAAATCGGTCCGTCTGGATAGCCGGGACAAAGGGCAGCTTGGAAACGGCAAAGAGGCTGCCGTCAGAACGAAGCGGCGGCTGCTCCACAGAAATCAGGTTGTCGCAAAGCATAGGGGCCAGCATGGCCGCGTTATCGAAAAAGCTTTTGTTTCTTCTCCGGTCCGCCCGAATCTGACCCAAATCGCAGTCCCGGATCAGCAGTGTTTCGGAAACCATAGCCTCTTCCGTCTCCCCCAGCAAAATTCCGTTCTGGGCGATGAGGCACTGGCCGGAAAAAATCAGGTCCTGGGTGCTCTCCCCTGTTCCGGCAGAAGCGTAGGCATAGACAGAGGTGGTCCCGGCGGACTGCTGCCTGACAAGCTCCCGGCGGTAGGCCCGCTTTCCGATGGTCTCGTTAGAAGCGGACAGGTTGACAATGACCTCCGCGCCGCTGAGGCATAGGAGAGAAGACGGCGGGACCGGGGTCCACAGGTCTTCGCAAATCTCCACGCCCAGCTTGGTCCCATCCCCCAGAAGGAACACGCCCTTGGAGGAAATCGGTGCCTGAATTGCCCCGCCGGGAAGGGGCAGAACCGCCGTATTCTGGCGCAAATCAGCCCCGGAAACGAACCAGCGCTTTTCGTAGAACTCATTGTAATTGGGGATATAGGTTTTGGGCACCAGGCCGCGGAGAACACCGCCGGAAATAACCGCCCCGCAATTGTACATTTCCGCATCCAGAAACAGGGGCATGCCCACCACAGCGGTGACATTGGGGTGCTCTCGGGAGCAGTTCAGAATCCGCTCCAGGCCCGCCATAACCCCATCATAAAGCGTGGACTGAAAGAACAGGTCCTGGCAGGTATAGCCCGTGAGGCTCAGTTCCGGGAATACCAGCAAATCCACCTGCTTTTCATCCGCCGCTTTCAGCATGGCGCAGTGGTCCTCCGCGTTTTTGCGGGGGTCCGCCACACGCACCGGGGGCACCGCGCAGGCAATCCGAATAAAATCCAGCATTGTGGGACTCCTCCGTCCTTTTGTTTTTTCTTAGTTTACCACGGATTGGGCAAAAAAACAACAGGGTCTGTCTATTCTCCCTACGCCGCAGCAGAAACCATCACAGTAACAGTAAACAAGTGCCTCTCCTCATCATATTCCCATTCATAATCGCCGTCATATTTTTTAATGGACTTGGCAACGCTTTTCATGCCAAAGCCATGGAGACCGGCTCCGGATTTTGTGGAAATCAGGTGGTGTCCAGATTGTTTTGGGGGAGTATCACAGCTGTTGCTGACAATAATGACGCTGTAACGATTGCGATATACAGTGGTCAGAGAAATATATTTTTCAGTGGACTGCTCCGAAGCGGTGACGGCATTATCCAGCAGATTGCCGAGGATAGCAACCAGATCAATGTCCTCCAATCGGGAAAGATTGCAAACCTTGACATCGTATTCAAAGGTAATGTCCCGCATTTTACAGTCAATGTCATACTTATGTAGCATGACATCCAAAAGCTTATTGCCGCTGTTGCGGCTTTTGGAGTAATCTCTTAGCTGTTCAGACAGTTTCGTCACATAGCTATCGATAGTCGGATCTTCATTCAATGCCTGAATTGCAGAGAGGTGCTTTTTGGCATCGTGGGCATAAATCATCAATTCCTGATTTTGCTGATCCAAAATTTGGTAATACGATTGCTCTGTCTGAAGCCTATTCAGCTCACTTTGGATTTGCATAGTCTGGCGTTCCTTTTTCACCTGATGTGAATAGGCAAAGAAAAGTAGAACGGTTGCAGCAAATAGGCAGCCGCTGGAGATAGAAAGAAGAAATTGAACTTCGTATCTGGCATCTAAACGTGCACAAATATACCAAAATATAAACTGGCACACTGTCGTGAGACCTGGGAATACCAAAAACTCCAACGGAATGACATTCGATGTATCTCCTGGTCGAATCAGCTTTATCAATAAAAGGATGATGAGAAAATAGAGTGTTTTAATTGTGATTGTTTGAAAAATAAGCAGCCCCAAATTGTCATTATACCCTGAAAAGCTATCGCCAATAACAAAGGAACTTATCGGAATAATAATAGTTTCCAAAGCAGTATTTAGCATTCCGAGAACAGCTGCGTAGAAACAACTCTTTTGTAACGTGCAATCGAAGCAGAACATGGCGAAAACGGCGTTGATGGTTAGTGTAACCATTGCGTTAACCAATCCGTTGTTCTTTAAGAAAATATTCATGGTTGAACCAAAGGAAAATAGAATTGCGCCAAAAGTAATCGTTTTCACTGATGTCAATTTCTGTTTACGGAAAGATGAAAAAAATACGTAGGAAATTACCATTTCAATCAGGTACACATATAAGGAAAAAAGCGGATTCAGCATATCATTTCCTCCGCAAATATTCAAACCAGAATTTATGAAACGCGGATTGTCTCCTCGGTGCAATAGGAATTTTGGTTCCATCAGAAAGAAGCAGTTCTGTGTAGGTGTAGCGGTCTACATAGTGGAGATTGACGAAAAAAGATTTATGGACAGGGTAGAAGAATAGCTGCGGCAGCTTCTCACAGAGATCATCATATTTGTCAGCTGTGGAATACACTTTCTCCAACGTGATGACACTCGCTCGTCTGCCGTCTCGAGTCACGTAAAGAACATCGTCCGCAATCACCCGCTGCACAGCGGCATTTTCGGAAAGGAAAAGGTCAACATAGGCCCCGTCAATATATTCCATAGCTTTGTCAAGTCCGGCATACAGCCGATCAGCGTTAAAGGGCTTTTCAAAAAAGCGAAACGCCCGGAGGTCCATGGCATCATCCTGGTAGCAATCATAGTTGGTCACAAAAAACAGTGCCAGCTTGGGATTGCGCTGCCGCAGCTCCTTTGCCAATGTGATGCCATCCACGCCCGGCATCTGGATATCCAGGAAGGCAAGGTCAAATACGGTGTCATCCTGGGCAATTCGAAGCGGGTCTACCACCGCAGTGATGGCGCAGGGAATATGGTAATTTTTCATATATTCTTCAATGTGAATTCTAAGCGTGTTCAGATAGCTCTGTTCATCATCGCAAATCAAAATTTTCATTTAGATACCTCATAAAAATAGGCTTACGATGCGACGAAACATCGTAAGCCTATTTTATCATTATTGAAGTCCAACGTCAAATCTGCGAAGAGTAGAAAAACCAGCATTTTTGCACAGATTTCTTGCATTTTTGCAAGAAAATATCATGGAGGGTTATTCCTGGAGATACGTTGCTAAAAGGCGGCATAGAGTTTTCTGTTCTCTGGGGGACAGCTTCTGAATAAGGGTGGTTATCCTGTCCGCCTCTGGCCCAATTTCGCCCAGCAGGTAGTAGTTTGGTGTGCCGCCAAGTATATCGCATAAATCCAACAGTCGTTTTGTTGTGAGCAGACTTTTCCCACACTCCATACTGGAAATGTGGTTGGTGGAAAGCTCTAACTTTTCAGCCAGCTGCTCCTGGGAAAGGCCTGCGACTTCACGTCGGTGCCGAATACGCTTTCCAATTAGCTTTTTATCAACATCCATATCGATCACCGTGGATAAAATACCATGTTTTTCAGAAAACGAGAACAAACTACAATAGAACATATCTGTGAAGCAATTAGTTTGTGATGATTTTATAGATATCTACAACTAATAATATGAATCCTTGCAGTTTTGCGCAAATAATCCGCACTTTTGATTGAGCTATTGAAAAGCTGCAAAAGACATGTTATTTTGTCGTCAGAAGGAGGTGAACGCTATGAAGAGCAAAAAAAGCCTGATTGCAACCGTTGCTAAAAAGGCCGCGGAGCATGCACTGCGCCGAGATGCAAATCGGACGACATGTATGTGCATCTACCAGCCGAAGGCCCCTGAAGCATTAAAGCGCTTCAAAAATTCAAAATAATGGCAACGGTGCTGGCAGAGCGCATTGTAAGTAAATTGATTGCATCATCCGCTGTGAAGGAGGCTGATAGGGAGTTATACGTTTATGGCTTTTTCCTGCTGATTACACGTTTCTTCTTTTTCCTGATATCCATTGCTTTTGGATTCTTTTGGAAAATCCCGTGTGAAAGCGTCATTTTTTATATTGTGTTCTTTCTCTTGCGGAGTTACGCAGGAGGGATACATGTGAAGACGGAAATGGCTTGCACGGCATGGACGACACTAGCCTTTGGTGTGGTCATAGCTTCAATAAGAATCATTGCGCAATCGGATTGGATTATTATGCCATTGCTTATTTTGAGCAATCTGAGCGTTTTTCTGTTTAGTCCTTTGGGCAGTAAGGAAAAGCCCTTGGACAATGATGAACATCGAAGATATCGGAAAATTTGTTGCAGATATCTTCTTGTATTCGACATGGTAATCATTGTGTCGCTTATACTGGCGTGTCCCGCATTGTATAGTCCAGTACTATGTGGAATGGGCTTGGAATCAATGTTGTTATGTATTGGGAAAATGTGTAATTATGCGTAATTAATTGGTTGGTCAGGTAAGAAATATATTCAAATTTCAATTAGAGTATGCTATGATTCTAGGAGGTTTTAGAAATGGCAAATATCAAACGAGTACTTTGCTTAGTTTTGACACTGGTCCTTATTATCAGCCTTACCCCTTCTGTTTTTGCAGATAATACATCGAGCACTGATGAATATCTACAGTTTATCGAAACAGCCTGCGATGTTTTTCCGGAATATGCAGATAGAATTTACAGCACACCTTCTTCTGCAGATCTTGCAACTTGTTCTCTCCCTCAAATTGTCGAATCCGTATCCCGTACCTCTGCCAACGGAGATATTCTAACTTATATTGAGTATTCTGACGGAGTTGTTGTTTTATCTTCAGCAAATGTACTGAACACAAATAGCTACCATAATGTAATTAACTCCACAACGACAGATTACTATTTAAGCTTTAAAGTAACCGCAAACGTTTCCTATGAAGTATTGACAATTTCAAATATTTGCTACCGGCTTTCTAATGGAAAATCGAGCATTCTTAGTCGTGGAACCGGAACGCGAAGCAGTGGCGGCCCCGTTCATTACGCGTCAGAGTATCGCCAGAGTGAAGGGTACTTGACAAATGCTTGCACCGGGTTTACTTGCGATTTGGCAAGAAATGATGGCTATCTTCCAATTGAGGTTACATTTATGTTTTATGTCACCGGAAACCGCTGGTGGACAAATGCAAGATATTAAGTAATTCATGCCGTGAGGGCTATTTGGTTCATTTGATTTATACGACGGTCACTGAGTTGATTTATTCTTCTATATAAGCAATTCCCACCCGTCAAATGGGGGACGATGTAAACATCGTCCCCCTGAAATTCATAAATGTAGCTCGTGCAATTTGTATAAGAAAGGTTCGTTCGTATCTCTTTCTCAAATATATTCAACGTTATATTGTTATTGTTGCAATTCAGGAAGATGCGTGATATATTATCATTGAACAGGGGGCAAAATCGATGAATTTCAAAAAAAACGCAATTCACATAATAATCTCTCCAAGATGCACTGTTATAGCGTCTCTTCTTTGCGTAATCTCCATCGCCCTAGGATTCTTCCTGGGCTCCCGTCGGAGTACGGCATCCCTCAGTCTTGTGAACAGCACCATTCAAAAGGCTGCCTCCGCCAATCAGCTATCTTCTTATGCCCCAACGGAATTCCCGGGGAGCGGGGCAGCGGCGGTGTATCTCTATGGGATTGACGATGTTGAACTACAGATTGGGTCCGGGCGTTTTTCGTTTCCCTCCGCTCTGTCCTCCGGGAAGCTCTCCTCCGAGGATGTGGTCCATCAGGCCTTTCTGGATGCGGCACAGGGGCTGTGTAATCGGACGGAAATCTCCCGGTATGGGCTCAGCCGCTATCGGTTCCACTACCCGAACTTTGATTTGTGCATCACCCGGGATGTGTTCGAATCGGCCGCCGGCGGGCGATACCCGATTTTTTCAATAGCGTTCTATCTCCCCGGGGAGGGCGTTTCCTCCGAGCTGGAGCAGTATCTCTATGCCGAAGACGGCACCATGGTGGATACTCGGGCGGAAGATTGGGGCCTTCAATTCTCCGCGGAGGAGGCAGGTGCCAAGCACATTCTTTTGAATGTCGTCCAGAAAAAGGGGCAGGAAATCGGGACGCTTACCGTCAAGCGATACCATATCTACCGTACCGACGGGGTACATCGAACCGAACAAAATCCGGTGTGCACCGCTGATGAGGAAGAAAAGCTGCGGCAGGAATACCCGATTCCGTCCGGTGCCCAGACAGACATCACCCTGGATTGGGAAAAACTGTACGGCTCCCTTCCCAGCGGGGACTACGAGCTGCACTTAATGATAGAGGATGTCTACGACAAAACCCAGCCGCGCTCCCCTTTGCAGCAAAACTATACGGATATACAGCGCTATGTGGTTCCTTTCCATGTCGAATGATTCATAAAGCCAGCAATAACGGGCTGCCTTGCATTTGAGGCAGCCCGTTGTTATTTCGTTTAAATTCCGGCCTTTTCCCGCAGAACCGGGGCCATGTCGGTTTCTTCCCAGGTCTTGCCGGGGACGCCGAAGTGGCCGCGGGCGGCGGTGGAAGCGTAGATGGGACGGCGCAGGTCCAGCTTGCGGATGATGCCGCCGGGGGTCATGTCGAAGGTCTGGCGCAGCAGGTCCGTGAGTGCTTCATCGGAGAGCTTGCCGGTGCCGTAGCTGTCCACCCGGACGGAGACAGGCTCCGCAACACCGATGGCGTAGGCCAGCTGCACCTGCACCCGGTCGGCAAGGCCCGCGGCCACCAGGTTCTTGGCCATGTAGCGGGCCATGTAGGCGGCGCTGCGGTCAACCTTGGTGGGGTCCTTGCCGGAGAAGGCACCGCCGCCGTGGGAGAAGTAGCCGCCGTAGGTATCGACGATGATCTTCCGTCCGGTCAGGCCGGTATCGCCGTTGGGGCCGCCGATGACGAAGTGACCGGTGGGGTTGATGAAGATATGGGCAACATCTTCCAGCCGGAAGCCGTAGGCCTTCAGGACCGGAGCGATGACCTCAGAGCGGATATAGGCCCGCAGGGCCTCCATCTCGAAATCGGCGCTGTGCATAATGGAAACCACCACGGTATCCACGCCAACGACATGGCCATTCTCGTCAAACTCAACGGTCACCTGGGTCTTTCCGTCGGGCCGCAGAAGGCTGTTTTCCCGGACGCACTCCGTCAGGCGGTTGCACAGGGCACGGCTCAGAGCGGCGGGCAGGGGCATGAGCTCCGGGGTCTGGTTGCAGGCACCGCCGAACATCATACCCTGATCTCCGGCACCGCCCACATCGTCGTTGGTGCCCAGGGCAATGTCCGCGGACTGGGTGTGGATGCGGCACTGAATCTCCACGGTGTCGGCATCGAAGCCGTCCCCGGGGTTGGTGTAGCCGATGGCCCGGATGGCCTCCCGGGCGACGGAGGCGTAGTCAACCTTTGCCTTGGTGGTGATTTCGCCGCAGATCAGGCAGAAATTGGTAGTGACCATGGTCTCACAGGCCACACGGGAGCCGGAGTCCTGGGCCAGGCACGCATCCAGGATGGCATCGGAGATGGAGTCGGCAACCTTGTCGGGGTGGCCATTGGTAACGCACTCAGAAGTAAACAGTCTTTTTTCCATTTTTTGTTTTCCTTTCATAGAACAGTTTTTACAAAAGAAAAACCGCACACCGAAGACCCGATGTGCGTGAATACGTATAATCGAATCCTCATCTTTCGTCTGCCGCCGGATTTGGCACCTTGATTATCAGGTTGCCGGGTTTCATCGGGCCGTTCCCTCCACCACTCTTGATAAGGCTTTGTATGCAGTTTTTTGCATTTTACACAAAGCGACACCAAATGTCAAGAGGGAAACACACTTTCGGTCAAAGTTAACATTTCGGCCATAGACAAAACAGTTTTTCCCTGTTAAAATAAACGCAAACATTGAAGGAGTTGACCCCATTGAAAAACCTGCGAAGAAATTTCGAGCGCTTCTGCTACGCAAACCGAAGCAAAGGCATTCCAAACCTAATGCTCTATATTGTCCTGGGCAATGCGGCGGTGTATCTCATCAGCACCTTGGCCGGGAATTATACCCTCTATTACCTGCTGCGCTTTAATCGGACAGCCATCCTGCAGGGTCAGGTCTGGCGGCTGATTACCTATCCCCTGACGCTGATGAACAGCAATATCCTTTTTATGCTCATTTCCCTTCTGTGCTACTACTCTCTGGGCACCGCCATGGAGCGGCAGTGGGGCACCCTGAAATTTAACCTTTTCTATTTTTCCGGGGTCCTGCTCATGGATATCTACGGCATGATTTTTGGCTGCAATGCCGACGTGTACTATCTGAACATGAGCCTGTTTCTGGGCTATGCCACGCTTTATCCCCAGGCGGGCTTCCTGCTGTTCTTTATCATCCCCATCAAGGCCTGGGTGTTTGCCCTGTTTGATTTGGTCATCATCTTCATCGGCCTGTTCCAGACCCCCTTCACCGCCTACAACATCTTCCCGCTGGTGGCCCTGGGAAACTATTTTCTGTTCTTTGGGAAGGACGTACTGAATGTCATTCCCCTTTCCTGGCAGAACAAGCTGCGCAAGCTCTTCCACAAGGCCCCCAAGCAGCCCAAGATTATCCAGTTCCACGTAACCCAGCAGCCCAAGCGCCAGGAAACCCCCGCCTATACCCACAAATGCACCGTATGCGGCAGGACGGATGTCTCCAACCCCGAGCTGGAATTCCGGTACTGCTCCAAGTGCAACGGCTACTACTGCTACTGTCAGGACCATATCAATAACCACAGCCATATCCAATAAAAATAAATTCGGAAGGACGGGAAACACATGGCCAAATATATGATGGCTCTGGACTCCGGCACCACCTCCAACCGCTGCATTCTCTTTGACGAAAGCGGCGAAATCTGCTCCGTAGCCCAGAAGGAATTCACCCAGATTTTCCCCAAGCCCGGCTGGGTTGAGCACGACGCGGACGAAATCTTCACCACCCAGCTGGAGGTTGCCCGGCAGGCCATCGCCGCCGTTGGGGCCACCGCGGCGGACATTGCCGCCATCGGCATCACC
The DNA here is from genome assembly GCA_900556935.1 of uncultured Eubacteriales bacterium. Classification (GTDB taxonomy): domain Bacteria; phylum Bacillota; class Clostridia; order Oscillospirales; family Oscillospiraceae; genus Faecousia. The sequence goes on along the minus strand of USQL01000037.1, from coordinate 8,393 downwards.
AACCAGCGGGAAACCACCATCTGCTGGGACCGCCACACCGGAAAGCCCGTGTACCACGCCATCGTCTGGCAGTGCCGCCGGACGGCGGAGTACTGCGACCGGCTCACAAAGGATGGCCTGGTGGACACCATCCGGGAAAAGACCGGTCTTGTGATTGACCCCTACTTCTCCGGCACCAAAATCCGCTGGATTCTGGAAAACGTGCCCGGGGTCCGGCAGCAGGCGGAGTCGGGCGACATTCTCTTTGGCACCGTGGAAACCTGGCTCATCTGGAAGCTCACCGGCGGAAAGGTCCACGTGACGGACTACTCCAACGCCTCCCGGACCATGCTGTTTAATATCAATACCCTGCGCTGGGACGAGGATATTTTAAAGCTCTTCGGAATTCCTGAATGTATGCTCCCCACACCCATGCCCTCCAGCTGCCTGTACGGCATGACGGAGGCCCAGTTCTTTGGGGTCCCCATCCGCATTGCCGGGGCGGCCGGGGACCAGCAGGCTGCGCTGTTCGGCCAGACCTGCTTCACCCCCGGCTCCTCCAAGTGTACCTACGGCACCGGCGCGTTTCTGCTGATGAACACCGGCGAAAAGCCCATCTTCTCCAAAAACGGCCTGGTGACCACCATCGCCTGGGGCCTGGACGGGAAGGTCCATTACGCCCTGGAGGGCTCCATCTTCGTCGCCGGGGCCGCCATCCAGTGGCTGCGGGACGAGCTAAGGGTCATTGAGTCCGCGGCAGACTCGGAATATATGGCCCAGAAGGTCAAGGACACCGGCGGGTGCTATGTGGTCCCGGCCTTTACGGGGCTGGGTGCCCCCTACTGGGATGCCTATGCCCGGGGGGCAATTCTGGGGCTGACCAGAGGGGTCAACAAATACCATATCATCCGGGCGACCCTGGATTCCATTACATACGAAATCGGCGACGTGCTCTCGGCCATGGAGGCCGATGCCGGAATCAAGCTGTCCACGCTGAAGGTGGACGGCGGTGCCTCCGCCAACAACTACCTGATGCAGACCCAGGCGGATATCAGCGCCGCCCCGGTGGACCGGCCCAAGTGCGTGGAAACCACCGCCGCCGGTGCAGCCTACTTAGCAGGCCTCGCCGTTGGCTTCTGGGAAAACCAGAAAAGCATCAAGGCCATCCGGGAGACAGACCGGGTATTTACCCCCTCTTTGCCGGAGGAAAAACGGCTTGCCCGTTTGGCGGGCTGGGAAAAAGCCGTGGGCTGCACCAGAGGCTGGGCAAAATAAAATCTACAGGGCTGTTAGAAAAGCATGTCATTGGTTTGCAATGACAGTTCGTTTTCTAACAGCCTCTTTGTTCTCTTTCCCTCCCCGGCGCATAGGATGTTCTATCCTTCGAAAGCTTTGGGGTGGTACTTATGGAATATCCGACAAACCAGGCGCATCTGCGGGGCAATCTTCTGGAATTGCCCGTCTTTTCCCATGAAAGCAACGGCAAACGCTTTTTCCGGTTCTTTCTGGAGGTTGCGCGCCTCTCAGGCGCGGTGGACACGCTGCCGGTGATCATTCAGCAGGAGTGTCTTAACGAGCTGGACCTGTCCGGCGGGGAGATGCTGGATGTTGTAGGCCAGGTGCGCTCCCACAATCTCCGGACAAGCACCGGTCGGCGGCTTTTAATCTTCGTTTTCGGGCAGACGCTGACAGCCCAGGACGGTCCCGCCGTCAACGAAATCAGTCTCTGCGGCAATCTGTGCCGGGAGCCCAGCTACCGCCGGACCCCCTTGGGGCGGGAAATCTGCGATGTAATGCTGGCGGTGCCCCGGCCCTCCCGGCGGGCGGACTACATTCCCTGCATTCTTTGGGGAAGCCTCGCCCAGAAGGCCGCCCGGTGCCACGTCCGGGAACAGATGGGTCTGTCCGGTCGGCTGCAAAGCCGGATTTACACCAAACTCACGCCCGAGGGCGCACAGGAGAAGACCGCCTACGAGGTCTCCGCGCTGACCCTCTCCCAGGAAATGTAAGCAAAGCCATTGAAAAGCCCCCGGTTCTGTGGTATTCTTAGAGAAAAAAGGTGGGGTTCCCATGGAAGAAAAGGTTGCCGCGATTATCGAGATTCTGGAAAACAAATACCCGGAATCCATGTGCGCGCTGCACTACGAAAAGGATTATGAGCTGATGATTGCCGTGCGGCTGTCGGCCCAGTGTACCGATGCCCGGGTCAATCTGGTAACGCCCGCGCTGTTTGCCGCATATCCCACGCTGGAGGCCATGGCAAACGCCGACATTGCGGATGTGGAAAACTATGTCCGCTCCTGCGGCTTCTACAAGCACAAGGCCCGGGACATTGTGCTGGCCTGTCAGATGCTTTTGAGCACCTACGGCGGCAAGGTCCCCGGCACCATGGAGGAGCTTTTAAAGCTTCCGGGGGTAGGCAGAAAAACGGCCAACCTGCTTTTGGGCGACATCTACAAGGTCCCGGGCAGTGTTGTCTGCGATACCCACTGCATCCGCATCTGCGGCAAGCTAGGGCTGAGCCAGGGAAAGGACCCGGAGAAGGTAGAGCAGCAGCTCCGGAAAATCCTGCCGCCGGAAAAAAGCAACGACTTTTGCCACCGGCTGGTGCTCTTTGGCCGGGAAATCTGTACCGCCCGGAACCCCAAATGTGGGGAATGCCCGTTGAGTCCCTTCTGCCTGGAGGCAAACGGCAGCGCCCAATAATTTCTGTCGGTAACTTTTGGAACAGGCCTTGCAAACCACCCCCCTTGTCCGCATAGACTGTGGACAAGGGGGTGTCTCTTTTGTCCGGAAAAAAACCGCTTTTTTACAGTGCCATGCTGTTGACCGCCGTGAACCTGGTGCTTCGGGTAGCGGGAACTCTGTTTGGGGTTTACCTGTCCCGGAAAATCGGCCCGGAGGGCATGGGGCTTTTGCAGCTGACCATGTCCGTAGGGAGCCTGGCCCTGATTGCGGGGATTGGGGGCATCCGTACCGCCGCCATGTATTTAACCGCGGAAGAGCTGGGGCGGCGCAGGCCCCAGGGGCTGCGGTCCGTGCTCTCCGGATGCATGGTCTACAGTCTGGGGTGCAGCCTGGGCATCGGCGGGCTTCTGTATGCGCTCGCCCCCCAAATCGCGGAACGCTGGATTGGAAACCCGGTGGTTACCGACTGCCTGCGGCTTTTTTCCTGTTTTCTGCCGGTAAGCTGTCTGTGCGCCCTGATGACCGGATTTTTCACCGGGCAAAATCGGGTCGGCACCCTGGCGGCGGTGGAGATTGGGGAGCAGATACTCTCCATGAGCGTCACCATGGTCTGCCTCCACTTCTGGGCCGGAAGCAGCGCCGGGAGGGCCTGCAAGGCGGTGATCTTCGGCAGCGCCATGGGGGCCTGCCTGACGCTGACGGTATTGCTTATTTTGTACCTTCTCCAGCACAATCCAAAGGGGACGAAAATCCCCATGGGGCGGCGGGTTCTTATGGCGGCCGGGCCCCTGGCCCTGGCCGACACCGCCAAATCCGGCATCTCCACCTTGGAAAACCTGATGGTCCCTAAGCGGCTTTCCCTGGCGGTTTCCAACCCGCTGGCGCTGTTCGGAATCATTACAGGGATGGTTTTCCCGGTGCTGATGTTCCCCGCCTGCATTCTTTTCGGCCTTTCCGAGCTTTTGATTCCGGAGATGGCCCGGTGCCACTGTGCGGGGCAGAAACGCCGCATCCGGTATCTGCTCCACAGGTCTTTGCGTCTGGCTCTTCTGTATGGGCTGCTCTTCGGTGGACTCCTGTTTCTTCTCTCCCAGGAGCTCTGCCTAGCCCTGTACAAAAACGGGGATGCCGGGGCCGTTCTGCGGCTGTTTGCCCCCCTGGCCCCTATGCTCTACTGCGATGCCATCACCGATGCCATCACCAAAGGGCTGGGGCAGCAGAAATGGGCCATGCGCTTTAACATCTTTACCAGTATTTTAGACGTTGCCATGCTGTTCTTCCTGCTGCCGGTCTACGGAATGCGGGGCTATTTCTGGAGCTTTTTGATCTCCCACGCCATCAACTTCTATCTGTCCATCCGCCACCTGCTGCGTTTCACCGGGGAAAAAATCGCATGGCGTTTTGCCGTTCCCAGCCTTCTGTGCGCCGCGGGAAGCCTATATGCCGCCTCCCTGGTTCCTGCCCGAATGGGAAGCCTCTGCTATCTGATTCTGTTCTTCGGCGGGCTGTACCTGACCGGCACCGTAGGCGGAGCGGAATTGCGGTGGTTTCGGCGACTTGTACTTGGAGGCAGTTGATTTTTCGTTTCTTTTTGGTATAATTAATAAAACCAATAAAAAAGGAGCGGCCACTTATGCGTTTAAAAGCCATTCAGGAAAATCTGCACAGCAAAAATATTCCCTTTACGTATTGGGAAGAAAATGACAGCGGCAGCATCACCTTTCTCCACAAGGGGCTGAGCTATCATATCTGGGAATATCCCGCCCCGGAACGGGGTGCGGAGAGCAACGTCCGCTCCGCCGGAAGAGGCGAAGAGTTTGAAGGGGACTACGAAGCCCAGATTCTGGAAATCCTGAAAGAGTTCTGAGTTCTTTTCACGCAGGAGGTTTCAAATGGACACCAATGTTTTCCACTATGTTCTGGAAGTGGAGGAAAGTAAAAATATCACTTTGGCCGCCAAGCACCTGTTCATCTCCCAGCCGGCACTGACCAAGCAGCTGAACAAGCTGGAAAAGGACTTGGGCTTCCAGCTCTTCGATAGGACACGAAATCCCATTACCGTTACGCCCCAGGGGGAGGTATTCCTGGACTTTGCCCGCCGCTACACCGAAATGGAGCGGGAGCTGATGGAGAGTCTGCGGCAATTTCAGCAGATTCCAGCCCAGCCCGTCCGCATTGCCACCACCCACCGGGGCGGGGCCTACGCGGGCTCCCAGGCCGCGCCGTTTATGCTGGCGCACCCGGAGATTCCACTGGAATACACCAACCGCTCCTCCAGCCAGTGCGAGGAGGACCTGGAAAACGAAATTGCTGATATCGCCATCTATACAGAGCCGGTTCGCTCCGATAAGCTGGAATACATGCCCGTACAGGAGGACCCCCTTGTCTTTGTCATCCCGAAGAACTCTCCCATTCTGGAGGGGCTGGATCTGAGCGGAAACAGTCTGGATAATCCGGTTCAAATCGATGCCCAGCGATTCCGGAACCCGGCACTGCGCTATGTGCTTGCCACGGAAGGGCAGGGGCTTTTCTACGCGGAAAACGCCTTTTTTAAGAAATACCGCATAACCCCCATTCACCCCCAGCGGGTTGACTATGTTGACACCCGGTATCAGGTTGCGTGCAGCGGCTGCGGCATTGCGCTGCTGCCCCATATGACCATCCGGGAATCCTCCGTCCGGCAAAACGCGGTCTATGGCATGGTCAAGGGCAATCCTCTATACCGCTATGTGGTTGTCGCCCGCAAAAAAGGGCGGCAGCTCTCCCCCTCCGCCGAGACCGTCTGGCGGTTTATGGTTGGAATATCCGCTAAAAACCGATAACCTTTTGGAATTGGATTCATAACTTATTCACAAAATCCGACATGCTTCTTTTGGGAGTCTGTCGGATTTTTGAGTGCTTTGGAAGCATTCCTGTCTTCCGGTGCGCGGCTTCATTCCATTCGGTTATCACCCCTCCGCCGCTTTGGAATCATAGAACACTTGCATAATTTTACCTTCTCGTTATATAATGCATTTGTCGAATTTACCGGTAAATGTGTTCGAACTACACAAACAAAACATAACTAGGAGGGTCTATTGTGCGCAAACTGAAAGAGACAAAAATTCTTGGGTTCCCCCTTTGGATGTACCTGATTCTAAGTGCCCTGATGCTTCTCATGGCCGCCAACGACTGGATGCTGACCAACATGGTCGGTGCTCTGGCCTTCGCCATGATTATCGGTACCCTGCTTGGCTGGGTGGGCGATCACATTCCCGTCTGGAAAACCTGGTTCGGCGGCGGCATGCTGTTCGCCTGTCTGGTGGCCGGTGCCCTGAACACCTTTAACCTGATTGGCGAAGGCTCCAAGGAAGCGCTGAACACCTTTAACGGCGCCACCGGCTTCCTGGACCTGTACATTCTGGTCCTGATTACCGGCTCTGTTCTGTCCGTAGACCGGAAAATGCTGATCAAGTCCTTCGCCGGCTTCATTCCCACGATTCTGGCCGGTATCGCCGGTGCACTGGCCCTGGCGGGTCTGGTGGGTGCCATCACCGGTGTGGGTGCCATTGATGCTATCGCCACCTACGCCATCCCCGTTATGGGCGGCGGCAACGGTGCCGGTATCACCCCCATGAGCAAGATGTGGGCCGCTGCCACCGGCGGCGATGCCTCTACCTGGTACGCTTCCGCCTTTGCCATCATCAGCATCGGCAACCTCTGCGCCGTCTTTATGAGCGCCCTTCTGAACAAGCTGGGCCAGGCCAAGCCCTCCCTCACCGGCAACGGCAAGCTGATGGTTGGCGAGGAAAAGCTGGATGCCAAAACCGAGGATGTCAAACCCACCGTTGGCGACTATGCCACCGGTCTTGCCCTGGGCGTTGTCTGCTACAACATTGCAAACCTGTACTCCAAGAAGATTTCCATCATCAACCATGCTAACCTGGGCTTTACCATCCACACCTTTGCCTTCATGGTGATTCTGATTGCCATTCTGAACATTTCCAACATTCTGCCCGCCAATGTTAAGGCCGGTGCCAGAGGTATGCAGCAGTTCTTTGTCAAGTACATGTCCTTCCCGCTGATGATTACCGTGGGCATCGGCACCAACCTGAGCGACTACGCCAAGGTCTTTACGAACCCCGCTTACATCCTGATCATCATGGCCACCGTCATCGGCGCGATGATTGGCACCTTCCTGGTTGGCAAGCTGTTCCACTTCTATCCTGTGGAGTCCATGCTGACCGCCGGCCTGTGCATGGCCAACGGCGGCGGCTCCGGCGACGTGCAGTGCCTGGGTGCCGCCCACCGTATGGAGCTCATGTCCTACGCCCAGATTTCCTCCCGGATCGGCGGCGCAATCATGCTGGTGATCGCAAGCTTTGTCTTCGGAAAATTCCTGTAATCGAGGTGCCCTATGTCTAAAGAAAATCCCCTTGCTGCCAATCTGACCCTGGAGCAGCAGAAAAATCTGTTTGGCAACGCCTACTTGAATATGCTCTGGCACTGCCCTACCGACCAGCGTTTCCACTACTGGGTCCACCTGCCGGACTGCTACTATGACGAGGCGGAGCACAACTACTCCCTGATGGTCATCATTCACGGCACCGGCTGCGCCACGGAGGAATACATCAAGCAGGCAAAGGAGCTGGCCGACAAATATCATATGGCCATTCTTGCGCCCATGTTCCCCGGCGGCCTGATTCAGCGGGACGACTTCAACAGCTATAAGCTGCTGTCCTGTGACGGCATCCGCTATGACCTGATTCTTCTGGACATGATTGACGACATGGCCAAGCGCTATCCCGGTGTCCATACCGACAAGTTCTTCATGTTCGGCCATTCCGGCGGCGGCCAGTTCGTCAACCGCTTCCTGTTTTCCCACCCGGACCGTCTGAAGGCCTGCTCCATCGGAGCCCCCGGCCGTCCCACCTTCCTAAATCCCGACGAGGATTACTTCTGGGGCATCCGGGACTTTAAGGAGTACTTTGGCTACGACGTAGACCTGGAGCAGGTCCAGCAGGTGCCTGTCCTCATTACCGTCGGTGAGCTGGACAATAAGTACATCGGTGACTCTCCCTATGGCAACAACCGGGTAGACCGTATGAAGAGCCTGCAAAAGAACCTGCAGGACCACGGTCTCCACGCCGAGCTGGAGATTCTCCCCGGCTTAGAGCATGCGGACGGCGAAAAAGAGCGGGTTCAGGCCGCGCAGATGTTCTTCGTGCGTTATCTTTGATCGTTCCTTTCTATTTTGGGGCTGTGCCAAAATTTTCGGCACAGCCCCTTGACATTTTTCCTCTGGTATGCATATAATAATGACTAGATAAAAGGGAGTAAGGGGCGGTTCCTCCGCCGCAGGTTCTCGTCATCACGGCTCACGCCCGGGTCCTGCTGAAAGCTTGAGACTTTTATCACAGTTTTGCGCTGTGATGAAGGTCTTCTTTTTTGTCCTCCTCACAGCCGTCCTAGGAGGAATTTTATGGAAACACTATTCGCAAACCTCGGCAATCTGACCCCGCAGATGGTGGTGATGTGGGCCCTGGGCGGGCTTCTCATCTATCTGGCCATCGCCCGGAAAATGGAGCCAAGCCTCTTGCTCCCCATGGGCTTTGGGGCCATTCTTGTCAATCTGCCCCTTTCCGGGGCCATCACCCAGGGAGCGGTGCCCGGGGCGCTGAGCATTCTGTTTGAGGCGGGGCTTTCCAACGAGCTGTTCCCGCTGCTGCTGTTCATCGGCATCGGGG
>USQL01000036.1 GCA_900556935.1 uncultured Eubacteriales bacterium | reverse complement strand
CCCTCCACATTCCCCCGCTGCGGCGGGGACCTTCTCCAGCAGGAGAAGGCTTTTCTGGCTTGCATCCGAGGGAATACGAATTCGCCCGGGTTTTTTCATTCCGTCAGTCTGTACCGCCCTCATCCACCGCTGAGGCGGTCCCCCTTCCCCGGTGGGGAAGGTTATAGGCTTCCGTCTGGGGGTATACGTTCAACTGTCATGCTCAGTTCGGACAGCTTTCGGGCGGTCGCCCCCTACTGTAAAATTGCCATAGCTCCCTACAAAAGCTTTTCCAGCAGCTCTGGAAGCTGGGAGAGGGCTTCGATTTCATAGTCCGGCTGGATTTCGGTCGGGCTTTTTTTGTGCGCCGGGTTTACCCAGCAGGTGGAAAAGCCCGCGTTTTTGCCGCCCAGAATGTCGGAGGACAGGCTGTCGCCCACCATCATGGCTTTGGTCCTGTCAAAGCCGGGAATCTGGCGGGCGCAGGCATCGAAAAACTCCTTGGCGGGCTTGTTGAAGCCTAAATCCTGGGAGACGAAGACCTTTTCAAAATAGGGGTAGAGCCCGGCGCTGGTAAGCCGGCTGTGCTGGACGGAGGCGGTGCCGTTGCTGGCCAGAAACAGCCGGTATTTCCCCTGCAGGGCCTGCACGGCTTCCAGCGCGCCGGGGAGAAAATAGTGGCCGATGCCCAGGTTTGTTTCGTAGCTTTTGGCAACCGCCGCCGGGTCCACGGTGTGGCCCAGCTCCTCAAAAAGCATCCGGAATCGGCCTACGAGCACCTGGTCACGGGTGATTTCGCCCCGTTCCAGTCGCTGCCAGTGGAGCTTGTTGATTTCGTGGTAGCGATTCAGCACCGCTTCCGTGGGCTCCAGGCCAAAGCTGCGGAAGGTTTTGGCGATGGCCAGGCGCTCGGCCTTGTGGAAATCCAGAATGGTGTCGTCCAGGTCCAGGAATAAAAATTCAATCATTTGTTTTCTCGCTTTCTCTTGGCAATCTCGTTGGCAATTTGGGCAAATTCCGGGATGCCCAGGGTCTCGCCCCGGACGTTTTCCGGGAAGCCGCAGACCTTTAATACGTCCTCCACCCCGGCCTTGCCCAGCTCCGGGAAGCCGGAGGCCAGGCCGTTGGAGAGCTTTTTCCGCCGCATGGCGAAGCTGGAACGCACCGCCCGGAAGAAAACGGTTTCGTCGTCAACCGCCCAGGGCTTTTCCGCCCGCCGAGTGAGCTGAATCACCGCGGAGGTGACCTTCGGCTGGGGCAGGAAGCAGCTGGCAGGGACATCAAACAGGAGCCGGGGCTCCGTATAGTACTGGCAGAAGACGGAGAATGCCCCGTAGTCCGCTGTGCCCGGGGCGGCGGCGATGCGCTGGGCCACCTCCTTTTGCACCATGACCGTCACGGACTGGAAGCAGTCCGCCTCCAAAAGGGCGGAGAGAATGGGGGTGGTGATGTAATAGGGGAGGTTGGCGCAGGCCATGGGCCGCAGGCCGGGGAACTTTTCGGAAACCAAAGCCGGGATGTCCAGTTTCAGCACGTCCCCCCAGACAATTTCCAGATTGTCAAATTCCCCCACGGTTTTTTGCAGGATGGGGGCGAGCCGCTCATCCACCTCCACGGCGCAGACCTTCCCCGCCCGCAGGCACAGCTGCTGGGTCAGGGGGCCGATGCCGGGGCCGATTTCCAGCACACCGGCGGTTTCGTCCACCCCGGCATCCTGGGCGATGGAGGCGGGCACCCAGGGGGCAATCAGAAAATTCTGCCCCTTGGCCTTGGAAAAATGAAAGCCATGCTCCGCCAAAAGCGGCTTCATGACCTGAATATCGCAAACATCAATCATGGCGGTTCTCCCTTTTTCTTTCTATCATACCACAGGTGCCGGTTTCTTTGCAACCGTTATCCCAGAAAATACACGGTGCAGCGGCGGCGGCCGAAGGCGATGCAGTCGTCGTAGGTGGGCAGGTACAGGTCCATGCGGTCGCCCTTGATATCGCCGCCGCAGTCCTCGGCCTGGGCCAGACCGTAGGTATAGCTTCCGTCGGAGGCGACGATGAACATGCGGGTGCCGTAGGGGATGTAGCGGGGGTCTACGGCCACGGTGCCCCGGCGGACGGTGGTGCCGGTGGCGGTGGTGGTGGTGCAGCCCTCGTCGGTGTGGGTGTAGGCCGTGGCCCGGACGTAGTCCACCTTGGTATAGGTCAGGCGTTCGCCGGTGGGGAGCAGAATCACGCCGTCACCGATTTGCGGAGCGCTCGCTTTCTCCACAGGGGCCCCGGTGCCCAGGGCGATGACCTCGGTCACCGCCGGGGCGGTCTGGCGCTCCGCCAGGATTTCCCGGCCTGTCTCAACGCCGTTTGTATAGGTCACCCAGGCCCTGCATTGCAGGGTCCCGTTTTTTCCCTGGGTCAGGGTCTCCCGGATACCCTGGGGAAGGTCCGGGGCATAGGCGACGGTGGTTTCATAGGGAATTTCCCGGACGAAGGACTCCTCCCGGCTCTCCAGTCTGTCCACCCGCAGGACCATGCCCCGGTAGACCTCCGCGTCCCGGGGGTGGGACAGAACGTCGGTGTCCTCCAAAGGGACGGAAAGCCGGGTGAGCAGCTGCTCGACCGTCTCCTCTCCAATCTGGACGCGCTGACTCCGGCCATGGTAGATAAGCTCCATGGTGGGGGCCCGGCGCACGGTGATGGTATCGGCCTCCAGGGTGTATTCGTCCGCCGGGCTGAGCTCCACTCCCGCCGCCGCCAGGGCGGCCTGGGCATTGTCCTGATAGACGGTGCAGGAGAAGGTCCGGCCCCCATCGTTGATGACATAGGTGGTGGCAAAGACGTTCTGGAAAAGCAGGCTGCTCAGAAGCCCGCCCAGAGCCGCGCAGAAAACCCAAAACCGCCTCAAAAACCACACTTCCCTCCGGCACCGCGTTCTAGTCTCTGACCGGAAGCGCTTTTCTCCGGACGGTTTTGCCATTTGATGGTGTTATTATAAGATATTTGGATAAAAAGTCAAGAATGGGACGATAAATCGAAGAAAATCAGAACTTTTCGGAAACTCGCCTTTCCTGGGGACGGGTGTCGCCTCCTGGAAGCGGGCGCGGCGTTTTTTGCGGAAGATACGCCGTTTTTGGGGAACGATTTTTCGGGGGGAACAGAAAAAGCATTGCGAACCGGTGACGCTGGTCACAGGTTCGCAATGCGACTAGATTTAGATCCTGCCCGTAGGGGCGGCTACCAGCCGCCAGGAAACCGAACTTTCTGCTTGCGCTTACCGCTGGACTTATCCGGGGCATCTTCCAGCGGATGCAGATAATCCGTCAGCACCCGGAAACACAGCATTTCATCCTCCCGGAACTGACGGATATAGGGACGCTTTGGCTTGACCATAGCTGCGGCAGTGGGCGGTTTCGGGTCAATCCCGAAGTCCGCAGCCAGCTTTTGTGCTGCTTCATAACTGCTCAGATCGAACAGCCTTGCCACAAGGTCAATTACATCCCCCTTGGCTCCGCAGCCAAAGCAGAAGAAATAGTCCTCATTCAGCTTCAAGCTCGGATGCCTGTCATTGTGGAACGGGCAGCAAGCCATGCCGTTGCGGCCCGCTTTCAGCCGAAAAATCAGGCACTCGTGCAAGAAAGAAAAAAAGCCGCCCCTGAAAATTGCAAAAATGCAATTTCAGGAACGGCAATGTTCACAGGATATACATTGATATTATTCCACAAATAGAATATAATGTGATTATTATATTTTCAGGAGGTAATGCAGCTATGAGATACCTGTCCACCTTTGAAATTGCAGAGAAATGGGGTATCTCTCCCCGGCGGGTTGGTATCCTCTGCAATGAAAACCGCATACCGGGCGCACAGCGGGCAGGAAGCCGCTGGATTATTCCCGAAGATGCCCCCAAGCCCACAGATGCCCGCATTAAAAGCGGAAAATATATCAAACACCATTCCAGAGAGGAGGGTTGCTAATGTCCAGTACCTATTTACCAGCTGATGTTCGTACTCGAATTATAGATTTAAGGCTGATATAGTCAATCGACTGTTGGAGAATCCTCGTTTCGCAACGGTTACATATATGATTGCAGGATACCTTGACGATACAACGGCAGGCGGCTATGCGGCACACAATTTGGCTTTGAGGATGACATATATCATCCATTGAACGAAACAGCGAAGCACTTCCATCTGTCTGAAAGCAGAGCAAAGACTACGGAAGCACTTGCTTTGGATAATGTGTGGTTGGAACTGCCGTGGTGGTATTAAACGCAAGGGAGGGAGAATAATGCGCAGTATACAGGAAATCAAGTTAATCCATGAAACCGGCGAAGAATTGCTCCCTGGTTTCTCGCAAGATTTTCCCTATATTGCTTCCCGTGCAGAGTTGGAAAAGTATATCGAACCTGCTGTGCCCTGGCATTGGCATCGCGCGGTGGAGTTGTTCTACATGGAAAGCGGCACATTGGAATATACTACGCCAAACGGGAAATGGGTATTTCCTGCCGGTTCCGGGGGCTTTGTAAACTCCAATGTTCTGCACAGTTCCAAAGTTATTCCCTCCGAGAAGGCAACGGTACAGCTGCTACATTTATTTGAGCCGGAATTGTTATCTGGCAGACAGATGGAGCAAATTGAGGGAAAATACATTCGCCCGTTGACCACTGAATCCGGTGTTGAAATGATTCCCCTTTTTTTCGATGATGTAAAGCAAAACAAAATTCTACAGAAGATTCGTTCCGCATTTGACCTGAATGAAGATAGTTGGGGCTATGAGTTTGAACTGCGACAGCGACTTACAGAAATCTGGCTTGCTCTCTTAGATATCGTTCGTCCTTCCATGGCATCAGCATCTCCCAACAATTATGCCAATGAAAAGCTGAAAACCATGATGCGATATATTCACACTCATTTCGCAGAAACAATTTCTGTAGATCAGCTTGCAAAGGAAGCACATATCAGCAAACGGGTTTGTTTCAGGCTGTTCCGTGATAATTTGCATATAAGCCCATTGGAATATATGACAGAATATCGTCTGCGGAAAGCATATCAGCGATTAGTTGAAACGGATACCACAATCACACAGATTGCCTATAATTGCGGATTGGGGTCCAGTAGTTATTTTGGAAAGGTTTTCAAAGCTCATTTCAACTGTAGTCCTGCGCAGTTCCGCAAAGAATGGCACGATCGTGATAATAATACGCACAAATAATATAGTATTTGTGCCAAATATTCATTATACTGTCAGTAAAGGAAACGGAAAGGCGATCTTTCCATTCCCACTTAAATCTCTGGCGGGGTTGGTGAAAGCCAGCCCCGCTTTTCACATACAAGGAGGAAAATTGTTATGTTGCTGACACGAGATATTGCAGAAAAAGCATTGAAAGACGCATCCACAGCTAACCCCGGCCCCTGGGCCGACCACAGCCGTTATGTTGCGCTTGCTTGCGAAAATATTGCAAAGCACTGTCCTGATCTGGATGCAGATACCGCCTATACCTACGGCATCCTTCATGACATTGGCAGGTACGCAGGGGTCACCTCTGAACGTCATTTGCTGGACGGATACCGCTACTGCAGGTCACATGGATGGGAGAAAGCGGCACAGATCTGCATCTCTCATGCGTTTATGATCCAGGATATTGATACATCCATCGGTGTCTTTGATATGCCTAACGATGACAAGGAATTTATGCGGCAATTTGTCAAGAAGGCTGTCTATGATGACTATGATCGTCTGGTGCAGCTCTGTGATGCTTTGGCCTTGCCCACCGGCTTTTGTCTATTGGAAAAGCGGTTTGTGGATGTGGCGATCCGGTACGGAATGCATTCTGCAACCATTGACCGCTGGAAAGCTGTACTGGACATCAAAGCACACTTTGAGGATATCATGGGTTGTTCCATCTATGATTGTCTGCCCAGCGTGGTCGAGAACAGCTTCAAGTAAGGGAGGTTATGCGATGAAGAGTCTGACCTTCCGATACAGCATCACCCAGTTTACCTATTGGGCCGCATCCTCCGGCGCAGCGGCTTTTGCAACCACCTATCTTCTGAACAAGGGTGTTTCATCCGGTCTTGTCGGTCTTATGCTGGCAATGGCAGGTTTGCTTTCCTGCCTGACCCAGCCACTTCTGGCATCCCTGGCAGACCGGGCAGAGCGTTTTCTACTGACGAAGATGCTGATTGCGTTCTCCATCCTGTGTTGCATCTGCTTCTCCCTACAGCTTGTAAACGGCTTGCCGCTGATGCTGACTGCCGTTCTCTACATGGTCGGTGTGTGGAGCAGTGATGTGATGGTGCCGTTGCTGAACGCACTGAGCGTAGCCTGCAACAGCGCAGGCTATTCCATCAACTACGGTGCCGCCCGTGGTATCGGCTCTGCGGCCACGGCTATCTCCAGTCTCGTAATCGGCTTCATCATTGCGAAGCTGGGTGCGACATGGATGCTCTTGTTCTTGCTCATCTTCAGAGTTTTCTGTATCATAACGTTGATGGGCTATCCCAAAATTCAAAAAATACGGGATGAACAGAAAGAAAAACTGGTAAGCTGCTCCATTCCGCAGTTCTTCTCCCGGTATCGCTGGTACTGCGTTTCTCTGCTGGGCATTGCGTTTCTGGGAATGTTCCTTGCCATGATGGAAAACTACATGGTCGCCATTATGGGCGCTCTGGGCGGCGACAGCAGCCATGTAGGAACGGCTCTGTTTATCTCCGCTATGGTCACATCCCCGGTGATTTTCTTTTTCGGCAAAGTCCGGGGCAGAATCAAGGACACCGATCTTTTGAAGATCGCCGCTGTATCTTTTCTCATTCGGGCAGTCTGCCTTTACTTCGCCAAGGATATTACCACGATCTATCTGTTGCAGCTGTTACACATTACTTCCTACGGCTTCATGCATCCGACGCAGGTGTACTATGCCAGCGCAAAAGTCAGACGCACCGATATGGTCAAGGGGCAGGCATTCAGCACCGCAGCCTATGCGCTTGGCTGCTCTGCCGGTAACTTCGCCGGAGGACAGCTGCTCGGATTCGGTGTGGATGCCCTGCTGATTGCCGGTATTGTGATGACGGCAATCGGTACACTGATCCTGCTTGCGACAGTTACGAAGTCTGATATAGATGGAGGAAGCACCAGATGAACCAAATCAAAATTATTTTCTTTGATATTGACGGCACATTGGTGGATATGCAGACGAAGCAGATTTCCACCAAAACCATCGAAGCCTTGCAGCGGCTGAAAGCCAAGGGGATCAAGCTCTGTATCGCAACCGGGCGATCTCCTGTCAGCTTGCCGCCAATGGCACCGATGAGGATCTGGCGGAATACTATTCCTTCGCCCATTTGAAGCTAACCATGGCAGAAGATTTTGAGTCTGTAAGCCGTGAGGAAATCTATCAGGTCATGCTGGGCTGCCGAGAAGCGGATTATCCCTCCATATTAAACGGGGTCAGTGGAGCAAAGATCACCGCCTGGTGGGACTGTGCCGTGGACATTATTCCTGCCAGCAGCGGCAAGGGAATGGGAATACAAAAAATTCTGGAGTATTACCATCTGGAAAGAAGCGAAGCCATGGCCTTTGGCGATGGCCACAATGATATTGAAATGCTGGAAGTGGTGGGCATCGGTGTTGCTATGGAAAACGCATCCTTACAGTTAAAGGCTATCGCAAGTGATATCTGTGGTCATGTAGCTCAAGATGGAATATATCATTATCTAACCTATCAAGGCATCATATAGGAGCAGATATTATTAAATCGCCCATAGGATTTCTCCTATGGGCGTCTGTTATTTAGCTATCCAAGTCATTATACTCTGTGACTGTTTTTAGGTATGTTTCGGGATCGCCGTTCAATATCAAATCAGCATATCCAATCGGGTCATTGTAAATCAGATAGTCAAGTTCCGTCCTTTCATACATATTACGGGCAACCTCGTTCTCAACAGCAATGGTATCAATTGCAATCATGCTGCCATCGATGAATTTCAGTTCCACACAGCAGTTATCCATATTGTAGGAACAAGATATTAAGGTTTTCATGGTATATCCTCCACAATTCGTGATATAAAGAGAAAATCCCGTCTGACTTCCTGTTAGAAATCAGACGGGATTTGTCCGTATGCACCTCGGAAACCGTCAGCTAACAGTTGATAAGTAATTTAGTTCCTTATCACTGTTAAGCCAAGGCTTTTTAGGCTTTCAACCGAGGGTATACGAATTCGCCCAGGTTTTCTCCACATCGGTTCTGCGTACCGCCCCTCATCCACCGCTGCGGCGGTCCCCCATCACTTTTTATGGTATAGCTGCCACCGGCAGCTATGATCATTTCGATTCGTTGCGCGACGCACCGCCCGGTGGGGAAGGACAGTTAGAAATACAGCTCCGTTGCCAGGTTGCCGTGGACATAGTAGCACACGGCCTTGCGCATGAAGGGCTCGGTGACACCGAAGAGGTCTGCCAGCTCCCACAGCTCGGTGTGGCCCTGGGCGATGGCATCGTCTAACCGGTCCACGGGGATGAGGGCCTGGATGGCCCATTTATCGGCCTGGTTTTCGTGACGCTGGCGGCAGTCGATGGCAGCGTAGATATTGTAAAAGCTGCCGGTTACGCAGTGGCCTAATTCGTGGCCCAGGTGCATCCGCTCCTGGGTCCCGCCGTCCAGAACCCGGTCATCCATGCCGATATAACAGGTTCCGTCCGGTTCCATCAGGGACATGGAACCGTTTTCCTTCATGGGGTACCGGAGGACGGCAATATTCTGCCTGGAAGCCAGGTCATACAGTTCCGGTACCTGTGTCATGGCTACTCCTTTTTGTTCCGCTCTTTTTTGTTCTTTTTGGCCTCCCGCTGGCGGACGAAGGCGGCGAAGCTCAGAACCTCATCGTACATGGCATCGGTGATTTCGCCGCTGCCGCCGAAAAGGGCAAATTTAATATCCTGGGGGGTGACAGGATGGCGGATATCCTCCGGATTTTCATCCTCCGTGTCGCCCAGAAGCTCGGAAACGGTAATGCCGAAATAGCGGCAGAGCTTCTCAATCACATTGCCGGAGGGTTTGGTGCTGGGGTCTTTTTTCCACTTGGTGACGGTAGACTTGCTGAGTCCGGCGTCGATGGCAGCCTTGGAGGTGCTGACACCCCGCATTTTGCAAAGCTGGACAAATCGCTCGTAGAACATACAAAGGACACCCTTTCCTTGTCACTCTCGAAAGTAATTCAAAAAAATAAACTATCTCCACTTGACAAGTTCAAACAAATGTACTATAATGCAGACAGTTGAAATAAAGAAACACTTCCGGACGGTATATAGCAGCGAACCTGTTGGCTGGTTGCGCATCGGTGCTATACATAGCTATATACTATCACATATGTTTTCGATTTTCAACCACTGGACGAATCTTTTTTACAAAAAGAGTATAAAAAGAATTAGGTCCAATAAATCGGACTAATTGAGGAGGCTGGGAAATGACTTTACGGCGGAGAACAGGAGCGGGAAGGGAGGTGACGCGGCTGTGACACCGGATTGGGCGCGTATTCGGCAGGACTATGCCGAAGGTGCCAGCCAGCGGAGTCTGGAGAAGCGCTACGGTGTTCCCAGGACCACGCTGCAAAACCGCATCCGGCGGGAGGGCTGGAGCAGAACGGAAATCGGGCCGGAGGAGGAAGTTCAAAAGGCTGAACAGGAGCTGCTGTGCGCCCGGATGCGGGAAGCGCGGATGGAGCGGGTGGCGGCCCTGGCCGACGACCTGCTCAGCTGCCTGGAGCGGGCGGTGAAGGAGCTGGATATGGTAACGGAATCCGTGCGGGAAAAGGCCAAAAAGGAGGACGGCGGCGAGCTGGTCACGGACTACCAAAGGCTCCTTCCCCAGGAAAAGGGCATCATCGACCGGGGCGGCCTCAAACAGCTGACCGGGGTGCTGAAGGATCTGAAGGAGGTGCTGGTGCTGCGCTCGGATGCCGATACCCGGGAGCAGGAGGCGCGGATCGCCAAGCTCCAACGGGATCTGCGGGAGCAGGAGGCCCAGAGCGTCACCGTGCTTTTGGAAGGGGCGTGCCAGGAATATGCCGGGTAAGGTGCTGGCCCTGCCCCAGCCCAATGAAAAGCAGCTGCAGGCCTTCCGGGAACGGCACCGGTATGTGGGCTACGGCGGGGCCCGGGGCGGCGGAAAAAGCTGGTTTGTCCGGTGGAAGGCCGTGCTGCTGTGCCTTAAGTACCCGGGAATCAAGGTCCTGATTACGAGAAGAACCTACAAAGAGCTGTTTAACAACCACATCGCCCCCCTGCAGCAGCTGCTCGCGGGGACGGCGGAGTACAGAAGCACGGACAAGCTCTTCCGCTTTCCCGGGGGCAGCACCATTTCTTTCGGCTACTGTGCCGACGAGGGGGACCTGGGGCAGTACCAGGGGGCGGAATACGACGTATGGTTTGCCGACGAGGCGGGGCAGTTCCAGGAGAGCTGGCTTGTGCAGATTGATGCCTGCGTTCGGGGAGTCAACCCCTTTCCCAAACGGACCTACTACACCTTAAATCCCGGCGGCCCGGCCCACGGCTATTTTAAGCGGCTGTTCATCGACAGAACCTACACGGAGGACGAGCACCCGGAGGACTACGCTTTTGTCCAGGCCCTGTGCACGGACAACAAGGCCCTGATGGAGAGCCAGCCGGAATACCTGCGGGCCCTGGAAAAGCTTCCGCCGAAGCTCCGGGAGGCCTGGCTCTATGGCCGGTGGGATGTCTACGAGGGACAGTTTTTCGAGGAATTTCGGGATGACCCCCAGCACTACCGGGACCGGCGCTTTACCCACGTTATTGACCCCTTTGAAATTCCCAAGGACTGGCCCATATACCGAAGCTTCGACTGGGGCTATCATCGCCCCTTCTCCTGCGGCTGGTGGGCCGTGGATCGGGACGGGGTGGCCTACCGGATTCTGGAGCTCTACGGCTGCCGGGGAGAGCCCAATGAGGGGGTCCGGTGGCCGCCGGACCAGGTGTTTGAAAAAATCCGGGCCATTGAAAAGGAGCACCGGTTTTTGGCGGGAAAGCGGGTTGTGGGCATTGCCGACCCGGCCATCTGGGATGCCTCCACCGGCGAGAGCATCGCCGATACGGCGGCCAGGCATCAGGTATTTTTCTCCCCGGGGGACAACAAGCGGATTCCGGGCTGGATGCAGCTGCACTACCGGCTGCGGTTCGACAACGAGGGATTGCCGCGGATGTATGTGTTCCGCAATTGCAGGCACTTTATCAGGACCCTGCCCTTGCTTCAATACGACAGCGCCAATTCCGAGGACTTGGACACCGAGGGAGAGGACCACGCGGCGGACGAGGCACGGTACTTCTGTATGGCCCGGCCCATCGGGGCAAGGGCGGTGCCGGAGCCCAGGGAGAAGAGCAGCGCGGAACTGTTTTTGGATATTGAGGAAAAATGGACGGTCTGCAGAAGGCCGGGAATGGAGATTTTAGATGGAAAAGAGGAAGAAAATCGGTCCGGAGGAGGTGCGGCAGGCCCGGCTCATCCTGAACCGCTACCGGGAGGGCAAGGCCAACCTGGAGCGGCGGGTGATTGAAAACGAGCAGTGGTACCGGATGCGGCACTGGGAGTGTATGCGCCGGGGAGCCAAAAATCAGGTGGAGCCCACCTCCGGATGGCTGTTCAACGCCATTGCCAACAAGCACGCCGAGGCCATGGATAATTTCCCCAGGCCCAATGTGCTGCCCCGGGAGGAGGGGGACCGGGCCCTGGCCCAGGCGCTGGGAAGCATCCTGCCGGTGATTTTGCAGCAGGAGGATTTTGAGGAGGTCTACGACCGGGTGATGGACGACAAGCTCAAGGGCGGCACCGGCATCTACGGGGTGTTCTGGGACCCGGAAAAGCTCAACGGCCTGGGGGACATCGCTTTGACAAGGGTAGACGTGCTGAATCTCTACTGGGAGAGCGGCATTACGGACATCCAGCAGTCCCGGAATGTGTTTTATCTGCGGCTGGTGGACAACGACCTGCTGACGGAAAAATACCCCCAGCTGGAGGGAAAGCTGGCATCCGAGGCCGACGGCCTGAACCGCTACCTCTATGAGGACCGGGTGGACACCACAGACAAAAGCGCCGTTATCGACTGGTACTACAAAAAGGACCAGAACGGAAGGACTACCTTGCACTACTGCAAGTTTGTAGGCGACACGGTGCTCTACGCCACGGAAAATGAGGAGGATACCCGGGCGCGGGGCTGGTATGACCACGGGCTTTACCCCTTTGTCTTAGATCCCCTGTTCCGTACGGCGGGAAGCCCCTGCGGTTTTGGCTACATCGACGTTGCCAAGTCCGCCCAGGAGTATGTGGACCGGGGCAACCAGGCGATTTTGCAGAATATGCTCTCCTCCGCCCGCCCCCGGCACTTTATCCGGGTGGACGGGGCGGTGAACGAGGAGGAATACGCGGATTTGAGCCGGGATTTTGTCCACGTGGACGGGGCCCTGGGGGACGACAGCATCAAGCCCATCGCCACCAAGCCCCTGAGCGATATCTACGTCTCCGTGGTCAACGGAAAGATTGACGAGCTCAAAGAGGTCACGGGCAACCGGGATGTGTCCAACGGCGGCACGGTTTCCGGTGTGGTGGCGGCCTCGGCCATCGCGGCCATGCAGGAGGCGGGCAGCAAGCTCAGCCGGGACAGCAACATGGCCTCCTACCGGGCCTTTCGGAAGGTGTGCCTGATGGTAGTAGAGCTCATCCGACAGTTTTACGAGCTTCCCCGGTGCTTCCGGATTCTGGGAGAGAGGGGCAGTCAGGAATTTATCAGCTTTACCAATGCCGCCATGCAGCCCCGGCCCCAGGGCGTGGAGCTGGGGGTGGATATGGGCAGCCGGATGCCCTTGTTTGATGTGGAAATCGGGGCGGAGAAGCAGAGCCCCTATTCCCGGCTCAGCCAGAACGAGATGGCCATGCAGTTCTATACCGCGGGGCTGTTTGACCCCGCCCGGTGGGAACAGGCGGTGGGGGCTCTGGAAATGATGGATTTTGACGGAAAGAACCGGGTTTTGCAATCCATCCGGGAGAACGGCGACCGGTTCCGGGCCCAGCAGCAGACCCAGATGGCCCGCCTGCGAAACGAAAACGAACTAAGAAGCCGCATGGCCGCCGCCAACGGGGCCAGCCCGGTGTAAAAGGCTTCCCCTTGGGGAAGCTGGCTCGGCGAAGCCGAGACTGATGAGGGGCGGTACAGACTGACGGAATGAGAAGACCTGGGCGAATTCGTATAACCTGAACGGAACTCCTAAAAGCCTTCTCCTGCTGGAGAAGGTGCCGCCCGCAGGCGGCGAATGTGGAGGGGACACCTGTAACAAGTGCTGGAGTACGTAAGAAAGCACAGCTATAACATAGAATTTAAGGCCCAAATGTCTTTTTCAGCACGGCAATTCCGCAAGGTGTCCCCTCCACATTCGGCCCCTCGACGGGGCCACCTTCTCCAGCAGGAGAAGGCTAGGGGCTTGCCCGGTAGGGTATACGTATTCGCCCGGGGGTTCTCCGCACCGGTTCTGCGTACCGCTCCTCATCCACCGCTGCGGCGGTCCCCCTTCCCCGATGGGGAAGGTTGGGAGAAAGCCCCCTTTCAGGGGAGCCAATCAAAGTCATATTAAGGAGGAAATACAATGATTCATACCAGCTTTTATCGGAACAGCGCGGATGGGTCCGTGCGGATGGAGATGCAGGGGCACGCCTTGACGGCACCCAAGGGCGAGGACCTGGTGTGCGCGGCGGCAACCATGGTGGTGTATACTCTGGCCCAGGCGGTGCAGTTTCTATATGAACAGGACCGGTTCCTGGGCAAGCCCAAAATGCAGATTGTAGACGGCTACGCCAATATCGTGGCCTACCCCAAGCCCAGTGCCGCGGCGGAGACGCTGATGGCCTTCTGGGTGGCCCAGGCCGGGGCCTATGTGCTGGAGCGGAACTACCCCAGCGCGGTCAGCCTCATGCCCATGGAGGTGTGAGATGGAGCATTTTGTCAACTCCCGAAGCCTGCAGCTTTTCGCGGAAGATGGCGGTTCGGAGTCGGGCGTAACGGAGGCCGTCGCCCAGCCTCAATCCGAAGAACCTTCCGGGGGGCCAGAGGACTTCGAGAAATTAATCAAGGGCCCCTATAAACAGGCCTACGATGCCCGCGTGAAGAGCATTTTGCAGCAGCGGCTGAAAAACAGTCGGGAAACGGCGGAGAAATACGCCGCGGCCCAGCCGGTGCTGGAGTATATGCGAAAAACCCTGGGCGTGGAAGGCGAGGACTTTGAGGCGCTGGAAAAGGCCCTTCGGGAGCGCTTGCCGGAGAAGACGGACCCTGCCGGGCAGCAGCGGCAGAGTGAGGAAATCCAGGCGGGGGCATCCCGGATGGTGGCGGATTGGCAGGAAAGGGCCCAGAGCATCCGGGAAACCTATCCGGAATTTGCTCTGGAGCGGGAGATGGCCGATCCCAAATTCCGGCAGCTGCTTCGTGCCCGTGTGGATATGCGGACGGCCTATGAGGTTCTGCACAAGGACCAGATCATTCCCGCCGCCATGGCGTACGCCGCCCAGCGGGTGGAAAAGCAGCTGGCCGAGAAAATGCGCACAGAGGGGCTGCGGCCTACGGAGAACGGGGTTTCCGGCTCCGGGGCGGTGCGGCTGGGAAACCGGGTGTCCCAAATGTCCCGGGAGGAGATCGCCGCGCTGTGCAGGCGTGTGGAGCGCGGGGAGAAAGTAAGCTTTGGATAATGGGAAAATGGAAAGGAGAACATCTATGGAAATCAAATCTTTGCAGCTGTTCGCGGACAATATGCAGGTGAACGTCACCACCGACGGCGGCCTGTCCGCGGAAAACAAGACCTTTTACGACAGGGCACTGGTGGAGGAGGCGGGCCCCAACCTGATTCACGGCCAGTTCGGCCAGAAGCGGCCCATCCCCAAAAACGGGGGCAAGCGGATTCAGTTCCGCCGGTATGCCAGCCTCCCCAAGGCCCTGGTGCCTCTGACCGAGGGTGTGACCCCCGAGGGCCGGAAGCTCAGCGCCACCGCCGTGGAGGCGGAGGTCAACCAGTACGGCGACTTTGTGTGCCTGTCCGATGTGCTGGACCTGACGGCCATCGACAATAACGTATTGGAGGCAACCAAGGCCGTGGGCCGCCAGGCGGGCCTGACCCTGGATACCATCACCCGGAATGTATTGCAGTCCGGCACCAATGTGTACTACTGCCCCAAGGTGGATGCCGCCGGAAAGCAGACCCCGGTGACGGACCGGTCCGGTCTGGACAAGACCTGCACCCTGACTGTGGACGTGGTCAAGAAGGTGGCAGCCATGCTGAAGGCGGCCAACGCTCCCAAGATTGCCGGGGACTATGTGTGCATTCTCCACCCCTATGTGGCCTATGACATCATGTCCGACCCCCGCTGGGAGGAGATGCACAAGTACGCCACCCCTGAGAACATGTACCAGGGGGAGATTGGCCGGATTGCCGGTGTCCGCTTTGTGGAGACCTCCGAGGCGGCGGTGTACAAGGGCACGGAGAATGACTGCCCGGCCGGCCTGGCGGTCTTTGGGTGCCTGTTCCTGGCGGAGGGTGCCTACGGTGTTACCGAGGTCACCGGCGGCGGCCTGCAGACCATCATCAAGCAGCTGGGCTCCGCCGGTACCGCCGACCCCCTGGACCAGCGCAGCACCGTGGGCTGGAAGGCACTGCAGACGGCGGAAATCCTGATGGAGCCCTACATGGTCCGGGTGGAGTGCTGCTCCGCCTTCAGCCCCACGGCGGAGGCGAACTAAGAAAGGAGATACGTAATATGGAAGAAAAGGTAACCATTCGAATGCCCCTGACCCGGGAGCAGCGGGAGGATGTGTTTGTGGGCATCAACGGGAAGACGTGGCTGATCAAGCGGGGCGAGGCGGTGGAGGTGCCCAGGAATGTGGCCAAGGTGCTCTCCCGCCGGGAAAAGAGCCTGGCCAAGGCCATGGCCTTTGAGGCCCAGGCGGCCCAGCCCCTGCAGACGCTGGAGGGCCGATAAATGACGCTGGGGGAGGTAATCGAGAGCACGGACCGAAGAGTGCCCAATCTCTACAGCCGGGAGGAGAAGCTCCGTTGGCTGGAGGAGGCGGAGGGCATGGTCTGGGGGGCGCTGGAGGCCTTTCACGCGGTGACGGGCCCCTTCCAAGGCTTCCGGCCGGAGGACTGGCCGGAGAAAAAGCTGGTGCTGCCCCAGGCCTTTGGAGGACTGTATTTTTTGTGGCTGGAGGGCTCTATCCACTACGCGGACCGGGAGTTTTCCCTGTATAACAACGCCATGAGCCGGTTCAACGCCCTGTGGAAGGAATTCTTTGCCTGGTGCTGCCGGACCATCCCCCAGCCGGGGAAGAGCCTTCGGTATCTGTAAAAAGGAGGAATGCGCATGGAAATGCCCATGCTGAAGAGGGTTTGGACCCGCCGCCAGACAGTGGATGCCTTCGGCGGGCTCAACCGGGGGGCCCGCATCGGGGACGGGGAGTTTGCCCAGATGGAAAACCTCTGCGCGGATTTCTACCCCGCCCTGGGACCCCGGCCCGGGAGAAGCCTGGGGCAGGAGCGACAGGTGACGGCCCTGGGGGCGGGGGAGGGCCTCTACTATACCCAGGGGCAGGACCTGGTGCTGCCCCAGTGGCGTGTGAAGCTGGGCCTTACGGAGGAGGGGCCCAAGACCCTGGTGAATATGGGGGCCTACGTGCTGGTGTTCCCGGACAAAAAATACGCCAGCACCGCAGACCCTCGGGACTATGGCTCCATGGAGGCCTGCTACCCCAGGGGGACACCGGTGACGCTGACCCCCTGCGATTTGGAGGGGGCGGACCGGATTCCGGACTTTGTACAGAGCACCGAGCCGCTGCAGCCTGCCAACCGGGCCCTGTGGCTGGATACCTCCGCAAGCCCCAATCTTCTGAAAGAGTGGTCCGCCGGCGCGTCCCTCTGGGTGACGGTGCAGACCGCCTACGTCCGGCTGTCGGCTCCGGGAATCGGGGCGGATTTTCAAAAGTATGACGGCGTGACCCTCACAGGGACGGAGAACTTGGACGGTGCCAACGTGATCTGGGCGGCGGAACGGGATCTGCTGGTGGTCTCCGGGGTGCTGGAGGGACAGCGGGTTCTGGAGCAGGGGGTAGAGGTTCTGCGGAGCGTTCCGGACATGGACTATGTGACGGAATGCGGCAACCGGCTCTGGGGCTGCCGGTTCGGCCCGGGCCCCGACGGGAAGATGGTCAACGAAATCTACGCCTCCAAGCTGGGGGATTTTCGGAACTTTCGCTGCTTTATGGGCCTGTCCACGGACAGCTATACCGTGGGCGTGGGCAGCCAGGGCCCCTTTACCGGGGCGGTTACCTATCTGGGAAGCCCCATCTTTTTCAAGGAGGACTGCCTCTACAAGATTTACGGAAGCTACCCCGCGGCCTTCCGGGTCCAGAGCACGGTGTGCCGGGGGGTCCAGCGGGGCAGCAGCGAGAGCCTGGCCATTGTGGGGGAGACCCTGTTCTACAGGTCCCCCATGGGCATCTGCGCCTACGACGGCTCCTTGCCCACGGAGGTGGGCAAGGCCCTGGGAGATGGGCCGTTTGGCGGCGGCGCGGGGGCCGGGTTCGGCGGGCGGTACTTCCTGAGCCTCCGGGAGGAGACGGGGGATGCCCTCTATGTGCTGGACACCGCCCTGGGCCAGTGGCACCGGGAGGCGGGGGTTGGCGCGGTGCAGCTGCGGTTCTGCCAGGGAAAGCTCTATGGCCTGGACGGGGCGGGGCAGCTTGTGACCCTCCGGGGCCGGGACAGCGAGGAACAGGTGGCCTGGTCCGCCAAAACCGGGCGGATTTCCGGCTGGGATGGGAAAAGCCAGATTCTCACCGGGATTGAATTGCAGATGATGCTCTCCAGACGGGCCCAGGCCCAGGTGTCGGTGCGCTACGATGACACCGGACCCTGGGAGGTTGTGGGCACCATGACGGGGACGGATCGGCGTTTTTCCCTGCCGGTGCGGCCCAAGCCCTGCGCGCATCTGGAGCTGCGGCTGGAAGGGCGGGGGGACATGCGGCTGTACTCCATCACAAGGGTGTATCGCCAGGGAAGGAGCGGCCTATGATTGGGGCGGAGTGGTTCCGGCTGCCCAATCTCCCGGAGGGCACCCCGGAGGAGCAGCTGCGGGCGGTCCGGAACTATCTTTATCAGCTCTCGGAGCAGCTGCAATACGCCTTTTCCCACACGGAGGAGGTACCAACCATGGAAAAGGAGGACCTGGGCGCGGCAGTGCTGGGCTCGGCAGAGCTGGTAGAAAGGCTTGCGGCTATGGCTGGGAAACGCCTGGAGGGCAAATACATCGGCGCGGACAGCTGGGAAGCGGACAGACGCCGGGGGGAGGCCCAATGGGCGCGGGCCCTGTGCGCTCTGGCGGCTTTGGAGGACAGGCCCGGGGAAGAGCGCCGGGAGACGGACCTGGCCTTCCGCAGAGGAGAGGTCCCGGGGTATCAGGAGCAGACGGGGGAGCGGGTGTGCTTTACCCCCTTTGCCTGCCCGGAGACCCCCTTCCGGAAAACGCCGGAGGGACACTGGCGCACAGAATAAGGAGGAAGGATGGAAGAAGAGAAGAAAAGAAGGGACTATGTGCCCACGGACCGGGTGGAGCAGGCCCGGCAGGAGGCGGTGGAGAGCGACCGACAGAAGCCCGGGGCCTATACCTCCCAGTGGCAGAAGCAGCTGGACGCGGCCATGGACAAAATCCTGAACCGGGAGACCTTCTCCTACAATCTGAACGGGGACGCGCTGTACCGGCAGTACAAGGACCAGGCGGTTCAGAATGGCCGCCTTGCCATGCAGGATACCCTGGGCCAGGCGGCGGCCATGACCGGGGGCTACGGCAGCTCCTACGGCCAGCAGGCGGCCCAGCAGGCCTATCAGCAGCGGATGGATGCGCTTTCCGACAAGGCCTCCCAGCTCTACGACAAGGCGAGAACCGCCTACGACAACCAGGGGCAGCGGGACCGGGAAGATTACAATCTGCTTTTGCAGCGGGAGAACAGCAGCCAGAACCAGTACAAGCAGGCCCTGAGCGCCTGGCAGGCGGAGAATCAGCGGCTGTGGAGCCGGTACGAGCAGGAGCGGAGCACGGATTACGATGCCTACCGGGACCAGGTGGCGGACAGCCGCTGGCAGCAGGAATTCGACGCGGCACAGCAGCAGTTTTACGAGCAGCTGATTCGAAAATTCGGCTGGTAAAGGAGAAAACATGGTTTTATCAAGCTTAACCTGCCCCCTGGAGGCCCGGGGGGACCAATTGGGAAGCGAGGTGACGCTGTCGCTTCCCAGGGTCGGCGGCCCGCTGACCCTGCGCTATCGCTGCGGCAACGCCCAGGGGGTGATTGTCCGGGAGACCACCCGGGAGACCTGTGCCTGGGTGCCCCCGGTGGAGCTGGCGGCGGAATATCCGGAGCTGCAGCGGATTCCCGTGGAGCTGACGCTGGAACTGCTCCGGGGCGGCCGGGTGGCGGAGAGCAGAAGCAAATGGCTGCTTCTGGGGCTTCCCCAAGCCGTCCTTCCCCAGGGAAGCATGACGGTGACGGACGAAACCGGGGCAAAAGAGCTCTGCGGCAGCTTCCTCCGGGGCTACTCCCGGGCGGCGGTGCAGGTGGAAGCCAGGGGAAGCGCCGGGGCGGAGATTCGGGATTGCCGGATTACCTGCGGCGCGCTGACCGGGCAGGGGACAAAGGTGTGCTTTGACCTGCCTAAAATCGGGACGCAGACCGTGACGGCCCGGGTCACAGACAGCCGGGGCAGGTGCCTGGAAATGACCACCACCGTCCGGGTCGCGGCCCGGCTGTCGCCCCAGGGGGCGGTTTTAAGCGCCGAGCCCTGCGACGAAGGGGGAACGGTGGGGGCCAACGGGGATTGGCTTCTGGTCCACGCCATCGGCAGCGTGACGAGCTTTCCCAATGTAATCCCGTCCTTCACTCTGCGGGGGAAGGACGGGGACGGAACCGCAAAGGCCTGGGACCTGGGCGCGGAGGGAAGACTGGATAAGCGCCTGGTGATCCCGAAGGTGACGGGGCTGGAGCTGGAGATATCGGACGGGCTGGAAAGCCTGGTGTTTCCCTACGAGCCCCAGCCGCTGCTGGACATGGACATTCCGGGGAAAGCCCTGGGAATCGGGTGCCGGGGGGACCGAACGGGCACCGTTTCCCTGGGGCTGCCTGTGGAAATGCGCGGAAATCGGCTGACGGGTCTTGGCGGCGCGGCGGAGGCCGGGGATGCCCTGCCCCTGGGTCAGGCGGAGGGACGGTATCTGGGCCCACAGCTTCTGTGGGAGAATCCGGAGCCGGAGGCGGCCTTCTCTCCGGCGGAAATCCCGGCGGAGGGCGGACTGTTTCTCATCGAGGGGGCGGAAAAACCCGGAGGAAACCATTTCTGGGAGGTTGTGGGGGACAAAGGCTGCCTCCGAGTGGTCAGCGCCGGGAAGACGGCGGCAAGACCGGTTGAAAAAAAGACAGGCGCGCTGGCATTTGGGTCAGCGGATTTAGGGGATGACTGGGCGGTGCCCCTGCGGATTTTCAGGCTTCTGCCCGGAAAGGAGAAGGTATGAGCGAAGCGGTGGCGGCCTCCCTGATTACGGGCCTAATGTCCCTTTTTGGGGTGATTCTCAGCAATCTGCTCTCCGAGCGGCGGCGGGAAAGCGCCCTGCGCACCGCCCAGGCGGTGACGGATGAGCAGCTGCGGGAGCTGACAAGGGAGGTACGGGAACACAACAATTTCGCCCGGCGGATGCCGGTGGTAGAAGAACAGATTCGGTCCATCCATCACCGTTTGGAGGACCTGGAACGAGGAGGAACAAAGATATGATCAATTGGAAAGTACGTATGAAAAACCTGAACTTCTGGCTGGCCCTGGTGCCTGCCGCCCTTCTGGTTGTCCAGAGCGCCGCCGCCCTTGCGGGGGTGGAGCTGGAAATCCAGGCGCTGCAGGGGCGGCTTCTGGACTTTGTCAATGCCTTTTTCGGCCTGATGGCCATCCTCGGCATCGTCAACGACCCCACCACCAAGGGCCTGGGCGACAGCACCCGGGCACTGGAATATCAGAAGCCGAACTAACCACATCGGGCATAAGCTTCCCCTCCGGGGAAGGGGGACCGCCTCAGCGGTGGATGAGGGCAGTACAGACTGACGGAATTAAAAAACCCGGGCGAATTCGTACCAACCAACCGCACACCCAAGTAGGGGCGGCTACCAGCCGCCCGAAAATTATCGAAAGAGAGCACCCCGTTGCACGTATGCCCCCGGAGGGAAGCCCAAAAAGCCTTCTCCTGCTGGAGAAGGTCCCCGCCGCAGCGGGGGAAT
>USQL01000035.1 GCA_900556935.1 uncultured Eubacteriales bacterium | reverse complement strand
GCGGAAGTCCGGTGGACTTCCGCCAAACGCCGGCTGGACGGCGTTTGCTCCATAGTGTATTCGAGTCCTGTTGCCCGCATGCTTCCCCGACTCGAACCCATCTAAATGCGGAAGTCCGGTGGACTTCCGCCAAACGCCGGCTGGACGGCGTTTGCTCCATAGCGTCTTCGAGTCCTGTTGCCCGCATGTTTTCCAAACCCGAACCCATCTAAACTTTCAGATTCCGGAGGACCTGCATCTATGATCTACGAAAATATACGCCCGGGGATTTTCCGGGAGCGGCCCAACCGGTTTATCGCCCATGTGGAGATAGACGGGCAACTGGAAACCGTCCATGTGAAAAATACCGGCCGATGCCGGGAGCTGCTGGTGCCCGGGGCGGAGGTTTTCTGCCAGCACTTTGACAGCACCGCCCGAAAGACCCAATACGATTTGATCTGCGTCCGGAAGGGGCCGTACCTTATCAATATGGACTCCCAGGCCCCCAATGCCGCCGTGAAGGAATGGCTGCTCTCCGGTGGACTGGGCCCCATCACGAACCTGCGGCCCGAAACCGTCCACGGGGATTCCCGATTCGATTTTTCCTTCCAAAAGGACGGAAAGCCCTGTTTTTTGGAGGTCAAGGGTGTTACCCTGGAGGAGCAGGGCATCTGTGCCTTCCCGGATGCCCCCACCCAGCGGGGGGCCAAGCACCTGCGGGGTCTGCAAAGGGCCGCCCAGGAGGGCTTCGGGGCCTATGTCCTGTTCGTCATCCAGATGAAGCCGGTGCGTTTTCTCCACCCCAACGACATAACCGACCCGGACTTCGGCTCCGCCCTCCGTCAGGCGGCCGCTGCCGGTGTGCGGGTTCTGGCCGTGGACTGCTTTGTCTCCCCGGCGGAAATGCGCATCGCGGATTTTGTGGAGGTCCGTCTGTAGAAAAGAATCAGTACAGCGTCTGCATATTTTCGTCGAACAGCACCTCATTGGTCCGGAGTACATCCCACCCGTTTTCCAGGCACCTGCACAGGAGGGCATCCCGCTTCCGCTTTGGGAACAGCTTCTCATAGCCGCATCTGCGCAGGATTTCCTGGCTCTCCTCCAGGCTTAGCCCCAGGCCGAAGCAAAGGCACAGCATCCGGTCCCGGGAGGGTCTTTTCCGCCCGGAGAGAATCTCGTACAGATAGCTCTCGTTGACACAGGCCCGCTTGGAAAGCTCCGCCTTTGTCATGCGCCGCTCCCGGAGGAGGACATCCAGCACCTCCCGGACGCTCTCCTCGTGCCGCACCAGCCGGTGCTCCGCAAAAAATCGGTCCAGGTCCGGAAGCTCCTCTTTCATATTCTCCCCTCCGCTCTCACAAATCACAGAAATCGATCCATGGCGGCCTTGGCCGCCTTTGCCACATCCGCAATTACCCTGGCCTCCTGGGCGGTGCAGCCCTCCAGCACCTGGGCAATCTCCGCAAGGGCCTTGCTGGCGGTTTTCTCATCCGTCTGGCCTAGCAAATCGTCCGTGCCCACCTCCAGAGCCCTGGCAATCTCCACAAACACAGGCAAACTCAGCTTGGTATTGCCGGTTTCAATATGGCTCATATGGGTAACGGAGATATTCACCTTTTCCGCCAGCTCCTCCTGAGACAGCCCCCGGGCCCTCCGCAGCTTTCGAATTCTCTGGCCGATTTGAAAGTAATCCATCCGCGCAACCGCCTATACAGTAAAATGATACTTTCATTATATAGGCAATTTTTCAGATTATAATGAACCACAGCGGCGAATTACTGCCTATATAATTAAACCCCTCGGATTATTCACCTTTCTGTGGACAAATCCCGGGAATTTGTGGTATATAAGCTTATTCAGCTGCGCCGTGGCCTCCCTGGCAAACATCGGCATCATCGGCACCGGCGGCGGCCTCATCGTCGCCCAGCTCATGAGCCTGATTGCCCAACCCCCATAGAAAACACTCCGGCCCGCCCCTTTTCACCAGGGGCGGGCCGATTGCGATATTCCTCAGGGGAACGTAGGGGGGCCAGCTTGCCCCTACGGCGTATTATCGGAATTTTTTCAAAGAATTTTAACTTGTGCAATCATCGTGGTTTTTTACATTAGTAGTAGATTTTCACGACATTCCCTGATATAATTCTACTGTTTTACCAAAAGTGGGGAAACCATTATTTCTATCATGAGGAAATCCGAGGGACAGCGAATACAGGAAAAAGAAATGCGCAGTTCTTAGCTTATCGGGAACTGTACATTTCTGTAAATAATTACTTTTAATTAGCCGATTACGGCGTCCTCTGCTGTAAAATGTTCCAGAGAATTTTCTTTTACCTGTATGCAGATATAAGTAATTCCGGAAATATCGGATGCAAAAAACTGACGCTTTGCAGCAGGTGCGATTTTTAGCCAGTCTCCAGTTGAAAGGCTGATTTTTTCTCCATCAATTATGGCTTTATCTTTGAAGCAGAGCGTAAACGGACAAAACTGGAGATTGAATTAAGCGACTTGAAGGGACTTGCAAGGCTTACCAAGAAAAAGGAGCTTGAAAACAGAATTGCCACCAAAACCGAAGAGATCCGAACCCTAAAAGCCGGATTATCCAGTATCGTCAGACAACATGGATTTGCAACAGTGCATGATTTCTACACCGCATTCTACACCGCACAGCATATCACAGACACATATCAGAAAGAATGTGCAAAATGGAATGAAACTTACGGAGAGAAAGCCACTCCAAAAACTGAATCAATGCATGAAAAGTTACAGAGGTATCAAGAAAAGGCTGATAGGCAGAATGCCAGTCAACCTTACCGAAACAGCGATAAAGGGGCGAGATAATCGCCCCACAACCGCAAAATAGCCCTATCCATTCACATAGAAGGATAAGGCTATTCTAATTCCGAAACATCCGTGAAACTGAAATTATCTTATATAACCTTTTTTCTTTGCATAATCACCAATGATAAAAGCGACTGCTATTATAAACAGAATAAATACAGATAATATATCCCAAATATCAATTACAGGCTCGCCAATCATTTTTGACAATGTACCGTTTATCAAACATGTAAACGGGATTGCAAACAAGAATGTAATTCCTGTTGCCAATAGTTTTCGTTCCTTAAGTCGACGATACATAATATAAATTATCCACAAAAATACAAGGGAACTAATCGACATAATCGCGCCAATGCGGAATACCTCATTGACGTTTATCAAAATACTTAATATGTACATAAAAGGTACAATGAGAATACTAATAGCAATCATCGCCACCAACACACCCTTCTTTCCCAACAATACAACCGGGAAAGAGGCTATCCATGCAACCAAGACAGAACTAAGCACAATAAGTGACCATGTAAACGTACCTGAAATAGCAATATCACATATACAACATACCAGAATACCAATAACCATAGCGATTGTGTATATTGTTGATATTATAGCATTTTTGTTCATGTTATTTTCATCTTTTCTTTTTAATTCAATGAGATTTTCATTGAATTTTTCTTCGTAATTATTCATTTCTATCCTCTCCCCACTTAATAGTTCATTGACCGTAACATCTAAAATATTGCAAAGTTCCAACATAATAGATGAATCGGGCATACATTTTCCTGTTTCCCATTTGGAAACAGCTCTGTCAGTAATGTTTAACTTTTCTGCTAATTGTGCTTGTGTCAATCCTTTTTCTTTTCTGCAACTAGCAATAAACTTTCCTGTATCAATTTGATTCATTACAATATGGCTCCTTTCATGCTACACTTTACAATCTTTATCAGCTCTTGTACACGAACTGTAAGTAGAATTATCAAATTCAACCATTGGTTGGGAGAGGTATAGTGTTTGATTAATTCATGCAAGTGCGTACTTTTGTACTAACCAGAAGTTCATAAATTTTCAGGTTTTTTATCAAAACAATTTTCAGCATCAATATATCTTAATCAACATTTAATGCCTCTATTGCCTTAGCAAGCCCATTCGGATTATCGATATTAACCTCATGTCCTGAATTTTCAATCATGCTGAATTTTGCTCTTGATAATTTTTCAGCAATCTTTATAGCCGCTTTTTTATTTACATTATCCTTTTCGCCACAAAGAACAAGTACAGGGCAAGAAACATTTTCAAGACCGCTTGTAAAATCCATATCAGCCATAGAATTAGTAAGGGTAATAAAGTCCTTTTTTTGTTAGTCCAATATCTTCAAACTGACTTTTTGGCATAAATTTAAATAATACATTCTGCACTTTGAGCAGAAATTTCGGCATATTATACTGCGGCGCAATAAGTATAAGCGACTTTACTCGCTGCGGAAAGACGATAGCATAATTCAATGCCAGAACTGCACCAAGAGAAAGACCGCACAAGTTTAATGGCTCGGCAAAATTATTGCAGTAAAGTATTGTCTTAATGCACCTGGATTTATGCCTCTGAAAACCAATGCTTATATCATTGAGGGGAACGCACTTCAAATCGATTGGGAAACAGTCATTCCATCCGGGAAACTGAGTTATATAATGGGGAACCCACCCTTTGTCGGTGGAATGTATATGAGCGAAACTCAAAAAGATGAAATTAGAAACATCTTTGATAATGTAACCGGCGCAGGAGAATTCGATTATGTCACAGGCTGGTATAAAAAGCCGTTAAATACACATTGGGGACAAAAATATCCTGTGCATTCGTTTCGACAAATAGCATCTGTCAAGGCAGTCAGGTAATCACATTCTGGAAACATCTAATTATGGTAGCCGGTTTGTTTCCCCCGGTTTTCCACAGGGGTGCAAAAAAGAGGAGCAGATTTCTCCGCTCCTCTTTTGTTGTTTCCTTTACTCCGCGGGATAGAAGGCATCCTTACCCAGGCCGCAGGTGGGGCAGAC
The DNA here is from genome assembly GCA_900556935.1 of uncultured Eubacteriales bacterium. Taxonomy (GTDB): domain Bacteria; phylum Bacillota; class Clostridia; order Oscillospirales; family Oscillospiraceae; genus Faecousia. Next base: position 16,969 of record USQL01000035.1, on the reverse strand, counting down.
CCAGTCCTCGGGAACGTCTTCCCAGGCGGTGCCGGGGGCTACTCCGTTTTCGGGGTCGCCTTCGGCGGGGTCATAGACATAGCCGCAGGGGCACTCGTACTTCATGGCTTCTCCTCCGGATTACTTGAAGTACCGCTCCAGCAGGCCCTTCAGAGCCTTGCCGTGACGGGCCTCATCCTTCGCCATTTCGTGGACGGTGTCGTGGATGGCATCCAGGCCGTTCTTCTTTGCGCAGGCAGCCAGGTCGAACTTGCCCTGGGTAGCGCCGAACTCGCAGTCAACCCGCCATGCCAGGTTCTTCTTGGTGGAGGCGGTCATGTTGGGCTCCAGGGTAGAACCCAGCATCTCAGCGAACTTGGCGGCGTGCTCGGCCTCTTCGTAGGCGGCCTTCTCCCAGTACAGGCCGATTTCGGGGTAGCCTTCCCGGTGAGCCACACGGGCCATGCACAGGTACATGCCGACCTCGCTGCACTCGCCGGTGAAGTTGGCCTTCAGCTGCTCCAGGATGTAGGCCTTGTCCTCGGCGGAGATGTCGGGGTTGTTGGCGACGGTCTTCTCGTAGATGCCCAGCTCATGCTCGGCAGCCAGCTTATTCTCCTCCATGACCTTGAACTTGGAGCCGGGGACCTTGCAGACGGGGCAGACAAAGCCTTCGGGCATAGCCTCAGCTTCCAGAACATAACCGCAAACGGGGCAGACAAACTTCTTCATAATAAAATCCTCCTGAAATGTGAATTTGGTTGAGTGTTGATTGTTTTGTTACGCAGTAATATTACTTTCCGTAGGCATACCGGCCTTTTCCAGGCATTCCCGGCAGACCCCGGTGAAAGTCAATTGGGTGGTATCGATGCGGCAGCCCAAGTACCGGGCGTAGCCTGAATAATCCGGCTGCTCCACCTGGGATACATCCTGCACAGCGCCGCAGTCCGTGCAGATAAAATGCACATGGGGTCTCGTATTGCCATCGAAACGCTCCACACCGTTTACGGTGCCCACGCTCATAATGAGCCCCTGGCTTTTGAACAGCGCCAGGTTCCGGTACACCGTCGCAAGAGAAATATCCGGCTGCTCCTTCTGGAGCATCTGATACAGGGTCTCCGCGCTGGGATGGGCCGTCGTCCCCCGAAGGCAGGTGAGGATGGCATTCCGTTTCCGAAACTGCTTTGTTTGTTCCATGAATGTTCTCCTTCTGTCTTTTATTTGCGATTGATTATCATTTACGTCATTACTATACCACCGCTTTGGGAAATTGTCAAGGGGTATTTTTAAAAATCCCCGGTCGCCGCAAGGGGCTGACCGGGGAGACATAAAAGCGCTTATACGAAATGGATTGCCTTGGTGGGGCACTTTTCTACGCACTTGCCGCAGGCAACGCACTTTTCGGGGTCCACCTTGGCAAGGTTGTTTTCCAGAGTGACCGCCCCCTGCTCGCACTGCTTGACGCAGATGCCGCAGCCAATGCAGCCGCTGGTGCAGACCTTCTTCACGGCGGGGCCGCGGTCGTGGTTGGAGCAGCTCACGGCTACCTTGGTCGCACGGTCGTGCATCTCAATGACGTGCTTGGGGCAGGTCTTGGCGCACATGCCGCAGCCGATACACTTGCTGGCATTGATGTGGGCGATGCCGTTTTCCAGGGTGATGCCCCCCTCGGGGCAGACCTTCACGCAGCTGCCCAGACCAATGCAGCCATAGTCACAGGACATAAAGCCCAGACCGCCGGACAGAACCGCGGCACGGCAATCCTGCAGGCCCACATAGTTTGCCTTGGCCTTGGTGGCCTCGCAGGTGCCCGCGCAGCGGACATAGGCCACCTGGGGGTCCTGGTCAATGGCTTCCTTGCCCAGAATTGCGGCAATCTTGGCGATGTTCTCCGTACCGTTGCCGGGGCAGGCATCCACACGGGCCTCCCCCTTGACAATGGCCTCCGCCACAGCGTCACATCCGGCATAGCCGCAGGCACCGCAGTTGGCACCCCGGAGGCACTCCCGGACCCGTGTGACCCGTTCGTCGGTCTCCACATAGAATTTCTTGCTGGCAGTCACCAGGGCCAGGCCCAGGACCAGGCCCACAACGCCTACCACCAGCGTTGCAATCAGAATTCCCTGCATATCTCTTCCTCCTTAGGCCAGGCCGCTGAAGCCCATGAAGGCCATAGCCATCAGGGCCGCGCACAGCAGCACAATGGGTGCGCCCCGGAAGGGGGCTGGAATGGCATCCTCGTCCAGGTGCTCCCGGACAGCGGCCAGCAGCACAATGGCCACGGTGTAGCCAACGGCGGTGCCGAAGCCGGCGAAAATGCTCTGAATCAGGTTGTAGCCGTTCTGCACGTTGGTCAGAGCCACACCCAGCACGGCGCAGTTGGTGGTAATCAGGGGCAGATAGATGCCCAGGGACTGATAAACCGCGTGGGCGTTCTTTTTAAGGAACATCTCCACCATCTGCACCAGGGCGGCGATGACCAGGATGAAGACGATGGTCTTCAGATAGTCCAGCCCCAGGGGCAGCAGCACATAGTCATACAGCAGGCTTGCCACGGCGGAGGAGACGGTAAGCACGGCGGTAACGGCCAGGCCCAGCGACAGGGAGGCTTTTTTCTGGGAGGACACGCCCAGGAAGGAGCAGATGCCCAGGAACTGGCTGAGGACCACGTTGTTCACCAGGGCTGTGGTGACGATAATCATAATCAGGCTCATTGATTAGCCCTCCTTCTTGTCGCAGGAGCTGGAGCAGCTGGCGCAGCAGCCGTCGCAGCCCTCCGTCATCTTGTTGGCCCGGTTCTTGATGCCGGAGGCGTTCATAATCGCCACCAGAATGGCCAGCACCAGGAACGCACCGGGTGCACGGACGAAGAAGGCCATGGGCTCGTAGCCGGGGATTTTCAGGCCGAAGAAGGAGCCGTTGCCCAGAACCTCCCGGATGGTGCCGATGATGGTCAGGCCGATGGTAAAGCCCAGGCCCATGCCGATGCCGTCAAACAGGCTGGGCATGGGGGGATTCTTGGAGGCATAGGCCTCGGCCCGGCCCAGGATGATGCAGTTGACCACAATCAGGGGGATGTAAATGCCCAGGGCGGAGTAGAGGCTGGGAAGATAGGCTTCCATCAACAGCTCTACCACGGTCACGAAGGAGGCCACAATCACAATAAAGGCGGGCAGCCGGACATCATCGGGGATGATGTTGCGAAGCAGCGAGATAACCAGGTTGGAAATTGCCAGAACCACCAGGGAGGAAAGGCCCATGCCCAGGCCGTTGATGGCAGAGGTGGTGACGGCCAAGGTGGGGCACATACCCAGCATCAAAACAAATACCGGGTTTTCCTTCACAATGCCGTTATAAAGACGTTCTGCGTAGGGTTTCATACTTATCCCTCCTTAACCGATCCGGTCGGACACGAAGTCCAGCGCGGCGTTGACGGCGTTGACCACGGCACCGGAGGTGACGGACGCGCCGGAAACAGAGTCGATTTCATCCTCCGCGGTGGAGCCGCCGGCCTTGTTCAGGGTGAACTGGCTTACCTTCACATTGTTGAACTGATCCTTAAATTCGGGGTCGCCGCACTTCATGCCCATGCCGGCGGTATCGTGGAGCTCGGTGAAGGAGATGCTGTTCACGGTGCCGTCCTCCCGGATGCCGACCACCAGCGTCAGGCCGCCGTCGTAGCTGTCGGAGTTGAAGACCGTAACGGCGTAGCCCACAGGATTGCCGGAGGCATCCACGCCCACCGCCGCGCTTTCAATCTTCGCGCCGCCGAAGTCCGCGCCGTAGGTATCGCCCTGGGCGGCCAGCTTCTCCTGGAACGCCTCGTCGGTTGTAAAGTCCGTCGCCTCGGGCAGGACCTCCATCAGGGCCGCCTTGTTGGCGCTGGCCTGATTTTCGGCAATGGTATCCTTGGTCAGGACATACACGCCGCTGAGGGCCAGGCCCGCCACCAGGGTGATCACCAACAGAATGATCACGGGTTTGGGGATGGCCTTCTTCCGCTCCTTGGGAATCCGGTAGCCGAAGGGCGTGGGGATGATCAGGTCGTCAATCACAGGACCAACCAGGTCCGCAATCAGCACGGCATAGGTCGTGGAGTCCGGGGAAGCGCCCTTCACCCGGAACAGGCCGACGAGCAGACCAGCGAAGAAGCCGAACACCAGCTGGCCGTCTCTCGTAGAGGGGCAGGACACCGGGTCCGTCGCCATAAAGAAGGCTGCCATCAGCAGGCCGCCGCCAAAGAGCTGGGGCAGGATGTAGTTGGGGTTCACACCGTGGCCGCCGAAAATCACCAGGAACAGCCAGGTGGTGCCAATCATGGAAACGGGAATCTCCCAGGTGATGCCGCCCCGGGCCAGCAGATAGATGCCGCCCAGGATGAGGCCCAGCGCGGAGGAACCGATGACACCGCTGGCGCTGCCCATGAGAATCGGCAGCAGGCTGGGTACCTGTCCCTCGGCAAGGAGCGCCAGGGGGGTTGCCGCGGAAACACCGTCCACGGAGTAGACGGTCATCATGCTGCCAAAGGAAATCAGCAGGAACGCCCGGCCCGTCAGAGCGGGGTTCATAATGTTGTGGCCCAGTCCGCCAAAGAGGCACTTGACTACCAGAATGGCGAACACGGCACCCAGAATCGGCAGATAGAAGGGCACCTTGGCGGGCATGGTCAGGGCCAGCAGCAGACCCGTTACCATGGCACTGCGGTCTCCGATGGTCTGTTTCCGGTGGGTGACCTTGTTAAACAGGAACTCCGTAATCACGGCGCTGAGCATCGACAGGGCAATCACCAGGAAGGCCTGGAAGCCGTGGAACAGCACGCCCAAAACCGCCGTAGGCAGCAGGGCGAGGAGCACATCGGTCATAACCACCTGGGTGGTCAGCTTGCTTCTTACGTGGGGGCAAGAAGAGACATTATAAAGATTATCCATACAGCCGTCCCCTCCTTATCGTTTCTTCATGGCCATAATTTCGGCCTTGGTGGTCTTAAACAGCTGCATCAGCGGCCGCTTGGCGGGGCACCCATAGGTGCAGCAGCCGCAGCCGATGCAGTCCAGACCGTAGAGCTTGTGCTCGTAGCGCTCGTAGTCCTTGCGGATTGCGGCAACCTGCATCAGCTGGGGGGACAGCCCCAGTGGGCAGGTCCGGCTGCAGCGCCCGCAGCGCAGGCAGGCGGTCATTTCCTCCTCCGCAACTCGGACCTCGTCTACCAGCAGCGCCGTCAGGGCGTTGTTATTCTTGCAGATGGGGGCCTCCAGGCCGGTCATGGCAAAGCCCATCATGGGGCCGCCGCTGAGGACCTTCTCGGGGTTCTGCTTGAACCCGCCGCAGGCATCCACCAGCTCCTGATGGCTGGTGCCAATCTTAATCCAGAAGTTGCCGGGCTTTTCCACCGCGTCGCCGGAGACGGTAAAACCCCGCTCCATCAGCGGCTCATTGAAGCACACCGCCCGGTAGATGGCGTAAATGGTGCCCACATTGTCCACCACACACCCGGCATCCGCGGGGAGCATTCCCAGCTTCAGATGCTTCTGGGTGATGACGGTAATCAGGGAGCGCTCGCCGCCCTGGGGGTACTTGGTCTTTACCGGCTGGACATACACCCGGTCGTGACCCTTGACCGCCTCTTCCATGGCCGCAATGGCCTGGGGCTTGTTCTCCTCAATCACCACAACACCCTTGGCATTGGGGAACAGGCGCAGAATCAGCTCGATGCCCGCCACGATTTCCGCGGACTTCGTCCGCATCAGCTGGTCGTCGCAGGTGATGTAGGGCTCGCACTCGGCACCGTTGGCGATGATGTAGTCAATCTTCTCCGGCTCCTTCACCGTGAGCTTTACATGGGTGGGGAAGCCCGCGCCGCCCATGCCGACGATACCGGCCTTCTGAATCCGGGCCAGAATCTCCTTGTTGTCCAGGGCATTGGCATCCGTCTGCACGCCCACGCCCTCCGCCAGGGTATACTCCCCGTCGTTTTCCACCACGATTGCCATGGCAGAGCCGCCGGAGGCATTCTTTCTGGGCTCCACAGCCTTGACCGTGCCGGACACGGAAGAGCAGATATTGGCGGACACAAAGCCGCCGGCCTCCGCAATCACCTGACCGGCCAGCACATGGTCGCCCTTCTTGACCACAGGTGTTGCCGGCTTGCCAATGTGCTGGTTGGTCATATAGACCAGCTCACCCTTGGGAAGCAGCGGCGTCAGAGGGCAGTCCTGGGAAAGCGCCTTGTTTCCCGCGGGATGCACACCGCCATGGAACGTTTTGATTTCCATGTGTACCTCTCCTTATCTTCATTCAGATTATCTGCAGAGCGGGGGTGCCGCTCTTGACAAATTACTATGTTATTGTAATTTATTCAGCATCAAGAATCAACCTCTAATCCGGCGATTCGTTGCCATAGCAACAAATTTTTTCGTATATTTTGCCTATTTCTTCCAAATCGGTCAATTTGTATTGATACAAATTGCACGAAAAAGCCAGCTTTTTCCATCCGGCGGCGGGCCGGGCGGAAAAGGCTGGCAAAAGTGGACTTTGGAAAGCCGGGAAGCTCAGCGTTCCTTTCCGTAAAAGAACAGCGCAAGCATTCCGGGACCCACGTGGGCACCGGAGAAGGGCTCGTGGGGGACGATGATCAGCTTTTTGGGATTGGCAATCTGCCGGACACGCTCGGCCAGAATCTCCGCCTCCTCGGGGCAGTCACCATGGGAGATGGCCACAATCCGGTTTTCCGCGTCCACCTGCTTCTTGGCGTAGATATCGGCAATGGCCTCAATGGCCTTTTTCCGGCCGCGGACCTTGGCACAGGAGACAATGTGGCCGTCGGCGGTGCCATAGAGAATAGGCTTGATGTTCAGAACCGTGCCAATCATGGCCGTAGCCCCGCTGACCCGGCCGCTGCGCTTCAAAAAGTTCAGGTCATCCACCGTGAAGTACTGGCACATGTGGGGCACGTCCGCGTCCAGCATAGCCCCCGCCTGACGGACAGGGGTGCCCATGCGGCTCAGCTCTGCCGCCCGGATGGCCAGCAGGCCGCTTCCGAAGCCGCAGCCCCGGGAGTCCACAATGTGGATATACCGCTGGGGGAATTTCTCCTCCAGGTCCAGCTTGGCATTCATGGCCGCCTGGTAGGTGCCGCTGATGCCGGAGGACATGGCAATATAAATGGCATCCTGCCCCTGGGACAGGACCTCCCGGAAATGCTCCAGGAACAGGTGAGTATTCAAAAGGCTGGTGGTGACTTTGCAGCCGCCCCGCAGGGAATCATAATAGTGCTTGGCATCGAACGAATCCACATCCCCCAGGTACTCCTTCTGCACACCGTCTACACAGTAGGTGCAGGGGAGCATGGTGATTCCCTCCAGACAGGATGCGGGCAGGTTGGCGCTGCCATCGGCAAATACAGCAAAAGAAGACATAAAAGGCTTACCTCCGAAATTTCTTTGTTCCTAGTATAGCATCCCACCGCTTTTTCGGCAAGGAAAACCGTGCAGCCGCCATTCGACCGCACGGTTTCTACGCTCTACTCTACCGTTCTACCGGCACTCTACCGGCAGTAGAATCGGTTTATTCCCCAGAATTTCCCTGGGAATTTGAAGGTGTTCCCCGGTTTTTCCGATAATTCCGGTAGTTTCCCCGGCGTCGGTTTTTCTGCTCGGGTTTCCCCTCTTCCATTTCACCCACGGGCTGGTTCTGCTCCTGGAAAGGCTGCCGCGGCTCCCGGTTGGGTTTGTTCCTGCGGCGGTCCGGCCGTCTGTCGGGCCGGGGCTGGGGCTGTTTTTCCTCTCCTCTCGGACTCTCAGTGAGCGAAGCGGTCTCCATAGCGGCCCCTCCGGCCTGTTCGGGCTTTCCGCTGTCAGGCCGCGGACCTCTTGGCTTCCGGCGGTCGTTTCGGCGAGGCCGCTTTTCCGGTGCCTCCGGGGCGGGCTTTTCCTCGCTCTCCTCTATCACGGACTCCGTGCTGTAGCGGAAGCGGATGGGCTCCAGAACCATGGTGTCCTCTTCCTTCTGGGGCTGTCTGGGCCGGATGCCATTTCCGGAGATGGGGGCCAAATCCGCCGGAATGGGCGGGTCGCTCTTCTTGGCCTTGCCGCTGCGCAGAACGGCCACATCTTCGTTAGCGAACACACTGACGGTATCGGGGTTATTCTCCATGCGGACCTTGACCCGCTGCCGCAGAATATCCGCCTCCACCACCGTACCCCGTCCCTCCGGGGTATCCACAAAGGATTCAAGCCTTGGGCTGGTGCGAATCAGGGCCTCGTAGGTATCCTGCTCGTATTTCAGGCAGCACATCAGTCTGCCGCAGGTACCGGAAATCTTGGTAGGGTTCAGGCTGAGATTCTGGGACTTGGCCATTTTGATGGACACCGGCTGGAAATCATCCAGGAAGCTGGCGCAGCAGAAGGGCCTGCCGCAGATGCCCAAGCCCCCTACCATTTTGGCCTTGTCCCGGACACCAATCTGACGCAGCTCAATCCGGGTGTGGAATACGCTTGCCAGGTCCTTTACCAGCTCCCGGAAGTCCACCCGCTCGTCGGCGGTGAAGTAAAAGAGGATTTTGCTGCCGTCAAAGGCGCACTCGGCGCACACCAGCTGCATATCCAGTCCGTGGGCCAGAATCTTCTGGGCGCAGACCTGCTCTGCCTTGGCCTCCCTGGCCCGATTCTCCGCCACGATTTTTTCATCCTGGGTGTTGGCCTTGCGGAGGACCTTCCGCAGAGGGGCAACCACGTCCTTCTGCCGAATGCGGTGCACTCCGCTGGCGCAGATGCCATATTCCTCGCCCCGGGCAGTATCGATGATCACATGATCCCCCTGGGCAAGGTGAAAACCGGCGGGGTCAAAGAAATAGACCTTCTGCCCGGGCCGGAACTGAATATCCACCACGGAAACGCTTTCCTGGGGATTTGGGGAGATTTCTTCCATGATAAGCTCCTAACTATTCGCAGCCGCCTTTCGGCGGAAAATTTTCATTGGTTACCGCAGCGCCCACTCCAGATATCCGCATACCGCGGCCGGAGAGACGTTGCTCAGGGTGTATTCCCGGGCCTTTTGCAGCACCTCGTAAAACCGGTAGAGGGTTCGGCTGTCCCGGCTGGATTCCAGACGGCGGGCCTGCCTCGACACCGTAGGTGCCCCGCAGGCCGTGGTCAGGGCGCTTTCCACAAGCCCCAGCCAATCCCGCAGAAGGTCCGCGAGCACATCCCGCTTGGCCTTTTCCAGGGGAACCAGCAGCTGCATAAGCAGCACATTGTCCTTCCGGCACAGGGCCTCCACCAGCTTTTCCGTCTCCTCTTTGGTCTGGCCGTCCTCGTCAAGCAGCGCCTTGGCCTGGCCCAGGAAGCCGCCGCCCCGCTCTGCCGCGGCGGCGATGGTGTCCTGCGGGAGCTTGGGGTACTGCTCCGAAAGGGTCTGCCGCAGAAGTGCCTGGGGCAGGGGCTGCATTCTAAGCTCGGTGCAGCGGGAGCGGACCGTGGGCAGCAGTGCGTCTGCGTTGGTGGTCAAAAGCAGGAACACGCCGTAGGCCGGGGGCTCCTCCAGCACCTTCAAAAGGGCGTTCTGCCCAGGCAGGCCCATATCCTGGGCCCGGGGAAAGAGATAGATTTTGTGCTCGGATTCATTGGGCTGGACATAGATATCCGCCCGGGCCTGGCGAATCAGGTCTACGGGGACCGTCTTCTTTTCCGGGTCGTCCACGGTGATGAAATCCGGGTGCAGCCCCTCCCGGACCTTCCGGCAGGGGGTGCAGACCCCGCAGGGCTTGCGGCTCCCCTGGCAGAGAATGGCCGCGGCCAGGAGCCTTGCCAGGGTGTGCTTTCCCGAGCCCTCCGGGCCGGAAATCAGATAAAAATGGGAAATGTGGCCCTTTTCCAGGCTCAATTCCAGATTTTTCTTGATATGCTCGTTGCCAAGCAGCGTTTCAAAGCCCATTTTTTAGCCCCACAAGGCAGATAGCATGGGAATGATCTGCTTTTTCCGGCTCATCACCCGGGGCAGGAACACCGTATTGTCCTTGGGGGTCACGCCGAAGGCCTGCTGAATGGTGTCGTCGTCGCCCACATAGAGCAGCTGGGTGCCTTCCAGCAGCACATCCGTCAGCATGAGAATCACCATGGTCAGGTTTTCCTTCTTGGCCTGACGGGCCATATGGTCCAAAAACTCCGTCTTCCGCTCCAGCATACTGGGGCTGTCCACACAGGTAATCTGGGACACCGCGAAGTCGTGGCCCGCGATGTGGAATTCCTTATAATCCGTAAACAGCAGTTCCTGGGCGGTCTTGCTGCCAAGGGAGCCGGAGAAGATGGCCTTGCCCAGCTCATCCAAGGAGATATCCGCCATTCTGGCCAGACGCTCCGCCATCTTCCGGTCCCGGTCCGTGCAGGTGGGGGACTTGAACATAACGGTGTCGGACAAAATGGCCGCCGCCATCATACCGGCCATACCCTTGGAGGGCATCAGCCCCCGGTCCTGGTACATCCCGGCAAGGATGGTATTGGTAGAGCCCACCGGCTCGTTGCGGACATAGATTGGGTTGGTGGTCTGGATATCCGCAAGGCGGTGGTGGTCGATGATTTCCAGAATCTCCGCCTCTTCCAGACCCGGGACGGACTGGGCCGCCTCGTTGTGGTCCACCAGCACCACCCGCTTCCGGCGGGGCCGCAGCAGATGATACCGGCTGAGCACACCCACAATTTTCTCCTCGCCGTCCAAAATGGGATAGCAGGACTCTCTGTGCTTTAAGACGGTCTCTTTGACATCGTCCACCCGGTCCTCCAGGTGGAAGCAGACCAAATCGTCCTTCCGGCAGATCCGGCCGATGGGCGTTGACAGGAAAATCATCCGGCTGGCCCGGTAGGCGGCATAGGGGGTGGAGATAATGCAGGTGGTTGTGGGCAGCTTCCGCAGCTCCTCGTCCAGCTCCGCCTGGCACAGCACCACGGCGGTAACGTTCATCTCCAGGGCCCGGCGAATCATATCCGGCTGGTGGCCGCAGAAGACAATGGAGTCCTTCCGGCTCCACAGCAGACTCTCCCGGTTCTGGGGCAGGGCGATGGTCACCTTGCCGGAGATGGTATCCACCTGGTCCCCCGCCTCGTTGAGCACCTTGCCCTCCAAAACGGACAGAACGTTAAACAGCGGTACATCCTCCAGCTCCGCCCCGGCAATCAGATCCATATTGTAGGTTGCGATGTAATCCTTGGAAAGCATCCCGTACAGGGTGCCGTCCTCGTTGGCAACCGGCAGGCCGGAAATATTGGTCTGGGCCTGGAATGCCTTCCAGGCCTGGTCCACGGTGACGTTGGCATCCAGCACCGGGGGGGTATCAAAATCCAGGTCCTGGACCTGGGTGTACATACTGGTAATGCGCTTAGGGGCCTCAAAGCCAAATCGGTCCAGCACCAGCTGGGTCTCGTCGGACACCCGGCCCAGGCAGGCGGCCTTGTATTCCCGGTCACCCACGGCGTTGCGCAGGGCGGCATAGGCCATGGCGGCTACAATCGAATCGGTATCCGGGTTCCTGTGCCCGGTAACATAAATAGGATCCATAAATCTCCTCCTTGTTTACATTTTCTCTTTTTCCAGTTGAATCTCTCCGGCAAGGTTCTTGGCAAACAGCGCCGCGATTTCTTTCTGGCACATACCCTGCCCCAGCCCCCACATGAGCTTGGTATAGGCAGCCTCGGAGGTCATATCCATGCCCTGGATGACCCCCAGCTCCAAAAGCTTATTGCCCACCTGGTATACCCGCAAATCCGAGCTGTCGTACAGGCACTGGGTGGTGACCACCACGGAAATGCCATCCTCCACCGCCCGGCGGATGCCCCGCAGGCCCTTGTGGAGCACGTTGACACCGCCCAGGCCGAAGGCCTCAATGACGATGCCCTTGTAGCCCATGGCCGCCAGCATATCCAGCACCGCGGGATTGAGCCCCGGGGTCAGCTTCAGCAAAAATACATCCCGGCACAGCTCCGGGGCAAGTCTGGCAGGCCCCTGGGGTTCCCGCAGCACGGTCTTGTCCACCAGCAAGCCCCGGTTGGTTACCGTGGCCACATACCGGGCGTTGACGCTTTCAAAGGCGGAAAAGCCGGAGGCCCGGACCTTCACCGCCCGGCAGCCCAGCATCACCTTCCGGTCGAAGGCTACAAACACCCCCGGGCACCCGGAGGCGGCCATGGCAAAGGCAGTCCGCAGATTGGAGGGGCCGTCGGACAGCATATCGGTCAGGGGCAGCTGAGAGCCGGTAAACACCACCGGCTTGTCGATATCCGGCAGCAGGAAGGTCACCGCAGAGGCGGTGTAGGCCATGGTATCCGTTCCATGGGACACCACAATTCCATCATACCCTGCCCGATTTTCAAAAACCACCCCGGCAATCTTCTGCCACTCCTCCGGGGTAATATTAGAGGAGTCCAGACAAAACACATCCTGAACGGTAATATCGTAATAGGAGCGCAGCTGGTCCAGCTCCCGCTCCATAATGCCGCTGCGCTGAGGCTCCAGCCCCGCCCCGCCGGGCGCGCAGGCAATGGTCCCACCGGTGGTCAGCAGCAAAATGTGTTTTTTCATACTTCCTCCAACAAATAGAAAATCTCTGCGTAACATTATATCCCTAACCGTAGAAAATAGCAAGTATTTTCTACCAATAGAAAAATCCTCCCGGGAGGAGGATTTTTCAGAATGTCACTGTAATCTTGGTGCCCTTCCCCAGGGTGCTGTCCAGGGTGATGGCAGCATCGTGGATTTGGGCGATGTGCTTGACGATGGCAAGGCCCAGGCCGGTGCCGCCGGTTTCCCGGGAGCGGCTCTTGTCCACCCGGTAGAACCGCTCGAAAACCCGGTCCTTGGCATCCTCCGGGATGCCGATGCCGCTGTCCTCTACGGTAACGGAGACGTGGCTCCCCTGTTCCTTCACCGTCACCTGGACGAAACCGCCCTCCCGGTTATACCGGATGGCGTTCTGCACCAGGTTTTCAAGCAGCTCCTTTAATAGCTCCCGGTCTCCCGTGACCTTGGCCTCCCGGCCAAAGCATTGCAGGCGAACCTGCCGCTGCTGGGCCGAAACCTGCAGGCCGGCGCAGACCTCCTGGGACAGGGAGAGCATTTCCACCGGCTGCATTTTCACCGGGGCCGCCGTGCTGTCCAGCTCGGACAGGGCAATGATATCGTTGATGAGGTTCAAAAGCCTCGCGGCGTTCTTTCGGATTTCCCCGGCAAAGCGAATCTGCTGTTCCCCGTCCACCATTTTGTTCTCAATCAGCTCGGCATAGCCGGAGATGGCCGTCAAGGGGGTTTTCAGCTCGTGGGACACGTTGGCGGTAAAATCCTGGCGGCTCTGGGCCGCGGAGAGGATTTTCTCGTGCTGACTCCGGATTTTCCGGGCAAAGGGCTCCAGCTCCCGGTAGCTCGGCTCCCGGGCGGGCTCGTCCAAGTGCTCCGCCATCTCCTCGATGGGGGCAATGAGCTGAGCCGTCAGGAAGTGGCCCAGGAAGATGCACACCAGGAAAATCACCGCCGCCACCAGCACCAGCACTGGCACCGCCGCGAGAAACACGCTGCTTAACGACCGGGCATCCACGGAAAGCCGCAGCACCGTCCCATTGTCCAGCCGCAGGGCGTAGTAGAAGGTGTTCATATTCAGGGTGTCCGAGGTCCGGACAATTTCCCCCTCCCCCGTCTCCATGGCGGCCCGAATCTCCGGGCGGTCGGCATGGTTGGGAAGGGTGTCGGCATCCGCCTCATCGTCGTAGAGGACCCTTCCCTGGGCATCCACCCAGGTAATGCGGATGTCCCTGTCCCGAATCTGGGGCTGGGTCCCGTCCAGGCGGAATTCCTGGGTCTGCCCCAGAAGCTCCGCCGTGCGGCGCAGGTCCCTGCCCACCTGCTGGCGGAACAGGTCGTAGAATACCACCGTCACCGCCGCCACCGTCAGCGCCATAGCCACCAGAGCAATGAGCCCCAGACGCAGGTTGATTTTCTGCTTCATACCGTCCCCTCCGGGGCACTGCGTAGCACGTAGCCCACGTTGCGGACGGTGCCAATCTGGCCTCCCGCCGCCCCCAGCTTCTGCCGCAGGGTCTTGACGTGCATATCCACCGTCCGGGTCTCCCCCTCGAACTCCGTGCCCCAGACCTGGCGCATAATGGCCTCCCGGGACAGGACCATCCCGGCGTTGATCATGAAGTAGCGCAGCAGCTCATACTCCTTGTAGGTCAGCTCCACGGTCTTTCCGCCGGAGAGCACCGTCCGCCGGTTGTTGTCCAGCTGGATGGCCCCCACCCGCATTTGGGCATTCCCCTCCTCGGTGGACCTGCGCAGCAGGGCCTTCACCCGGCTGAGGAGCTCCATCACGGAAAAGGGCTTTTTGATGTAGTCATCAGCCCCGTCGTCCAGGCCCTTGACCATGTCCATTTCGGAGGTCTTGGCCGTGACCATAATCACGGGCATCCGCCGGGTCTGGCTCTGGGAGCGGAGGCGCTTGACAATTTCGTAGCCGCTCTCGTCGGGCAGCATTACGTCCAGCAGCACCAGGTCCGGCAAAATATCATCCATAGCCCGATAGAACTCCGAGGCCTGCGCAAAGGATTTTACCAGATAATTGCTGTTTTTCAGGGCGATTGCCTCAATCTCCCGGATGTTTTCGTCATCTTCTACAATATAAATCAGTGCCATTGTTCTTCTCCTTAGGGAAGCTGATATTCCCGCTTTCTTCTTGCGTACTCCTGCTGGAACCAGGGGTTGCTGCCCTTGGTGGTCAGGTTCAGATATTCGTGGGTGTCGAATTCGTCAGCGTGGATCTCAATCAGGCAAACCGCCACATTGGAGCAGTGGTCCGAAACCCGCTCATAGCCGGTGAGGATATCCTCCAGAATAAGCCCCGCCTCCAGCGAGCAGGCCCCCCGGCGCAGCCGGTCGATGTGCCGCTGGCGCATTTCGATGCTCAGCGAGTCGATGACCTCCTCCAGCGGCTCCACGCCTTTGGCCCGATCCGTATCGTCCGCCGCGAACACGGAAACCGTCAGGTCCAGGATGTCCCCAACCGCCTTGCCGTAAACCTCCAGCTCCTGCTGGCTCTCCCGGGAAAGGCTCAGGTTTTTCTGCCGCAGCTCCCGGGCAGACTCCGCCACGTTGATGGCGTGGTCCGAAATCCGCTCAAAGTCGTTGATGCAGTGCAGGAGGATGGAAAGGGTCCGGCTGTCCGCCTTGCTCAAATCTCTGCCGGAAAGCTTGACCAGGTAGGTGCCCAGGGTGTCCTCGTAGCTGTCCGCCTCCTGCTCCATAGCAATCACCTGGTTGAGCTTTTCCTCGGAGTAGCTTTCCAGCAGCCCCATGGCAATCTGGAAGGAATTCCAGGCCAGGTCCGCCATATGGTCCACCGCGTCCTTGCACAGGTCCATGGCAAAGCCAGGCCGGTCCAGGAAGCGCTCGTCCAGGGCCTGCAGAGCGGCGGGGCGGGTGTCCTTGGTGCTTTCCTTCCCATCGGGGATGGTAAACTCCGCCAGCTTCACCAGCCACCCGGAGAAGGGATAGAGCACCAGAGTGCAGCCGATGTTAAACAGGCTGTGAATCACGGCGATATCCGCGGCCCCGGCGGTCTGCGTCAGGAAGGAGAAGTGCAGGAAGCTGTTCAGACTATAGAATACCACAAGAAACAGCAAAGTGCCAATCAAATTAAAATAAAGATGAATTAATGATGCCCGCCGGGCGTTTTTGCTGGCCCCCACGCCGGACAGAAGCGCCGTCACGCAGGTGCCGATGTTCTGGCCCATGATAATGGGGATGGCCGTGCTGTAGCGCACCACACCGGTGACACACAGGGCCTGCAGAATACCAACGGATGCCGAGGAGGACTGAATCACCGCGGTGAGCACCGTACCGGCCAGCAGCCCCAGGATGGGATTGGAGAAGGCCGTCAGGATGCCCGTAAATTTGGGGTCCTGGGAAAGCGGGGAGACGGAGGAGCTCATGGTCTCCATGCCGAACATCAGGATGGCAAAGCCCACTAAGATAGCGCCGATGTTTTTCTTTTTGTCATCCTCCCTGGCGGTCATGGTGAGAATCACGCCCACGGCTGCCAAAACGGGGGAAAAGGAGCTGGGCTTCAGAAGCTTCAAAAAGAGATTGCTGCCCTGAATGCCCGTTAAGGACAGCAGCCAGGAGGTCACGGTGGTGCCGATATTGGCACCCATGATAATGCCCACCGCCTGATTAAGGTTCATAATGCCGGAATTTACAAAGCCCACGACCATCACCGTGGTTGCCGAGGAGGACTGAATCACCGCCGTCACCAGAAGGCCCAGCAGCACCGCCATGCCCTTTTTCTTCGTCAGCTTTTCCAGAATTTTTTCCAGCCGGCCGCCGGACAGCTGCACCAGCCCGTCGCCCATGGTGGACATGCCGAACAGGAACAGCGCCAGGCCGCCCACAAGATTGAGAATCCCAAAAATATCCATAAAACACGCTCCTTTTTCTTTCTGCCCACATTCTAAGTTCCCTGTGTAAAGCCCATAGAGTCCGCAATGTAAAGCCCAGGTAAAATTTACATTCTTTACAGGAACTTTACGGAATTTTGATTGCGGGCTTTACCGAGGGGAGATAGGGTGGATGGCAGATACATACAGAAAGGTCGATTGTTATGAAGCGTCTTTGGAATTGGATTGACTCAAAAAGCTGGAATCCGGAAAGGAAGAACGCCGTTTTTACATGGGTTGTCAGCGTCCTTTCCTGCCTTGCCGGGGTGGTTGTGTGGCTTCTTCTCTCCCCCTTTGCCTGCGGCGGCGTGGAATGGCTGCCGGTATTTGCCGGTTTTCCCGTGTTCGGTGCCTTCATTGCCGTGTTTTTGTTCACCTGCCGCCATCCGTTTTGTGAGAAATTGCGATTGACATTTCCCGCTTTACATGATAGACTCTAAGAATAAAAACAAACGCTAGGAGGAACCTTCCATGAAGCATATTCAGACCATCGAGACCCGCAATCTGTGCCAGAGCGCCAA
>USQL01000034.1 GCA_900556935.1 uncultured Eubacteriales bacterium | reverse complement strand
GACCGGATAAAACTCCGGTTAAAAGGAATGAGTCCGGTGCAATACCGAACTCATTTCGCAGAAGCTATTTAACCAGAATCGTCCAACTTTTGGGGTGCATATCAGGTGCGGCGGGCTTGTTTTGACTATACCATCAAATCATCACCGGATTGTTCCAGGTAGTGGCGAACGAATTCGGGTAGGGGGCAAGGGCTATAGTTGGCGCTGATATCGTCGTATAGCTGGGGGTCCATGGCGGCGGTGATGTCGTCCCAGCGGGCGGCAATGGCGGATTCTGCGGCGGGCAGCTCCTCGGGGGGAATCCAGGTGGTGCCGCCGTCAAGGCTCAGAGCGGCGGCGTGTGAGGCTGTGGCGGGCCGCCAGCCGGTACGGGCTATTTCGTCGCGGATTAGACGACGGATATATTGCTGCGGGGTAGCCATAGAGGCCAAATAATCAATAATATCACCGTCCTGATTGCGGTTCAAGCGGAGTTCAATCCTGCGTGTGTTTGCCTTTTGCCATGTGTATTGGGCTGTGCTCATTTATTTTCCTCCTTTTCTCGGCATTTGCGGATGCGCAGGGCGTTAATTGTTGGGTATTCTGCTCCGTACATGCCTTTTTCGTATGGGATGCGGCACGAAACGGCTTTCTCGGTTTTGCCCAATGCCTCGGCAATTTCGGCAGGTGACTTGCCCTGGGCGTACATTTTGGATTCCGCCGTCTCTACAGCTCCGGCGGTCACAAGGATTTTTAATACTTTGCCGTGGGAGATATTCAGGCGGCGGGAAATGTCCTTCATGCTTGGCTCCTGCTCCCACAGGCGGAGGACGGAGGTGTAGGTAGCGTCCATCATGGTTTGCTCCTTTTGCCCTCGTTACCTCCGGGGCGGGAAATAATTTGTGTACTTTGCCAAGTTGCATTTAACGCAAAGCGTGGTATACTGTAATTGTCTCCGCAAGCAGGCGGCTTGTTGGAGGTGGGCCACGTTCCTGGCCCCACGGGTTGAAATAGTAATCAAAACAGCTAGAGAGACGCGGTTTGGGCTGCTATTTCCAGCGGATAAGCGGTGCGGTTTGCACCGCTTATTTTTTAAGGCTGTCCATGGTCTGCGCGGTCTGGTCTGTGCCAAACATAGCGGTCATGTCGCCACTGTAATCCGTGCTGTAAACATATTTGACGTTACCTTGGATGGATAGAGCCATATTGTGGTAGCGGCAATCTGCCACACACTGCAGCTGCTGAGCCAGCAATTTGCTGTACTGGTCCGATACCTCACGGGCAGCGGATTCGCGGCCCATGTAGTAGGCAATAGCGATAAGCTTGCGGGGGTCGTCAATCTCCATGCTGTAACCGTTCTGGTCGTCCGCATCAACGATGGACATAATCAATTCTTCGCATGTCATTTTTTCGCCTTTCTGCCCTTTCCCCTGGGCGGCGGGGTGTTTATGGGGTTGGGCCGATACGCTCGGCCCACCAGGAGCGGCTGGGGTCACGCTGTAATCCGGTTAGACGGTGCGCCGGAGACAACCTGGGAGCCGTACTTCTGCCGGATTTCGTCCATAGTGGACTTGCCATGGCTCCGGAATTCCGCGGCTTCTGCGGGCCTCCAGTACCAGGCGGATTTGTTCTTGCTGTACCGGCATCCGGCGGCCTTGATGGCCTCCCGGTTGGGGTAGGTGTTGCCGGTGACCCAAATCCAGGAACCGCAAATCTCGATGTCGATACCCGCCAGAATCACCAGACGGGAGATTACGGCCCGGAATGCTTCGGGGGCTTCTTCGGCTGTGTGGGGTTCGCTGGTCTGCTGGGTGGTGGCGTGGCCGGACTGGAGGCGGTGGAAAGCCTCGTCGTACTCGTCATTGATGGCGGCCATTGTTGCCGTGTCACCGCCACGGTCGGGGTGATGCAGCATGCAGAGGCGGCGGTATTCCTTTTTCAGGGCTTCCAGGGTGGTGCAGTTTGTAAAGTATTTCATGATTCTTACTCCCTTATGTATTGACTTCGCAGCAATCAGGGGGTATAATCAAAATACCCTTAATTGACTGTGGTTGGTTGGTTTTTGGGTTGCCCTGTCAGGTATTGCGAGTACCTGGCAGGGCTTTTTTTACTTCTTGGCTTCCTTGTCCTCGACCTGCTTGGGCTTGTACTGGGTGTCCCCTGACTCTATCCAGAGGATAAAATCATTAATGGCCTTTTCGGACCATCCGGCAGCACGCAGTCCCAGGATGATTCTGGAGCACTCTGCTGTGTTCATTTGGTGGCCTCCTTTCGTTTCCGATTTCCCTTCCGGGTGTTTTCATGATAGCATAGGCCGGCCTATTTGTCAAGCACAAATTTACTTCTTTCGCAAAAAAATTTTTATGCGGCATTTTGGGGCCGCTTTTCTCGCATCGGCTGGGGTTGACCCGGCTTTTTTTGTTTGCCATAATTGGTATATATTCAATATAGGCAAAATGCCGGGAAGGTGGCTTATTTATGGCTATGGAAAATGACGATAAAGTTCAGAAAAGGTACAGAATTGCAGGGTTTGACATGGATTTAGATACCCTAAATATGCACATTTTGAAGTATAAGCAAATGGCGGCAGATGGGGAAGTAGAGTTGCCGTCATGGCCGGATTGGGTTAGCCGGGCAGGGCTGACAGAGGCGGTATGTGCTGAGGTGATGGACAGGGCAGCGGAAGGGCCAAGCTCTGCATACTACGAAAGGGGGCGGGCGCTGGGGGATTTGTGGCAGTGGTGTCGGGGGCAGTACATTTCCAATCCAAATTGGGGAGCAACGGCAGCTAGGGTCAACAAGGCCATGATGTTATACAAGATGCTCCCCAATGGTGAGGAGCGGGCCAGACCGGCGACGGTGCAGACCAAACAGGGACCATCTGAGATAGTAATATCGTTTGGGTCAGGTGACAAACGGGCCAGAGAGGCTGGGGGCTGACAGATGCGGCATTTGTAAGGGCCTGGATGGCGAACGCCACAAAAATATAATTTTGTTGCGTTCTGAACTGCTGTTATGCATCGTATTGTCAACTATATGTTGCACAGCAATACGATGTGTCCAGGTGGTGGACTGTGAGCCGGGATGCGGTCGATATAAGGGGGCTGATGGGCTGGTAATAGCCCGTCGGCCCCTTGTATCGTTGATGATGCGGCATGACCAGCAGATGCCATATTGATACGGTCAATACTACTGCCTATCAATGCTGCGGCAGCTGGGGCAGCTGGAGGCAATCAGGGAGGGCGAGATTTTTTGATGGCGCATCTGGTCTGGGGTATCTATTTGATGGAGGGGGGAGGGGGTAGCGGAAAAAGGGGCGGGGCGTGCGGGCAAGGGTAGGTATATATGCTGCACACGCTCTCTTGCCGCCTGGGACATTTGGGTGGATTCCGTCGGATGCTGTCTGGGGTAACTCCGCTGGCCGGGAATCGGTGCGCCAATGAGAGGGTTTAATCTGCTTCAAGCTGGTCCAGGTTCGTTTGAGATGGTTTAAGATTGATTCAATGGGGCGGCTGTGCGAGGAGGGCTGTGGGACAGAGCGGTGAATGATGAGGTGGAAAGTAAAAACGAATGCGGGTATGTATAAGGCTATCACATAATGTGATAGCTTACACTTTATGTGTAAGTCTAATAAATAACAATTAACTCTAATTATTATTTATATTATATATATAATTAAATACAGTTAAAGTGTAAGAAGGGCGGGATTTTGGACGTTTGGGACTTTGGCATGGTGTGGGGCCTGTTGGATGCCGTGTCTGACAATGAGCGGGACTGTTGGAGCTTGGGCGGCAATGTGTGGCTATTGTGTGGGGAGATGGAACGCAGTTTGGAGGATGCGAAGGAGCGTGGGCGCTCTGGTTGCGGGTTGCTGTGATTTGTGGGGCTTGACAAAACGGTAATGTTTGTAATAATGCGTGGTAGGGGGTAGGGGAAAAAGGCCCGGGGGCTTTTTGAAATGGCCCTGCCCGGAAAATAAAAAACCGGCTGTATATTCGAAAACGGTTCCAATTGGCATAGTCAATGGAGGCCCGTGTGGCAGATGCGATTCCGTTGCGGATTGTCTTTCATGCGGATATGCTATGTCTTCGAGTGGGGCGGGTATAAGTATATGGGACTGTAGCACAACAGGCGGTGCGTCTGGCTCATAACCAGAAGGGTGGAGGTTCGACCCCTCCCGGTCCTACCAACCGACAATGCCGGAGAACTGAGAATTTTCCAGGTTGGACGATTCCCGTCAAGTCCACGGCATTCTGACAAAATGAAGGATAAATTGCAAAGGAGCTGAGCAGATGGCGGACGAACAAAAGCGGGCATTGCTGGCACCGGCTGTAAAGTGGAAGACCGGGGACGGCTTTCTGCTCTGCCCGGAATGCGGGCGGAAAACGAAAACGAAGGTGCTGCCGGAGACCACCATGAAGGGGTTCCCGCTGTACTGTAACTTCTGCCGAAAGCAGACCATTATTGACTATCAGGAATAATCCATAGAGCCAGCGCCAGAGCGAGAACGCCAGAGCCAGAGCGACACAGGGAAACTGTGATGCTCTGGCTCTTTTTCATTCCCGGGAAAGGAGCGGCGGGCGTTGGCAAAACAGGACGATGGGAAACGGGTGGTTGCGGACTTCGGACGGCCCAACAGTGACGCACAGTGGAAATTCTTTGAAAGCCGGGTTCGGTACACCTGCTACGGCGGTGCCCGTGGCGGCGGCAAGAGCTGGGCTACCAGAGTAAAAGCCGGGCTGGGCGCTTTCCAGTATCCTGGAATCCGGATTCTGATTCTTCGCCGGGAGTACGGCGACATGGAAGGAACGCTGATTTCCCCTCTTTTGGGAATGCTGCCGCCGGACGTGTACCAGTACAACAAATCCGAACACATGATAACCTTTCTGAACGGGAGCAAAATCAAGTTCGGAAACATGCCTGGCTACAGTGCCGCCGTTCAAGGTAAATACCAGGGCCAGGAATATGAATGGCTGTTCATCGATGAAGCTACCCAGTTTTTGGAAACGGAGTTCCGGGGCCTGGATGCCATTGTCCGTGGCGCGAACCGGATTCCGAAGCGAATCTATCTGACCTGTAACCCAGGCGGTCCGGGACACAGCTGGGTCAAGCGGCTTTTCATTGACCGGAAGTTCAAGAAGGGCGAGAAGCCGGAGGATTATGTATTCATTCCCGCCACGGTGGACGACAACAAGGACCTGATGGATGCTGACCCGGAGTATGTAAGAGCGTTGGAGCAGCTGCCGGAGGATATTCGGCGGGCGCACCGGTTCGGTGACTGGAATGTGCTTTCCGGCATTTTCTTCACCGAGTTCCAGGACGGGATACACACCTGCACTCCGTTTGTGATACCAAGGCACTGGAAGCGATACCGAGCCATGGACTATGGCCTAGATATGTTTTTCTGCCTTTGGATTGCCGTAGACGAGACAGGCCGGTGCTACGTGTATCGGGAGTTCAATCAATCGGATATGGTGGTTTCGGACGCTGCCAGAAAGCAGCTGGAGCTTACGAGGCCGGACGAAATGGTCATGGGGACCATCGCCCCGCCGGATGTGTGGGCGAGAAACCGGGAGAGCGGGCGGACACAAGCTGCCGTCTTTGCCGAGAACGGTGTGGGGCTTATCAAGGCCAGCAACAACCGCATCCAGGGCTGGAGCGCCATGAAGGAGTTCTTCAAACTCCGAGAAGACGGGAAACCTGGGCTTGTGATATTTGACACCTGCAAGGTGCTGACCGACTGCATCAAGGGATTGCAGCACAGCAAGAAGCTTCCGAACGACGTGGACACCGAGCCGCACGGCATTACCCACGGGCCGGATGCCCTGCGATATTTTGTAAGCACCTACGTCCTTTCCGCCGAAAAGGCGCAGCAGGCGGTGGAGGACGACGACTATGAGGAACACCGGGATTACCGCTCTTACATGTGCGGGGGCCGGATTTCCAGAAGCTACATTGGCGGATAATGTATTTTACGGCCTACCATAGCCGAGAAATAGGGCCTACCAGAGCCCAGGAAACCAAGGAGGACACACAAATGGACAACGAGAGCATGGATTTTGAGGAGTTTTTTTCCGCATTGGGGGATTCCGGAGAGGCTGACGGCAACCAGACCGACACCGAACAGGAAGCACCGGACACGGAGGAGACCCCCCAGGAGCCGGACAACGGCACGGAAAACGGCGAAAATTCCGGGGAAGAAAGTACACCTGACCAGGGAAAAAAGCCGGGAGACGGCGAGGAAGCCGCTCAGGGAGCAAACGAGCCACCCCAGAAGTTCACCATCAAGGTCAACAAGCAGACCCGGGAAGTGGAGCTTCCGGAAATGACGGAGCTGGCCCAGAAGGGGGCGGACTATGACCGGGTAAAGGGACAGCTGGAAACGGCCAATGGGAACATCCAGGCCCTGCAAAAGCAGGTGGATGAGCAGGGACCCATTTATGAGACTCTGAAACTGGCCGCCGAGGATGCAGGTGTATCGGTTTCGGAACTGGTAGAATCCATCCATGTGGGGATGCTCAAAGGCCGTGGCATGACGGAGTCGGAGGCCAAGGCGGAGATTCGCGCGGCCAAGGCCGAAAAGGCCATGAACGACCTGAAAAACAGACCTGCCCAGGAGGCCCAAAGCGAAGACCCCAACCAGGAGCGGGCAAAGCGGGAGATTGCGGAATTCCAGGAGGCTTTCCCGGGGGTGAACCTTTCCCAGGAGGAGCTGGAAAAATTGGCTCCCGATGTCCAGAAGGGTATGACGCTGACCAGCGCCTACCTGAAAATGGAAAATAAGCGGCTTTCCTCTGAGCTTGCGGAGGAAAAGCGAAAACTGGAGGCTGAAAAGCAGAACCAGAAAAACAAGCAGAAGGCCGCACCGGGGCAGACGGATTCCGGCGGCGGCAGGACGAAGGATTCCTTTGACGAATTCTTCAACGCATTCGAACGATAACAACACGAGCCAGCGCCAATGAGCCAGCGCCAATATTCCATTGGGAGTATTGGTGCTGGCTTTTTCTTTTGGCGGAATGGCCGGGAACAAAGAAAAGGAGTACAGAATATGAGCGAAACGATTCATTTTTCCGAAAAGTACATGCAGCGGCTTATGAAGGGCTTTGACGTGGCGGCCCTGACCGACGGCCTTTATAACCACGAAATCGACCAGGAGTTTTCCGGGGTGCGGACGGTACACGTCAACAGCATTCTGACCACCCCCCTGCAGAAGTACGACCGGACCAAGAGCATTGACCAGGGCAGCCGGTACGGCACCACCTACGAGGTGTCCGACGACATGCAGACCTTTGAGATGGGGGACGAGATTTCCCTGAGCCTGACCATTGACCGGGGCAACAACTCCGACCAGTTCAACATGAAGAAGGCCGGAGAGGTGATGCAGGCATACAAGGAGGAGCGGATTATTCCCTATCTGGACCGCTACCGGATGGACAAGTGGGCCAAGGATGCCGGTATGCACTATGCCCTGGATGCCGAGCCTACCACGGCAACCATTGAAAAGACCATCATTAAGGCCCGGAACGCTCAGATGAACAAGCGGGTTTCCGGCAAAACCGCCCTGATTATCCCCTACAAGTACCTGGACGTGCTGGCCCTGGGCGACCACTGGATTAAGATTGAGAACCTGGCAAACGAGGTTCTGGTCAAGGGTGCTGTGGGCCGGTTTTACGGAATGGACGTGGTGCCCTTCATTGACGAACTGATTCCCGAAAACATTCAGTTCATGCTGATGAACCCCAAGGCGGCCATTGCCCCCAAGAAGCTCAACAAGTTTGTGGGCCATGTAGACCCCCCGAGGGTGAACGGCGACCTGCTGGAGTTCCTGATGTACCACGACGCTTTCGTACTGGGCAAGAAGGCGGACGGCATCCTGGTAGGCTCCATGACGGAGACCGTCTGCGCTACCCCCACCATTGCCGTGACCAGCAAGAAGGCCACCATTACCACCACCACCGTCGGCGCGGCCATCTACTACACCACGAACGGTGCCGACCCCCGGTACAGCAAGGATGCCAAGCTGTACGCCGACGCGGTGCAGCTCACCAGCGGCGACCAGCTGCGGGCCTGTGCCAAGAAGGACGGTCTCTACACCTCCGGTGTGGCGGCCAAGGACCAGGCGTAAGGAATACCAGCCCCCGGCAACTCCGGGGGCTTTTGGAAAATACAGGAGGGAACTATGACCGGTTATATTCTTTGGGCAGTGCTTGGCATTCTGACCATTGCGGAAATCAACCTGATTTATCAGCTGGTGACGCTTGCGAAGCGGCTTTCTGAGATGAAAGGACAGCTGGAAAGCGTTGTGGCGGCGGTGGACACTCTGGACGACAAGGCTGACGAGCTGGACGACCTGGTGGAACTGCAGCGGCAAACGTTGGAAGAAAAGAGCAAGGCGTTTGTGGACTACGCCGACACCGCGGCCAGCTCCGCCGCGCATGAGGTCTACACAAAGCAGAGAGTGGAGCGCACTGAGGCGTTGACACATCTGAGCGATGCCGTGGACCGGACACTCGCCGACGTATTGAAACGGTTAGAGAAGCTGGAAAGCGGCATGGTTCCCGACTATGAGGCGGCGCTGGAAGCGGCCAGGGCCGTGAACGACTTCAACACCGGGTTATCCGCCATTATGAACTTTGACCCCATGGAGGCGGCCAAGAATGCCAGGAACAAGGCCAGTGTGACGGGCGGTGAACGCTATGGCGTATAAGCAGAAACTTCCCACATTGCAGGAAATCCTGAAGAAATACGACGCGGCCTTTCACTTCAACCAGGCCATCGGTCTGTACGACACGGTGAAGGTCAACGAGGATTTTTTTATTGGCAACCAGTGGGAAGGGGTGCAGAGCAACGGCCTTCCAACGCCCACCTACAACATGTTCAAGCGGGTTATCAATTTCCAGGTATCCAATATCACCTCCGATAGCATGGCTATCCAGTGCAGTGCCCTTCCCGGGGTGTCCCCCTACAGCAGCACAGAGGTTGAGGAAATCTGCCGGGTTATCAATCAGCAGGTACGGGAGATTATGGAGCGGTGCAAAATTGTTTCCAAGAACCGGGAGTTTCTGCGGAATGCCGCGGTGACTGGGGACGGCTGTATCCACTTCTACTTTGACCCCAGCATTGAGAACGGGCAGAACGTGAAGGGGGAAATCTGCGCCGAGGTGCTGGACAATATCCGTGTGCTGTTCGGCAATCCGAATACCAAGGAAGTGCAGAAACAGCCCCACATTATCCTGGTGCGCCGGGAGCTTGTGGAGGATGTGCGATACCGGGTGGAGGAGGAAGGCGACGGGAAGGCCGAGGATATCCGGCCCGATTCCGAAAAATTCCAGAACACCTATGACAGCTACACCGACGACAAGGTAACGGTTCTGACCTATTACTTCCGTAACCGGGAGACAAAAACCATCTGGGCGGCGGAGGCCACGGAAACCGCCCTGATTCGCAAGCCTTACGACACGGGAATGAAGTATTACCCGCTTGTATGGCTGAACTGGGACTACGTGCGGGACTGCTACCACGGACAGGCCATGGTAACGGGACTGCTGCCCAACCAGAAATTCATCAATAAAATGTTTGCCCTGGTGGGCATCAGCCTTTTAACTACGGCATTCCCCAAGTACGTATACGACAAGACCAAGGTTTCCAGCTGGTCCGGAGACGTGGGGCAGGCTATCGGGGTCAGCGGGAACGTGGACGGGGTGGCGAAAGTCATTGAAGGGGCCTCTGTAAGCCCACAGATTGCCCAGTTTATTGAGCTATCCTTTGACAAGACCCACACGCTTTTAGGGGCTTCTGACGTTGCCATGGGCGACAGCCGACCGGACAACACCAGCGCCATTATCGCCTTACAGCGGGCGGCGGCAACGCCCATGGAAATGACCAAACAGCAGGACTACCAGTGCATGGAGGACGCTTGCCGGATTTGGATTGACATGATGGCCTGTTACTACGGGACCAGGATGGTGGAAAAGGAGCTGAAAATGGATGCCGTTGGCAGCCAGCCCCTGGGGATGGAGCTGCCGGTACAGCAGGGAACCGTTCCCTTTGACTTTTCCACGCTGCAAGACATCCAGATTTCCGTAAAGATTGACGTGGGAGCCAGCTCTTATTGGTCCGAAATTGCCAACATGCAGACGTTGGAGAACCTGCTTATGAACAGGCATATCAACGTTCTGCAATTCCTGAAGCGGGTGCCGGAGGGCTACATCATGGACAAGCAGTCTTTGATTGAGGAGCTGAAAGCGGCCCAAGGTCCGGCTATGCCTATGGGCAGCGGGACCGGGATGAGTATGGACACCACCGGAAACACTTCCCAGGACATTGCGCCCAACGGCGGACCTGGGAACGGGAGTTTGCAAAGAGCGCTAAACCGAGAGGGGGCATAAATTGTGGCCGAAAAATTCCCCATGTTCGACGAGGACATGGACATTATTCAGAAGCTTGGGGATTCTCCCGGCTCTGACAACAACATGGATTGGAAGGAACTGCAAGCGGAGTTTGACAAGGGTGGGAACCTTGTAAAGGCCTATCTGAACACGCTGGTGCAGAAACTCAACGCTCTTTTGGGAACGGACGGTGCCTTTCTGACCGGCGGAAATCTGCTGGGCGACCTGAACATCAACCTGTGCCGGCTTTTCGGCCTGCGGGAGCCCACGGAGAGCACCGACGCTACGACCAAGAACTATGTAGACAAGGCCATCCAGAGCGCTACAGAAAATCAGTTCAGCAAGGATGGCGGTACTCTGGGCGGTGTTCTGAGCATGGGCGGGAACCTTATCAAGAATGTTGGAACTCCCACGGATGCAGCGGATGCCGCGACAAAGGGGTATGTGGACGGGAAAATCCTGAAATACACCAATGTTTCCGTTCCGACTTCCCTTTGGAAACAGGGCGGAATTCTGGGGGATAGCGACTATCCCTACAGCGCAAACGTGCCCATTTCCGGGGCTACACAGGACATGTATCCAGAGGTAGATTTCGCCGTGGCGGACCGGAAGGATTTCCAGTTCTCCCAGGACTGCGCCGTGGCGGCGGGATATGTGCAGATTTACGCGGAAAGTGTGCCCAATCGGACGGTTACGCTTTCGAGCGTTGTATTGCTGAGGTGAACATATGTTTCGAGGAACAACACCGACTTTTACTTTTACGCTGCAGTTTGATACCTCCGAAATCGACGATGCGTTTGCCACGTTTGCCCAAAGCGGGACTATCGTCATTGACAAGGGGCTTTCTGACATGGAGAAGGACGGGCGAAAGCTACGGGTGAAACTGAGTCAGGAAGAGACCTTGCGGCTGAAGGGCAACAGCGGCGTGGAGATTCAGCTGGCGGTTCGGATTGGCTCCAACGTGATGCGGTCCAAGATTATGACCACCACGGTCAACCGGATTCTGAAGGAGGCGGCGCTGTGATGTTCGAACCGGATGGGATTGAATTTTCCGTTACTTTTTCAGAGGGCCCCGGGTTTGACGTGGACATGGTTGACGAAATGCGGGTGAGCCGCAGCTACAACGACCTGGAGGACAAGCCGAAGCTGAACGGGGAGACAATCGTTGGGGATATGGTGGAGACCGACCCGACTGTGCCGAACTGGGCGAAAAGCCCTACGCCGCCGGAGTACACGGCGGAGGATGTGGGGGCAGTTCCGGCGGGGGCGCTGCTGGGGGCGGCGGATTTTGAATACATGTGGGATACCACGGAAATTTAGGAGGAGATGTAAATGGCAACAGAAGTGCTTTCGAAAGCCTGGGGCGCTGCGCTGATTACCAAAATCAAGAACGCTCTGAGCGGCAAGGTGGACAAGGTAAGCGGGAAAGGGCTGAGTACCAACGATTTGACCGCCGCGCTGAAAACCAGCTATGACGGCGCTGTGGCGGGGGTTGCGGACCTGAAAAAGGTTGGTGCTGAGAAAAACGTCATTACTGCGGTTAAGGTCAACGGGACAGCGTTGACCGTAGATTCCACCCGGGCGGTAGACGTGACAGTTCCCACAGATGCCCAGATTGGAGAGAAAATCGAGGGCTACGGCTACCAGACCGCAGCACAGGTGAACAAGACCATCACTGATAAAGGTTACCAGACGGCGGCCAATGTCAAAAGCACCGTAGAGAGCTACGGTTACCAGACGGCGGCCCAGGTGGAGACCAAAATCACCGGCAAGGGCTACCAGACCGCAACCCAGGTTCAGGCGGCTATCAGAGAGAGCCTGAGCGGCATTACCGGAATTGACATTCAGGTTGTGGAGAGTCTGCCCACCACCGGAGCCAAAGGCGTTATCTACTTGGTTGCCCATGCGCATGGCACCAAGGACAATTACGACGAATACGTCTGGGTTGCCAGCAAGAGTTCTTATGAGAAAATTGGTAACACCGACGTGGATTTGAGCGGCTATGTGCTGAAGACGGACCTGGTGGAGCTTACGGACAAGGACCTGGAGACCATGTGGGGAACGTAATCGAAAGGAGGCGGGCGTATGGGCTATACAACGTTGTCCAAAAGTGCCGTACAATGGATCATCAATAAGTGCAAGGCGACGTTTTTGCCGAAGACTGGTGGTACAGTAACGGGTGGCGTAGAGTTTTGGAACTCTTTGTGCTTAGGTACTGCGCTGGATATAATAGTTACTGATAAAAGTGCCTCGCCGTCACATGCCCGGCTTGTGGACATGAATGGCCGAACGTCCGTCTTTAATGGGATAAAAGCGCTTACAGCCCAAGGTGACTATCTTTATTGCGCAGACTTAAACCCCAAGTATACTGTCACAAGCAACTACGCATCGCTTGTAAAGGAGCCAAGGGATATATCTGGGAAACAAATTGAAGGTTTGTTCGATAACAATTTTGCATCTAATTTCATGCTTTATACTGCGAATCTGGAAACAACGCCATGGGTTCTGACCATTCGGACTTCAGATAACAGCAGCATCACCGCAACAGATACGTTATCTCTGTGGTTTTTCCAGCACAGATTATACAGCAGCTATGGAAAAGTCCAATCCTATAAGGTTGAAGTTCTGGCGCAAAACAACAGCACAAATGTTTGGGAGTGGATGACCGTTGTTGAGCGTACAAATGTCAACGATATTCTAAACGGCATAATTGTGCCGGTTTGGTATAACGATGGAATTCATGGGAACGCGGCTTACGGCAATATCCGCGGAATACGCATTACCATAAGTAAGGCCGATTCTACTGGATCATTCCGCGAAGGGTTCCTGCCCATTTGTGCGGTGCAGCTGCGAGATCACAGACCATCCATGAAACCATCCGAAGGTCTTGGCGCGCTGGATATTCGTGGTGGCAATATCTTTGGGCCGGTTATCGCAAAGGGACCAACCGCCAAATTTGTCGGTGCGCTGCAAGGCAACGCTGATACGGCCACAAATGCAGCGAAGGTCAATGAACATACGGTGGAATCCAACGTCCCAGCCAACGCCAAATTTACAGACACGACCTATCCTGCCGCTACGGCCTCTTCGGATGGGCTGATGGCAAAGGCCGACAAGGCCAAGCTGGATGGGTTTGGAGTAGCCACTGAGTATGCCAAAAAGGCGGAGGTTGCGCTCAAGCCGATTGTGTACCAAAACATTACGGTTCCCGCATCAGCATGGGGCAGCGGTGCTGGGTTCGCCGGGGTGACCAGAACCAGGTATGCGGATATTGCGCTGGCCGGTGTGACCAGCGACCTATATGCCACCGTGACGTTCAACCCGGACGACATTGATAATTACAATCTGGCTGGGATTTGCGCAACGAAAGATGGCAAAATCACCATTTACGCGGAATACGCCCCGAGTGTGGCTATCACCATTCCGACAATCATCTGCCTGAAGGCTTGAAGGTGAGGAGGATGATAACTTGATAGGCATGACAAACGCCATGGGCGGCAAGGACCGGCTGCGGTATCGGGTGTACGGCGGGACGACACCTCCGGCGAGCCCGAGGGAGTATGACTTTTATGTTAAGACGACTACGCCGATTACAACATTTGAACTGAATTATTGGGTGAACACACAGCCGACATGGTTTCCAGGAAACGGGTTTGTTTACATTGTCTCCGAAGCGTGGAACACGGATGTTATCAATCTAGTAAAGGATGGAAATGGCATTTCGCTTCTATTCTGGCCAAAATGGTGCTGGCAGCAAATCAATGGGCAATGGTACCAAATGGAAGCATACGTGTACAAGAGTGGTAAATGGGTACAGTTCAGCACGTACAAGTACACGCCGCCTTGGGACGGCACATTGTTCTATAACGGCGACCAGTACGCTGCCTATACCGGTGGCTGGATTGCATCCGGAGGCATTCAGTTCTCTACCAGCCCTGCACTGCATTACCAAAATGAATATGGAACTATCTATATTCGCTCCAATTGGGCCGTGAATTTTGACGGGCACAATACGCTAAAATTTACAGGTTCCGGCCAAGGTGCCAACTCCGGTGGCTCCTACGTCGCGCACGCCGGTATTACAGACAACGCTTATAGTGGTGACGGGTATCTCGCCCATGTGGAGTTCCAGAGTTACAACACCTACGCCATTGATTGCAGCTCCATCACCGGCACACACTACATTCAGTTCTGGGCCTCCGGTTCTCGGGAGCAATATTTGAACATCAGCAAAGTATGGCTTGAATAGGCGGTGAGACGAAAATGATAGGAAAAACAAACGGAGGCGGTGGACGTGACCGATTTCGATCCAAGATTTATGGCGGCACAACAGCCCCAGCTAGACCGCAAGAGGGAGATTTCTGGATTTATACCGGCACCGCGATTTCTGGCACAGAGTTAAACGGATTTATGAGTGGATTCCCGACATGGACCATGCCGGAAGGGTTTGTGTACATCGGTTCTGGCGGTGCGTACAACGAATCGTCATGGGTGAGTCTCATAAATGTTCGGAACGGTGTCCACAACTTTTGTCCGTGCTGCTGTTATCAGGTTGAGGGCGGAAAGTGGTATCGGAAGGATGCCAAGGTCTACCGCAACGGAGCGTGGCTGCAATTCAGCACGTGGGCGGCACCGTGGGACGGGACATTGTGGGGGCCGAACAACCAGTACACGGACCATACCGGCGGCTGGGGGTACGCAAGTAGTAACGAGAACGTCCCGTATTTCGGGGAATTTATCCGGTGGAGCTGTGACAACACTACCATTTTCCTGTATACCAACTGGGCCGTTGATGTCACGAAATTCAGTAGGCTACGGTATGATGGGCAGATGTGGGGCGAAACTTCGTTCGGTCTGTCCAATAAAACCGGGTGGCTTGATGGGAGTAACTGGGTGGCAAGAGTCACAGGAGACGGTACAGTTTACAACGGAAGCGTGGATATTTCCGGAGTAAGTGGCAGTTTTTATATAACGGCTTACGCATCCTCCGAGGGTGGTTCCGGTGCGCTATTTAACAAAATCTGGCTGGAGTGAGGTGAGCATATGACAATTTACATTGACAGCGACTACAAGTGCCATACCGAGCCCGGCGAGGGCTTGACAGAGGTAAAGACCAATTTCTTTGACGGCATGATACCGGAGTACATCGAGGGTTATCGGTTTGTGCCGAAAGGCAAGACCTGGGTACGGGAGGACGGTGTTGAGTTTACCGGTGAGATGGTAAGCCCCTGGCAGGACTGGCAAGAGCTGGACAAGCTTCAGGCGGCACACGAGCGGGAGCAGTACCGGCCTTTGACTGCCCAGAACACTGAACTGGTGGAAGCCATGGCAGCGATGGTTGATGACGTTTACAACCAAGACCTGGCCGAGATTGAGGAGGGATAAACGGTGATTGCCGTATCCATAAATTTTTTATTTGGAGGAAGAAAAAATATGTACAAGAGCATGAAAATCCTGATTGGCAAGAAGTTTTACAAGACGGCGGAACAGGCCCAGAACAAGCTGGATGTGTTTTTCGCCGTGAACCGGCTGACAGACGAGGAGTACACCGAGCTGACGGCGCTGGTGGCGGACATCTACGGCACCGGCGAAGAGGAGGCCCAGGACAAGGGCGGTGATGGAAAGTGACAGTTAAGCAGCGGCAATGTCTGCTTGCGTACCTAGGCTACAATGTCGGCCCCATTGACGGGGCCGACGGGCCGAAGACCCGGGCGGCGGTAACGGCCTTCCAGGGGGATTTCGGCGGGCTGACGGTGGACGGCATCGCCGGAGATGCCACGGAAAAGGCGCTGCGGCACGCTGTGGCCTACGGAATGCCGGAGAAAAAGCAGGAAAGTGCAGGGGACGAGGAATCCCCCAGCACGGCCACAGTGTACGCCGCCCAGTACTTGCAGGCCGACGGGTGCTACCATATCCCCCGTGGGGTGGACGTGCAACTGACCAAGAACTTCTGGGCACGGGAAATCCACTGCCAGGGGAAAGGTTGCTGCACAGAGAGCGTCATTTCCAAGCGGATTCTGGATCTGGCCCAGGAAATCCGGGACGATTTGGGACAGCCTCTTTCTATCGGCACGGCGGGCGGAAGCGGCTACCGGTGCAGACAGCACAACGCAGAGGTTGGCGGCTCAAAAACATCCCTGCACATGATTTCCGATGCCGTAGACCTGCACTACAAAGACCCGGCGAAGCTCAAAGCCGTGGTGCTGCGGCATCTGACGGATGGAGAAGTGGGCCTATATAAATGGGGCTGCCACGTTGGCCGGTGGGACCGGGGATATGTAAGCCAATTTAACAGATAAAAAGGAGGCCACCCATGGACGAGACAGAGATTGCCGGACGGCTTGCGTCCGTCGAAAGCCGGTGCAAATCCAACTCCCACAGGCTGGACGGCCTGGAAAAAAACACGGAGGCGTTGAACCATCTGGCAACCTCTGTGGCCGTCATGGCGGAAAAAATGGAAGCGACCGGAGACAAGGTGGACGGGCTTTGCAACGACGTAAAGGACCTGAAAGCCGAACCTGGGAAAAAGTGGAAATTTGTTATAGAAAAGTCCATTTACATTGCGGTTTCCGCAGTTATTGGGTTCATCCTTGCCAAGTTTGGACTTGGCTAATTTTGAAAGGAGCATATAAAAAATGATTAACTGGACCGTACGTATCAAGAACAAACATTTCTGGCTGGCGCTCATTCCGGCCCTGCTGCTGCTGGCGCAGACCGTTGCGGCGGTGTTTGGCTACACGCTGGACCTGGGCGACAT
This sequence comes from uncultured Eubacteriales bacterium, assembly GCA_900556935.1. Taxonomy (GTDB): domain Bacteria; phylum Bacillota; class Clostridia; order Oscillospirales; family Oscillospiraceae; genus Faecousia. Next base: position 5,292 of record USQL01000034.1, on the reverse strand, counting down.
CGGCAATAAGCTGATTGCCGTGGTTAACGCCGTGTTCGGTGTGCTGGTGATTCTGGGCGTGGTCAATGACCCGACCACCGCCGGGATGTCGGACAGTAAGCAGGCCAGAGGGTACAATTTTCCCAAGGAGGACTGAGGGCTGATTGGACAAGGTTCCGTGGAACCGGGTGATACTGGAGGAGTTCTGCGCTATTGCGATTCTGACACCGCTGGAGGAGCAGATTCTCCGTACCCGGGCCGCCGGATGGAGCCAGGCGAAACAGTGCCACATGTTTCACATGTCCCAATCAACGGTCACAAGAACCGTAAGAAAATTGAAATCTGAGTACGATTTTTGCAGAAAGTACAGCAAATTGCTGCCTGAAAACATCAAATTCTGATTTTCTATGACGATTTTATGACTATAAACAGGAGAATCCCCGCCGATGGAATGATGATTCCACCGGCGGGGATTTTGCTATGATAAAGCTACAGAGAGGGCCCGCTCTGAATTTATATTTGGAGGAATTCATATGGCACTGAACTTTACGGCGGCGGACCGGGTAGGCGGCATCGGCGGCTACATCGGCGGCATCGCAACCCTGCTGGGCATGGCCGGAAACGGCGGTATTCTGAACGGCTGCGGGGTTCCCGAAGGGGACCACGTGGTCAACCGGTATGAGGCCGGGCAGGCGGCGGAGATTGCGGCGCTGAAATCCGATATCAAACTTCGGGATGCCAACACCTACACCGACAGCAAAATTCTGGAAATGTACCAGTATCTGGACGGTCGGCTGCGGGGTGTGGAAGGGCAGATTTCTGCCCAGGCGGTGGTGAACGCCCAGATTACGGCGAATATCAGCTGTATGCAGAATCAGATTGCCACGCTGTCCGGGCTGACAAAGACCGTCATTCCCATTGGCAACGTGTGCCCGGAGCCGATGCCGGCGAAGAACAGCTGGACGGCTCCCACGGCGGCGGCTTCCACCTAAGCGGCTAAGGGGGCGGCGAATGCCGCCCCTGATTGGAGGATAATATGATTCCAAAAGAAAAGGTCATTGCCGGGGCGGCAATGTATATCGAGAAGGAAATCCTGCCCAGGCTGCCGGAAATGAAGGCGCTGGCGGTGGCGGGAGCTGCGGCACTGCTTGCCAGACGGGCCCCTGGGCTGCTGGACGAGTTGGAAAAGAATCCGGCAGTAAAGGCATTGGGTATTATTGAAAACGGCATGGTTGACGCTGAGGCGGTCTATACGGCCTATGCGCCGAAGATTGTAAAACCCATGGAAATCGACGTGCCGTTTTTGGGACGGATGAGCTTTGACCGGGCCGAGGTGGACCGGGTTATGGAATATATACGGGAGGCGTGAAAGAAATGAAGGAAATCAAAATGTTGATGGAGCACATAGAGGACGAGCTGCGCGATGCTCACACCTATGCGGAGCTGGCTATGGAGTACCGGGAGGAGGACCTGGAAACGGCAGAGCTTTTCTACAAACTGAGCGGCGAGGAAGTGGGGCACATGGAAGCCCTGCACCGGGCGACAGTGAGGCGCATCGAAAAGTACCGCAGGGAGAAAGGTGAACCGCCTGCCGACATGATGGCCGTATATGAATACCTGCATAGGCGGGCCGTTCGGAAAGCGGAAGAAGTGGGCATTTTGCAAGCAATGTTCAAGAAATGAAACATCCCCGGGCGATGGGCCCGGGGATTCCCTGCATTACTCGTCCGATTCTTTGAAATCGGCGAGTTTTTTCTTTGCGGCATTGGAGTTGCCATTATAAATGCTGTAGAGTTCCGCGGCCTCCTGCCGGGAATAGCCCAGGTCTATAATGCCCTGAATGGCTTCATCCTTGTGGGTTTTGCCGTCTCCGTCCGTATCCGTGGTGGAATAGGCATTGTAGGCGCTGGCGTATTCGGAGGGGGACAGACCAAGCTCCTGACGGATATAATCGTACTTGGTTTCCGTGGAGCTGCCGTCCTTCATGTAAAGCTTCATGGCGGTGTCCTGCTGGGTTTCCGTCAGGCCCTTGGTGGAGGCCACGGCCTGATACTGATAGGCGGCCTTCCCACGGTCTTTCTGGGGGATGGACTGGACCTGGCGGAGGACGGAGAGGGCAGTAGAGGAGGGAAGGCCCTGGGTGCGGGCTTCTAAGTAGGTTTTTGTCTGCCCTGTGGCAGAATCCAATACACGGTCTTTCGCGTCCTGGGACAGCTTTTGCATATCCCTGTAGAGCGAGTCCAGAAGGGCGAAATTTTTCTGGGTGCTGTAGCCATGCTCCCATGCATCGGAAATATCGTCCATGGTGGAGGACATTTTTCCTTTTGTGACCTGGCTGACAACACCGTCAACAATCTCGTTTGCCGAGCCTTCCGGCGTTCCTTTGTAGTCCGTAACGGATGCCCGTGCGAACTGGGCGGCGTAATCTTTCACCTGATTCAGAGCGTCGGTTTTCAGTTCGTCCGAAAGGGCGGAAAAGTCTTTGCTCAGCCGCAAACGCCCGTAGTAATCCGATACCTTCTCCCCGTATGTTTTCTGGTAGGTTTCCAGCTGGGCAGAGGTTAGGGTTACGTCCTCCCCGATGGCGTTCTTCACAGTCATTGGGGCCTGACGGTCCGGATAAACGGACTTATCCCCGGTACGGTCGCTGAGTTCGTCCAGATATTCGGCGCTGCTGTACAAGTTGATACGCTTGGTATTGGTTGGGTCAAGGAAGGTGGACAGAGCGCCGGGGCGCTTCTGTTCGTTTCCAAAGCCATCCATTTTTTTGGGCAGGGTTTCCGACAAGCCGGGAACAGCGCTTTTGATGCTGTTTGCGGCATATTCGGCGGAATTCTCCCCCCTGGTATCCCGGTAGAATCCGTCCTTGACCTGTGCCGCCTGGCGGACGAACTGCGGAATAAAGGAGCTTGCGACATTTCCACCGTATTCGGCCACGGCGTTGCCGATGTCCGCCATGCTTCCGGATTCAGCAGCGGTAACCGCATCGGATATTAACTCCGTAATCTGGTTCAGCCCGTCGCTCATGGGCGAATCCATGAAGGAGGAAAAGACAGAGGCAAGCGGTGCTTTCACATAGTCTATTCCGGATTCAGCGTTGGCGAGTTCTACGCCAAGGTACATATGGGTGTTGAACGGCTCCAGGAAGTCCAGGCTGGTCACAAGGTCACCGGATTGCCACGTTTCGTCCCCACCCTCAGCGGCACGGCTCATGGCCGTCCAGTTGATTTGCGCCCCGCTGAGGCCTTGGGACTGGTCCAGGGCTTTTTTATCCTTGTCGGAATCATCGTGCACCTGAATGATTCCCTTTGCGGCGGCTGCGGCGGCAAGGGAAATGAGGGCGGCACCGGTAAGGCCACGGCCAAAATCGCTGGCCGCCTGGCGCTGACGCTCCACAGGGATATTCACGCCGTGTTTCGCGTCGTGGGCAATTTTCGCCATTTCCGCAATGCCTTTGAACACACCGGCCGTATAGTCCGTGCCGGTCTGCATTACGTTCATGGGAACGGAGGCAAACGGCATTGCCACGTCCGTTACCGCGTCGGCAATCGGCTCCACAATTCCGCCCTTGCCCTTACCGAAGTTTTTCAAACTCTGGGCGGTGCGGGACAGGTCAGAACCACGGGTTCGGCCCTGCTCATCCTGCCAGGTGGCATCCTTAAAGGTGCGGCGATTGGCCGTATAATCTGACAGGCGGGAAACCTCATCATCCGATAGACCGGAATTTTTCAAACGCCGCAGGCTGTCTTCCGTCGCTCCGGACGTGCCCCCTTCAAAAATCTTGTCGGACACCTCCAGGGCGTAGCTCATATACTTCTGGTAGGCGTAAAGCACACGCATAACCGGGTTTCCTGTGGCGGAAAAGGTTTTCCCAATGTATTTTCCACCTTTATTTGCGGAGACAGCGGCATCAAAGGAGGCGTTCACGTCCGTTTCAATGGGGACATTCAGCTCCACGCACAGGGCGGCAAAGCGTCCGGCATCGGCGGCGGACTTCATATAGGTCCCGGCCCGGGACAGGTCGTTGCCTATGGTCCGCTTCCCGGTGATTTTGGATAGAACCATATCCGCAAGCCGCCCGCCAAAGGAATCACTGGCGGAATCCAGAAGCCCCACCGCACCGTTTCCGGCGAGATTGCGCTCAAATGTTTTCAGGCTGGACAGCATGGACTGTTTGCGGATTCCGTTGACAATTTCCATCTTGCCGCGTTTCCGGTAATCATCCGGCATGGCGGCAATCTGAGTATTGGCGATTTTTTTCAGGTCCTCGAAATCCAGTTTGTCCAGGACGGAACTGGCTGCTTTGGTCAGACGGTCAGAGGTACCAAAGAAAGCGGTGGTATTCCGTTCCTTGGCAATTTTTGTGATAACGTTCTTCATGGCGGCGGTATCGCCGTCCTTTACACGGTCCACCTCCATGGCAAGCCCGGAAATTTTCCCGGAAACCTTGTCCTGCCACGCTTCGTATGTGAGGCCGCTTTTTGTTCCGGGATATGTGGAATCCTTTTGGGACATTGCGGAAATTCTGGCCGTTGCGGAATCCGCGGCGGACAGGGGGTCTGAAGCGTCCCGCATTTTCCCGGTAATGGAGAACGCCTGATTGAACTGTCCGGCGTTGGTCGCTTCTCTCGCAAGCCGTTTGTTCATTTCCACAAGGCGCTTTGTATCGCCATCCTTGAACAGCTGTTTGGCGACAAGACGGCCTGTTACGCCGTCCTCGGCGGTGAGCGGACCGGATTTGTTCATAATGTAATCGTATTCGGCGTTCACCTTTTCCGGCGTTGCGGTGCGCTCCTGGGCGACGGAATAGACATCCGAATTGTGTTTCTGCTGGTAATCCCCCGCAGCCGGTTCCTGCTTTACCGTCTCTTGATAGCCGGAACGGATATCTTCGTCGCTGCTATGGAGGCCGGAATTTGTAAAGGTTGCGGATTTTTGGGTATCGCCGCTGGGTTCGGACTGTTTCCCAACCGTTCCGCTATCGGACGGTGGGCGCTGCCCCTGGGGCTGCGACGTTTCCTGAGATTCCGTTTTCCCTCCGGTCATATGCTCTACCTGGTCCTGGACAGCCTGGCGGGACTGCTGCTTTTGCTGCTGGGTTTTCTGGGCGTTTTCCTGGGCCATGCGGGAGACGGTTTCCAGAGGGTCGGGGGGCTGCTGGGGGGTAGGCCGCTGGGTATTGGTGTCGGGGCGTGGGACTTCTTGTGGCGGGGTTTGCGGTGGGGTTGGTGTTTCTACAGGGGAATCCGGGGCGGCTCCCTGGGGGGGCGTGGCGGGCTCCTGGGGCATGGGCCGGGTGGGGTCTTGCTGGGG
>USQL01000033.1 GCA_900556935.1 uncultured Eubacteriales bacterium | reverse complement strand
AGGTGGAAAAGACCCGCTGTTTGGGCGTGTTGACGGTTTTCAGATAGACCCTAAATCAATACAATACTATTTCAGACAGAAAGATTTTATGGAAGCTCGTATAATTTGCTTATACGCAGGAGGTGTCAGTGTATTGTCCAAAAACCATTTAATTCCAAACTAGCATCGGAGCTTTTGGCCAGTTTTGTTCTGAAGGGGTGTCGCGATTTCGTTTTTGGGGTATGGAGCAAAACCAGTGGCATACGGCCTGCGATATGGTAGACATTGAAAATAATCGTGCGTGGGAGGAAGATATTTCCTTAACCACATCGTATGACGAGATTGGCGAATTCGCTTACGAGCTAAAGCTTAATCTTGAAATCGCGGATCCTTCAGAGTCCTTCTTTTTATTTTATGATGATATGGACGCATACTCAGATGTAGTCAAACGGCTGTGGCATTACTGAATCCCGCGGAAGCAGTGAAAGTAGTTTAAAAGCAATCGATATTCCCACTCTCAAAACAGGCAGGTCCCGGGCCTGCCTGTTTTGGGGTGTTGGATGTTTTCTTATTTCTCCCCGAGGCTAAGGTACACTTCACCGTCTTGATCGATCTCAAGGTGCATGGGCTTGATGTAGCGGGCATAGAACTGGTCCTTTTCACCGGCGGCCATGTCAGCCCGGGTCACTTCGTAGACCTCTCTGAGGATATCCTGGATGTTGAAGTTTACCTCTTCTTCCAAGCGCTGACGCAACTCCTTCAACAGGGCTCGTTCCTTGATCTGGTTACTGTTGCCGGTGCAGAAATCATCCAGATAGCAGAAGGTAGTGCCAGCCCCTAGAAGATAATAGATTTCATTGTAAAACGGCATTCACATACTTGCACTAAATCTCCCAATATGATAAAATTTTAACTGCATATGTTGGATGTGGCCTAGGGGGGGAGAAAGAAAATGCCTACAAATGAACTGGTTTTATTTGAATCTCAGGATAAAAGTATCTCGCTGAATGTTCCGCTGAAAAATGACAGTGTCTGGCTTAACCGTAATCAGATGGCTGAACTATTTGACCGGGATGTTAAGACCATTGGCAAGCACGTCAACAACGCCATCCGTGAGGAATTGGCCGGACTTCCAGTTGTCGCAAAATTTGCGACAACTGCCGCTGACGGCAAAACTTACATGGTTGACTACTATGATCTGGATGTTATTATCTCGGTTGGTTACCGGGTTAAGTCTCAGCGGGGTGTGGAATTTCGAAAATGGGCAAACACTGTTCTGCGGCAATACATAATGGAGGGATATGCCGTCAATCATAACCGTATCTTGGAATTGGGGGAAGTGATACGGATCATGAAACGGACGCAGAAGAGTCTGGATGCTCAGCAGGTACTGGCGGTGATCGAACGTTACAGCACCGCACTGGATCTGCTAGATGATTACGACCACCAGACCATGCGGCGGCCCAAAGGCAGCGAGGCCACCTATGTGCTGACCTATGAAGAATGCCGGAGTGTGATTGATTCCATGCGGTTCGGAAATGAATCAGCATTATTCGGAAACGAAAAGGACGATTCCTTTAAGGGCAGCATTGGGAACATCTATCAGTCCTTTGCGGGGCAGGAGGCATATCCGACCTTGGAGGAAAAGGCGGCGAATCTGCTGTATTTTGTGACCAAGAATCACAGCTTTTCCGATGGCAACAAGCGGATCGCAGCGGCTATCTTCCTGTATTTTCTGAACAAAAACGAAGTGCTGTTTGATGATGCTGGCAGTAAGCGCATTGATGATCATACACTGGTGGCACTGACTATCATGATTGCAGAGTCCCGCCCGGAGGAAAAGGAAATGATGATCAGCGTAATCATGAATTGTATGAGCAGCAGGTAGTAATGTCGAAGCTTGCCAACGAAAGCTGGACAAAATCTAAATTTTTACTGCGAAGTCTGATCAGAGATTCTGCATCTACAGTGTACTATATGGACACAAAAGCACCGGATTTCATCGTAAAACCCGGTGCTTTTCTAGCTTTTTGCGGTATAAAGGCTTGGGTATTCCCTTATTTCTCCCCAAGGCGGAGGTACACTTCACCGTCTTGATCGATCTCAAGGTGCATGGGCTTGATGTAGCGGACATAGAACTGGTCCTTTTCACCGGCGGCCATGTCAGCTCGGGTCACTTCGTAAACCTCTCTGAGGATATCCCGGATGTTGAAGTTTACCTCTTCCTCCAGGCGCTGACGCAGCTCCTTCAGCAGGGCTCGTTCCTTGATCTGGTTGCTGTTGCCGGTGCAGAAATCATCCAGATAGCAGTAGGTGATGCCCGCATCCTCCAGAGTGTGCCGAATGGCACCGCTGACCTTTTCTTCCTCCACAAGAACCAGGAACCGCGCCTCTTCCAGCGTGGGGATCAGGCCCCAGTAATCGGAATCGGAGGAAGCCAAAATAAAGGAATCGATCTTATTCTGATAGAACTCCTTGCACACCTCCACGGAAAGCCGGATATCCAGGAAGGATTTCTCCTCCTTCACCCGCTGCAGCAAGATCCGCTCCACCGGGATCTCGGTGAACTCGTTCAGGACCTCCCAGGCGGAGCTGGCGTGGACATCGTCAAAGAGGAGAATTTTGCTGATCTTGCTCAGCAGCGCATTCTGATCCAGGTTGTTGAGCATGGCATAGAGCTTGTAGGGATCGGAGTTTTCGCAGTCCACAACGATTGCCGCCTGCTGGGCCTGATTCAGGAAGGCATAGATGCCGTCCTTGGCAATATTACCGGCATCGGTGATCTTGCTCATGTCCTGGAAACAGTCCTCGTTTTCTTCATACAGAAGGCTCACAAACTTTTTGTCGTTAAACAGGATGTTGCCCTGGCCGCTTCCGCCCCAGTTGATGTAGACCTGGAAGGGATAGTCTCCGCGATGGGCATTGTACTCGTTGCCCGCAGCCTTCACGCCTTCCGGCTTGGTGCCGTTGGGCATAATAAAGAGAGATCTGACATAGTTCCACTTCAGCCAGATCGGCAGCAGGCTCTTGACATTGTTGATCCGGTTTGCAATTTCCCGGTTAATGTCCATGACATACTTGTCCAGGGCATAGTTTGCTTTGATGATCTGAATTCCGTCCTGGCTGAGCTACCGAATCGCTTCCTGGTCAATGTACTGTGGTAGGGTGTGCAGATTTTTGATATCGTGATAAAATGCCGCGCTGATCTTGGTGTAGTTCTGCTCGATGCCGTTCCGGATCAGGGCTGGCAATACCAGCACGCTACCTATCGAAGTGAACTTCGAGAACATAAGATCATTCAATCCATGTCCCAAAAAGGGAATTGCTACGATAATTGCATTATGGAAACATTCTTTGGAAGACTCAAAAATGAGATGTTTTATGGGTGTGAGAAAGAATACACTTCTTTTGGGGCCTTCTCAAAAGCAATCTCGGACTATATTGATTACTATAACAACAGAAGAATTCAAGCCAAAACAAAATGGATGCCCCCCGTAAAATTCCGGGAAGCATCCAAGATGTGAAGCTAATTATTCAATTCAACCGACAGTGTCCAGAAAACTGGGTACATATCACTTTTTTGTGTCTACTTTTCTTGACAAGTACAACGGCAATGTCATAATTATTGAAAAGTCAGCTATTCTATCACTATCTTATTCTGCTATGCTCTACCGCTTAAAGAGACTGGATCTGGTAATTCAAAAGAGCTACTTAGATTATATTAGAGAGCTTCTATTCCCACATCATCGAGGAGAACAAGGCCAAGGCTTCCGAGTGCATCGCCGAGGTTCTGCTCCGGAAAAAGGCATAAAAAAAGACCGCCCGGAGACTCGGACGGCGTGACCCAGAATTTCAGTTTTTGACCCAAGTGATCCAAAAGTGACCCAGAATGGCACCATGGGCATTTTCAAATTGCCCTGAAAAGTAAGAAAAACCCCGGTATTCGTAGTGAATACCGGGTATTTTTATGGTTGCGGAGGCAGGACTCGAACCTACGACCTCCGGGTTATGAGCCCGACGAGCTTCCAACTGCTCTACTCCGCGATATGGTGCACTTCCTGAGTGCTGGGTTATTATAGCATAGGCAAAGGGCTTTGTCAATAGTTATTTTTAAAATTTTGTTCCCGCAGGACCCGGCGCAGGGCGGCGAAGCGGGGGGACTGGCTGGCGGTGGGGGAGGACAGGCGGGCGGAATCCTGGGTGAGCTTGGCTTTGTCCGCGGCGCGGTAGAAGTCCAGCCACTCCTGATATTGGATGGCGTAGCCCAAAAAGCCGTCGCGGTTGGGAAGACCGGCGGCGACGGCCATGCGGAAACGATCTCCTAATGCCATGGGGGGATTCTCCTGAGGGGTCCGGGGTGGAGTGGGCGGCAAGCGCCTGCGGGGACCTCTTGATATGGAAATTATAGCACTTTTTCGACAATTTTCAACCGCTTTTTGAAGAAAAACGGAATATTTCCAAAGAAGTCATAAATATTCCATAATGGATTCATAAAAGATTCATTTTGTTTTTAGCACTCAGACCTTGTCAGTGCTAAAAATCGTGGTATAGTATAGCTGTTCCTTGAGAGAGGAACCAAAGAGATACAAATCCGGTAACAGAAAATCGCCTACGTTGGCTTCTCCAACGCCTGCGATACATTTGAATTGGAGGAATGATTTATGTTGCCTAGCATTTTTGGTGAGAACCTGTTCGATGATTTCTTTAATGACCCCTTTGCAATGGTTACGACCAGAGCCGAGAATCCCCTGTACGGCAAGCACGCACGGAACCTGATGAAGACCGATGTGCGGGAAACCGAGGATACCTACGAGCTGGACATTGACCTGCCCGGCTTTCAGAAGGACGAGATTAACGTGGAGCTGAAGGATGGTTACGTCACCATCTCCGCCGCCAAGGGCCTGGACAAGGACGAGACCGCCAAGGACGGCAAGTACATCCGTCAGGAGCGTTATACCGGTGCCTGCAGCCGGAGCTTCTATGTGGGTTCCGCAATTCAGCCCGAGGATATCAGCGCCAAGTACGAGGGCGGTGTCCTGCGCCTGAGCGTTCCCAAGAACGTGAAGAAGCAGCTGCCTGAGAAGAAGATCATCGCTATTGAGTAACAGAATATGGCCCCAAAAGCGGCATGGCGTTGGCCATGCCGCTTTTGCTATGCAGAAAAGACCAGTAATTTGAATTTCTGATCGAAGCGATGTGTATTTATGCTATTTTCCAACAAAAACAGCATACCCAAAAGAACCGAGTTTTCCGCCTGCGAATGCATGGGTCAACGCAGCTTCCCCCAAAGGTATCCATTCTCCGATGGACACAGTTTCATCCCGACCATTCAGAGCAATTGTGATTTCCTGTCCGGGGAGTTCACGTCGGTAGACCAGTAGACCGCTGCCGCTTGCGGTTATTGTCCGGAATGTTCCGGTCATCAGGGCTTCATTTTCTTTACGCAGTTTGATCAGCTTTTTGAAAAATTCTCGTTCGTCATGCTTGGGGCTTTCCCAGGGCATAGGCCCCCGAAGGGTGAACTCGCTGTTTCCGTCCATTCCCAATTCATCTCCGTAAAAGACGCTGGGCGCGCCGGGAGAAGTAAACAGGAACACCTCGGCCAGACGAAAGCGGCGAATATCATTCTGGCAGTAGGACAGGAACCGATTCACATCGTGGCTGTCCAGCAGATTTAGCTGACCTTGCAGGATGCCTGTTGGATAGCGGTACATCATATCCGTAATGCGCCCGGAGAATTCCAGGGCATTGATGGTCTCCAGGCCAAAGAAGTCCCGGCAGTTCTTTCGGAAATCGTAGTTCATTGCGGAGTCAAACATATCTCCCCGCAGCCAGCTTTCCGCGCTTTCCCAAATCTCACCGATCATGACATTTTCCGGGTTGGCCAGCCGTGTTGCCTTTTTAAATGCTCGCCAGAAGTCTCGATCCAGTTCGTTGGCAACATCCAGCCGCCAACCGTCTACGTGGAATTGCTCAATCCAGTATCGCCCTACCTCGCAAAAATAAGCTTGTACCTCGGGGTTGGAGCTATTCAGCTTGGGCATTTTTCGTTCATAGGCAAAACAGCTGTAGTTTGGAACTGTGTCTGCCGACTCCGGACGAACAACGGGAAATTGAAGATCATAAAACCAGTTTTTATAACGGGATGATTCTCCATACCGCACTACATCGTCAAAGGCAAAGAACTGCCAGCTGCAATGGTTGAAAACTCCGTCAATCACCACACGCAGACCGATTTCGTGTGCGGTGTCAACAAGCGCATGAAAGTCAGCATCCGTACCCATATTGGGGCAAACGTGATGGTAGTCCAGAATGTCGTATTTGTGATATTCTCCGGCTACAAACAGCGGATTCAGATAGATGCAGTTGAAGCCGAGCTGTGCGATATAATCCAGATTTTTCGTAATACCGGAAATGGTTCCACCCAGCCGGTTGTGCAGTGTAAGCCCACGTTCCCAGGTGCTTTCATTGGCGGATGCGGAGATGCTGCGGTGTCCGGATGCAAAGCTATCTGGGAAAATATTATAAACCACCGCGTGCTTTAACCATTCCGGAACGGTACTGACCTCCTCCCGCCGCATAAAGGGGTATTGATAGAATTCACTGCGCTCTTTTGGAAGTTCTTTTGAGAAGATATCCGCATAGAGATAGATATGCTCCTCCAGGTCCTCCAATTCAAAGTAATAGCAGACCCGGGTATACGGGCTTTCAAAGGTGATCTCATAAAAGTCAAAATAAAGATCGGATGCCACTTTTTGCATGGGCAGCGCGGTGAAAAGAATTGGATCTTTGGGGTACACGCGATCTCCATACCAAAGCGTGCAAGTCAACAAATTGTCTTTTGCCGCTCGGATACGGATGGTCATACTGGTTTCACTGTTTGTAAAGGCATATTGGGAGAGGGGAATGTGGGTAATGGCTTGTCTTTCTATCATAAGTAAGCCTCCTTTTTGTGTTATCCTTTAACACCTCCGGCGGTCAGACCGGAGACCATATATTTTTGTACTTTAAAGAAGATTAGCAGCAGCGGGACGGAAGTCAAAATGGATGCCGCAGTAAACATCGGCCAGCTCCGGCTATAATCGTTGGATTGCAGCTGATAAAGACCACCAGCCAGAGAATAGGTACGGCTATCCAGCAAAAATGTGGTAGAAAACAGGTATTCATTCCATACGGTGATCAGAACCATCATACAGGTTACGACAATTGCTGGCTTGGCCAGTGGCAGCACGATTTTTTGAATCATCTGAAAATCGGTGGCACCGTCTATTTTGGACGCTTCCTCGATCTCCACAGGGATCGTATCGAAATAACCCTTCATATTCCATATGGCAAACACACACATTGACCCGGCATAGATCAGCGTCAGCCCTGCGTGCCTGTTTAGAAGCCCCAAGGTTTTGAGTACACGAAAAAGGGCAAACAGGGAGAGTACCTGTGGAAAAGCGTTTAGGACCAGCAAAGTCTGGAGCATTGCTTTCCGGCCTCGAAATCGCCAACGGGATGCGGCATAGGCGGCAGGGATGGCGCAAAGCATCGCCAAGAGAATGGTACCGACGCTGAGGAGCAGAGAATTCTTCATCCACAGCAGAAACGGCTCGTCAAATAGGATCGCTCGGTAATTTTCGAATGTCGGATTTGACGGAAAAAGAGAAAGCGAGCCGGAAAGAATTGCACCCTTTCCGCTAAAGGATACAGACAGTGCATACAAGATCGGTGTTAGTGCCAGCAGGCAGAGCAGGAGAAATATTCCGTTGAGGCAGATTGATTGCCAGATCCTTCTTTTCTTGCGCGCAACTGTTTTCGTTTTCATAGCTTATTCCTCCCGGAGACTGCGGTTTGTCATAAAAGCAAACAGAATAATGATAACAAAGAGCAGCATACTGACCGCACTGGATAGCCCATAATTATTGGAAACGAAGGCATTCTGGTGGGCGTAGGTAATGACGGTATTTAGATCCGCACCGGTCATATAACCCCGCTGCTGGGTCAAAAGATAGATGATGTCAAACTGTTTGAACGTAATAAACGTGGTCATAACAGCAGCGGGTGCAACAATGGGCCAAATGGAGGGTACGGTAATACTGCGGATGGCAGTCAAAAATCCAGCTCCGTCCAGCTTTGCGCTTTCATAGAGATTTCGATCAACACTTTGCAGTGCCCCGTCAATTGTGGAGATCATAAACGGAAGGGCCATCCAAAGGTTCAGTACCAGACAGGAGCAAAACGCAATGGCATTGCTGCCGAGAAAATCGATTTTTTCAAATCCCAAAATTCCGAGAAATTTGTTTAAGATCCCAAATTCTGTATTGAAGATACCTACTCGCCAGAGCAAAATAGAAATGTAGGCGGGCATTGCCCAGGGCAGCATCAAAATGGTTTTGTATACCCGGCGCAGATGCAGCCCAGAGGCATTTAGCCCTAGGGCAATGAAAAAACCAATGCCGATCTGCAGGACCATGTTGATGATTGTCCACAGCAGGGTTGTCCATAATGCGCTCAAGAAACCGGAATCGAACTTGAAAAGTGCCCTGGCATAATTACTTAGACCAATGAGCCGATAATCTGACCAGTGATAGAGATTCATATTTGTCAGAGAAATATAGCCGGTATAGAGAATCGGAAAAACAAGAACAATCAGGATAAGCAGCAGCGCAGGCAAGCAATAAAACCAGGGCTTCATTCTGGATTTTTGGGACATTCCAGATACCTCCTTGCAAAAATATGGGAGCGGCAGAGGTTACCGCTCCCGGTGCCGGAAACAAAATTTACTGCATATCAGCAATGGCCTGCTCAGCGGCAGCCTGGGCTCCCTCAGCAGCCTTGGCCACATCCTCGCCATTCTTATTGACGCTGACAAGCAAGCTTTCAGCAGGCCCCCACATCACATTCATCTCGGGAATATTGGGCATGGGCTGGGCGGTGGATGCTGTTTCCTGAATGGCGGCAATCATGGGATTTGCCGCAACAGTTTTGTCATCATAGGCTTTGTTGTTTGCGGGTGCACATCCGGCTGCATTTGCCAGAGCAATGCCAACATCAGGAGAAGCCATAGCTGTCAGAACCTTTGCAATCGCATCTTTTTTCGTTTCCAATGCAATTTTCAGTACGCCTGCGCCCTGTACACCGGAGAATGGAGCCAGGCCGTTGCCGTTGGGCAGCTTCATATTTGAAAGAGAGGCTACACCGTAATCAATTCCGGCGGCTTCAATACCGGAAGTCAGCCAGGGGCCACCGATGATGGCTGCGGCCTTGCCTTCGTTGAAGAGTGTTGTAACGGTGTTGTAGTCCCCGTCTGCCTGAAGAAGGCCGAATTTCTTATTATATTCTACGGCCTCCATGGTTTTGGCATCTGTGAAGCCGGGTTTGCCATCCTCGCTGAGAACGTAGCCGCCGAAGCCGTAGATAAAGGGCGAGACGTTGTAGGCGTTGGTGTGCTGGTTAACCACGGCGTAGATGCCGGCATTTGCATCCGTGTGGGCCACCATGTAGTCATACAGCGCTTCCGTTGTATCTGGAATCTCGCCTTCCCACAGGGATTTGTTGTACAGAAAGACCAGCGTTTCGAAGTAAACGGGGAGCAAATACTGGGTGCCGTTCAACTGCCCCGCCTTGATGGTCATGGGAAGCGCATCAGCAAGCAGCGCATCGGTATCTACGATGTCAGAAAGCGGTGCAAGGATATTCATGGCTACGAAGGTTCCCAGAACATCATGGGCGTAGAAATACATATCCGGGCCATTCGCCGCGTCACTACCGTATAGCTTTAGCTGGCTGGGCATATCGGTCTTTTTCTCAAACTGAACAGTAATCCCATCCGCTGCCAGTGCGGAATTGACCTGGTCTGCAATCGTCTGCATGATAGCCTCGCTGCCATCGTGCCAGATGGTCACAGTTACGTTCTCTACCGGTGGCGTTGTTTCCGAGGCCTGTGTATTCTGGGGTGCCTGCGGTGCGGTTCCTGCCGGGGCGGGCGATTGAGAACATCCGGAAAGGATGCCGAGGCAAAGGACCAGAGCCAAAAGCAGAGCAAATGTCTTTTTCATTTTAGAAATCTCCTTTCAGTTGCTATATTAGGAAAACGTTTTATGCTTTGCGAGAAAAAATTATACAAAAGATATTGCAATATTCTTTAGTATGCTGTAAAATCTATCTGGATTGTAGCATGATAGCAACGGAATGTCAACGGAAATTCCATTGCTGTTTCTGCTAAAATCAGAAAGCGTTTTCCGAAAAGGAGAGAGAATTTAATGGCCTATACCATTCAAGATGTCGCAGACAAAGCCGGTGTTTCTATCGCGACCGTCAGCAAAGTATTGAATAACAAGATGTATGTCTCCCCTGCTACCCGGGAAAAAGTTCTTCGCATTGTTAAGGAGTTGAATTATTCCCCCAATGTTTCTGCAGCCAACCTTGCGAAGCGTGCAACAAAGAACATTTTGTATGCAGATAGCTTTTACAAGGGGCTCCCTTTTCAGAATCCGCATATGTTTGATATCATCTGCGGCGCAGAACATGAGCTCAGCCGCAGAGGCTATCATCTGACGCTTCTGAATCTCAGCGATCCTGGGAAAAAAATCGAACAGATACTGGAAGATGCTATCGTTAGCCGTTCCGCAGACGGCGTGGTTATTAACGGTTCCTTTATTACACCGCAGATGGAACGCCTGCTGCTGCAATATGATTTTCCGCAAATTTGCATAGGACAGCCAGGATTTGATTCGATTATTTCCTGGATTGATACAAACAATGCGCTTTCAGCCAATATTGCGGTAGAAAAACTGCTGGAATGCGGCTGCCGCAGGATTGCCTATATAGGTGGTCAAAAGGAAGACAAGATTTTCATGGATCGCCTGCGAGGATTTCGCTTGGCGGCACAAAAGAATGATTTGAAAATTCCCGAGACGTTTATCACCTATAATGAGCCGGATATCGATTCCATCTGCAGATCCGTCTTGGCGCTTCTGGAACTGCCCGAACGCCCAGACGGCATCATCTGCACCAACAGCCTGATGACCGTTGGCGCTATGCGGGCAATTGCGCAGAAAGGAATCCGTATGCCGGAAGAGCTGTCCCTGATTGCGTTCGACGATTACCCCTATACGCCGCTGCTTTCTCCCAAACCCACAGTGATTGAGATTGATCTGTTCAGTCTTGGCGTTCACGCAGCTGCTCAGCTTCTACGGAAAATCAAAGATCCGGCCATGCTTATTCAGACCTATACGGCACTTCCCAGAATGATCCAGCGGGAGACAACCAAATAGTGCCGCACTTTTACCGCTTCCCTTTTTTCACAGGATATGATATTCTAGAAAAAAACAGCAAAGGAGCACTCACATGGAATATCGTATCGAGCACGACTCAATGGGGCAGGTCCGGGTTCCGGCGGACAGGTACTGGGGAGCCCAGACCGAGCGGAGCCGGAACAATTTTCCCATCGGCGTGGGCCTGGAGACTATGCCCCGGGAGATTACCTATGCCTTCGGCATTCTCAAAAAGGCGGCGGCTATGGCAAACCACGCCCTGAAACCGGAAAAAATGACGGAGGAAAAGCGAAACGCTATTTCTCAGGCGGCGGACGAGGTGGCCTGCGGCAGGCTCAACGACCATTTCCCCCTGGTTGTCTGGCAGACCGGCTCCGGCACCCAGTCCAATATGAATGCCAATGAGGTCATCGCGAACCGGGGCAATGAGCTGGCGGGGAAACGTCTGCTGCATCCAAATGACGACATCAACATGTCCCAGTCCTCCAACGATACCTTCCCCACCGCCATGCACATCGCGGCGGTCCTGGCGCTGGAGGATCGGCTCCTTCCGGCCATCGATACGTTGCTTGCCACCTTCCGGCGCTTGGAGGAGGAGAACCGGGGGGTGGTGAAATCCGGCAGAACCCATTTGCAGGATGCCACGCCCATTACCTTCTCCCAGGAGATTTCCGGCTGGCGCAGCAGCCTGGAGCGGGATAAGCATTTGATTGAGCTGTCTTTGCCGGGCCTAAAGGAGCTGGCCCTGGGGGGCACCGCCGTGGGTACGGGGCTCAACGCGCCCAAGGGCTTTGACACGGCGGTGGCCGATGCCGTATCGGAGCTCACGGGCAAGCGGTTTATCACGGCACCCAATAAGTTCCACGCCCTGACCTCCAAGGACGAGCTGGTCTTTGCCCACGGTGCCCTAAAGGCTCTGGCCGCGGACATGATGAAGATTGCCAACGACGTGCGCTGGCTGGCCTCCGGCCCCAGAGACGGCCTGGGGGAGATTTCCATCCCCGAAAACGAGCCGGGTTCCTCCATTATGCCGGGAAAGGTCAATCCCACCCAGTGCGAGCAGGTTACCATGGTGGCGGTGCAGGTCATGGGCAATGATGTGGCTGTGGGCATGGCGGCCAGCCAGGGCAATTTTGAGCTGAATGTGTTTATGCCGGTGTGCGCCTACAACTTTTTGCAGTCCGCCCGGCTTCTGACGGAGTCCATTGGCTCCTTCAACGAACACTGCGCCGTGGGCATCAAAGCCAACCGGGAGAAGATGGCCCACAATCTCCACAACTCTCTGATGCTGGTGACGGCCCTGAACCCCTATATCGGATATGAAAACGCCGCCAAGACCGCAAAGCTTGCCTACAAGGAGAATATCTCTTTGAAGGAGGCCTGCGTCAAGCTGGGCTTTTTGACGGCGGAACGGTTTGATGAGGTGTTCCACCCGGAGGAAATGGTCTGAAAACCATTGAATTTTTCACAAAATTGTATTATGATTGGCTGGAATTTGTCAATCGGAGGAAAACACATTGAAAAGCAATAAGCTGGTTGCCATTCTGGTGGTCATCGCCGTGCTGGCGGTGGCGGCGGCGGGGGGGACCCTGGCCTATATTTACTACCAGAATACCCATATTTTTGTAGAGGGCAAGGCCTATGCCCTGGATGCCACCTATTTGGACCTGCGGGAGGAGGACATCTCCTTTGCCCACTACGACGCGGTGCATTCGGAGCTTCCCGGCTGCGACATTCTCTGGAATGTGCCCTTCCAGAACAAGAAGGTTCAGAGCGATTCCGAGACCGTCTCTATTCAGAATCCCAGCAGCGAGGATATCCGGATTCTGCAAAACTATTTTCCCAACCTGAAAACCGTCAACGCCGGGGCCTGCGACAATTATGAAGCCCTGGAAATGCTCCAGGCTGCGCTGCCAAACGTGCAGGTTGCCTACCAAGTGGCCCTGGGCGGCTCCTTTGTGGACCCGGATGTGGAAAGCCTGGACTTAGAGCCCGGGGACTATGACCTGGACACCCTGAAAGAGGCTATCCGGTATCTGCACAGCCTGACGGCGATTACCCTGCACAAGACGGATTTGACCATGGAACAGCTCACGGCCCTGCGGGAGGAATTCCCGGCGCTGGATATCTCCTATACGGTCTACCTTCTGGACCGGGAGCAGGACAGCACGGTGACGGCCTTGGACCTGTCGAACATTACGGAAACGGAGCTTGCTTCCGCCGCACGGAAGCTGGGCCTGTTCCCGGGCCTGGAAACCGTAGAGCTCTGCGGCAGCGACGGCACCTCCAAGCTCACCCAGGAGGAGGCCAAGGAGCTGATTGCCGCGGCCCCCAACGCCGTATTCCACTACGCCTTTGATTTCTACGGCAAGACCCTGTCCACCGATATGGAGGAGGTCGCCTTAAAGGGCGTGAAAATCGGCGACGAGGGGGAGGAGACCGTCCGGCAGGCCCTGGACATGCTCTCCAACTGCAAGCGGTTTGTGCTGGAGGACTGCGGCCTTTC
Organism: uncultured Eubacteriales bacterium; assembly: GCA_900556935.1. GTDB lineage: Bacteria > Bacillota > Clostridia > Oscillospirales > Oscillospiraceae > Faecousia. The sequence continues at coordinate 8,891 of USQL01000033.1, read as the reverse complement.
CAATGAAGTCCTCGCAAAGCTTCGGGACGACTACCGGGACAAGACCAAGATTGTCTGGCGGGTGTATTTCGGCGGCGGCAGCTCCATGACGGACGCGGAGGTTATCCGCTGTGTCTATGATTTGAAGGACAGCAACTGCGCGGATTTGCAGTACTGCGAGGATGTGGTCTATGCGGATTTCGGCCACGATGAATACCTCAATACCTGTGATTTCATCGCCGGTATGCCCAATCTGGAGGTGCTGATTCTCTCCGGTTCCCCCATCAAGACCCTGGAGCCTCTGGCGAACTGCAAAAAGCTGCGGGTGCTGGAAATCTCCAACTGCGGCTATATTACGGATGTGTCCCCCCTGGCGGGCTGCGAATCCCTGGAAATGCTGAACATCAGCTACACCAAGGTGGATAGTCTTGCGGGCCTGGAAGAATTGCCCCTGACCCATCTGGTGGCCGTGGGCGGCACCGGCAGCCGGATCCCCCAGGAGGACAAGGACAGCTTCGTCGAAACCCATCCGGACTGCAATACCATGTACTCCGGCTCCCAGGAGTTCGGTGTAGGCTGGCGGTATTCCGACAAGGAGACCAAGATGGAATGGTACGAAAAAGCCGCCGAGGCCTTCAAGTACCCCCACGCCCCCAATAAGACCGGCTGGTATCTGGACTAATACAGAAAAAGCGCAACCCCCGCGGAAAACCGCGGGGGTTGAACAATTGGAGGAGAAAATGAAAAAGAAAGGTGAAATTGTTTATTTACCTTATGGCTACAGTATACCCGGAGAATATTAAAAGAAAAAGTCGATAAATATTAAGTTCCTATGAAGTTATGTCATCCAAGCGGCTTCTTTTCAAAAAACCGGATGGAGAGTGCCCAGCTGGCGGCGTACAGGGACGCGCAGACAAGACAGGCGATGCCAAGCCCGGGCAGGAGGGAACCGGCGTAAGCGGCCAGACGGAGAATTTCGTCAATGTGGGCTTCGATTTGTCAAGAGGAATCTTTTGTAAGCAGTGGGAACCTACCAGGCGAGAGTGCTCAGCTGAACGTATACCCCCGGAGGGAAGCCAATAACCTTCTCCTTGGAGAAGGGGGACCGCCTCAGCGGTGGATGAGGGCGGTACAGACTTACGGGACCTGAAAATTCGGGCGAATTCGCGGAGATTTGAATTATACGTATTCGCCCGGGGTTTCTCCGCATTGGTTCTGCGTACCGCCCCTCATCCACCGCTGCGCGGTCCCCCTTCCCCGATGGGGAAGGTTTGGAGCTTTCTGATTAGGGTATACGTTCAATCAAGTGCTCTGTTCCGTTTTGCTTTGGGCCGATGTGGGCATCGGCACCTACGAGGACCCGAAGAATTTTCGAAAAACCACTTGACAAATATAGTCTCTTGTGTTACTGTATTAATGCACTAATACAGTAACACAAGGAGGTACCTATGAACTGGAAATTTACTGGGGACCGGCCGGTGTATCAGCAGATTATGGAGCAGATTCGCGGGGCAATTCTCAAAGGGGAGCTTCTCCCCGGGGAGCGGATTGCCTCGGTCCGGGACCTGGCGGCCCAGGCTCAGGTGAACCCCAATACCATGCAGCGGGCGCTCACAGAGCTGGAACGGGAAGGGCTCTTAATCGGCGGCGGCACCAGCGGTCGGACGGTGACTAAGGAAGAACAGGTGCTTTCTGCCATGCGGCAGAAGGCCCTGGAGGATTTGGCCCGGGAGTGCGCGGAGAAATTTATGGTCTTCGGTGTCACCCCCGGGCAGGCAGCGGAGCTTCTTTGGAAGCTTGAAAAGGAGGAAGAGTAAATGGAAAACGCGGTTATCTCCGCAAAGGAACTGAGCAAACGCTACGGAAGCACCCGGGCCCTGGACGGGCTTTCTTTGGAGCTTCCCCAGGGGAAGATTGTGGGGCTCCTGGGCCCCAACGGCAGCGGCAAGACGACGTTTTTAAAGCTGGCGGCGGGGCTTCTGACCCCTACGGCGGGGACCGTTCAGGTCTGCGGCCAGCCGGTGGGCCCCGAGACCAAGGCGATGGTTTCCTATCTGCCCGACAAGAGCTATCTGAACAAAAATCAGAAAATCCGGGAGATTCTGGACTTCTTCCAGGATTTTTACGCGGACTTTGACCGGGCACGGGCGGAAAAGATGCTGCATGCCCTGGCAATCGACACAAACGCAAAGCTCAAAACCCTCTCCAAGGGCAACCAGGAAAAGGTCCAGCTGGTGCTGGTCATGTCCCGGAAGGCAAAGCTGTATCTGCTGGATGAGCCCATCGGCGGGGTGGACCCGGCGGCGCGGGACTATATTTTGAATACCATTATCACCAATTACGAGCCAGATGCCACGGTGCTGATTTCTACCCATTTAATTGCGGATGTGGAGCGGGTGCTGGATGAATTCGTCTTCCTGTATGAAGGGCGGGTTCTCCGGCAGGGCAGCACCGACGAGGTACGGGAGGAGACGGGCAAGTCTCTGGATGAACTGTTTCGGGAGGAATTCAGATGTTTGGAAAATTATTAAAGGCCGAGTGGCGGTCCAGCCGCCGGACCGTTGGGATTCTCTGCGCGGTGGTGCTGATTGCGGGGCTGCTGGTAGGGCTGATGGGGGCCTGGATGCTGCGCCTGTCCGTATCGGACACACCCGTTCCGGAGCTTTTACAGGTAGGCTTCGTCCTTTTGGTGATGGCGGCGGTGATCGTCGTGCCCATGGCCTGTGCTGCCAGCGTGTTTTACGCCCTGTACCGGTTCTACCGGAGCCGATTTACGGAGGAGGGGTACCTGACCTATACCCTGCCTGTTAACAATCACCAGCTGATGCTCAGCTCCATTCTGGCAAGCGTCCTGGAAATCCTGCTGGTGCTCCTGGCCGCGGCGCTGGCCGTGGTCCTGTGCGGCGGGCTGACGCTGTCGGCCCTGCCCTGGGAAGAGGTCAGCGAGGATTTCTTTGCCACCGTCAGCCGGTATGCCGGCGCGATGGGCCAGGCGATTTTGGAAAATCTTCCGGATATTCTGCGAGGTTTGGGGATGATGCTTCTCATGGCCCTGAGCCAGCTGATCGTGCTGATGCTGGCCGTGACCATCGGCTCCATTGCCGCCAAAAAGCACCCCATTTTAATGGCCTTTGCGGTATACTACGGCATTAATATTCTGCGGCTGATTGTTGGCATTCTGGTAATTAACGGCAGCAGCAGAATCACCGGCGGCCTGACCATGGGCACCATGGATGGCACCATGGATGTGATTTCCGTAATCACCATTCTGGGCGGCTACTTTGCCATGTACTACCTCACCAGCCGAAAGCTGAATCTGAGCTAAAAAACGCAGGGGCGGCCATTTTGCCGCCCCTGCTGCAGTATTGCAGCTATAGCCGCAGTCGTTCCAGCGCCTGGCGGAGCTTGTCTTCGTCCACGGCGGAGTAGTTGATGACAAGGCTTTTTTCGCTCTCCGGGGTGGGGGCGGTGTAGAAGCTGCTCAGGGGCTGGACCCGGAGGCCCTGGTGCTCCAGTTCCCGGGCCAGGGCCGGGCCGGACAGGTCCGTGTCCACCTGGAGGAGAAAATGCAGCCCCGCGTCCTTTTCCAGAATGGTAAAGCGGTCCGCCATGGGGCTGTGCTCCAGGGCATCAATCACCCGGTTGCGCCGGGCACGGTAGAACTTGCGCATACGGTTGATGTGCTTTTCAAAATACCCCCGGTTCAGAAAGCGCGCCAGGGTGTACTGCTCGAAGCTGGGCACGGTGCAGCCGTAGAAGCCCAGCTTCCGGCGAAACATGCGCATCAGGGCGGGGGGCAGCACCATGTAGCTGATGCGGATGGAGGGGGCCAGGGTTTTGGAGAAGGTGTTCATATAGATGACCCGGTCCGGGCCCATGGCCTGCATGGTGGGCAGGGGGCGGCCCCGGAAACGGAATTCCGTGTCGTAGTCGTCCTCAATGATCCAGCCGCCGGTGGTCTCCGCCCAGTCGAGCAGCTCCTTCCGGCGGGCCATGGGGGTGACGATGCCCGTGGGGAAGTGGTGGGAAGGGGAGATGTGGAGCACCTGGGCATTCCCCAGGCAGTCGGGGCGGATGCCCTGGTCGTCCATGGGGATGGGCAGGCACCGGACCCCGCTGGCGGCGTAGATTTTTCGGATTTTCCCATAGCCCGGGTCCTCCACGCCGTAGACCTTGTCCTGTCCCAGCAGCTGCAAAAGCAGGTTGTACAGAAAGTCGGTGCCCGCGCCGATGAGAATGTTCTCCGGGTCCGCCGAGAGCCCCCGGAAATCCCCCAGGCTTTCGGCGATGGCCTGCCGCAGCTCCGGCGCGCCCTGGCTGTCCAGGGGCAGCAGAAGCCTGGGGCCCAGGTCCAGAATCACCTCCCGCTGGAGCCGAATCCATACGGAGAAGGGAAACTGCCCGGTGCCGTTGCCGGTCAGGTCCACCGGGGCCGGAAGCGCCTTCTGGGGCACCGGCAGGGGAGCCGGGGCGGGTCTGGAATTCCGGGAGAGGTTGGCCTCCACAAAGTAGCCGGATCGCTCCCGGGAGACGATGAAGCCCTCCTCCAAAAGCTGGGCATAGGCGGCCTCCACGGTGGTCTTCCCCACCTCCAGATTGGCGGCCAGAGCCCGCTTGGAGGGCAGCTTCTCCCCCGGGGCCAGGGCCCCGGAGAGAATGTCCTCCCGGATGGCCCGGTACAGCGCCTCATACAGGGGAAGTCCCGGGCGTTTTTTTAATGCATAGGTGCGCATGGGTCACGCTGCCTTTTTCCGGAAGGGCCGCTTGGCCCAAAGTCCCTTGCACCAGGCCACAAACCGCAGCCGGGCCTGCTCGGCCCAGTCAAAGACCCGCCGGATGGCGAAGAATACCGTGGGGGTCATGACAAGCAGGGTAAACATCACAAGCCGCACCTCGCTGCTCCAGGCCCGCAGGTCCAGAATGTCCCCTAAGAGGGTAAAGCACAGGACGATGCCCGCGGCCATGGCCCACCAAAGGGTCCTGCGGAACCAGTTGAAGGGCTTGCAGATCTGAAACAGCACCAGAAGTCCCACAAAGGACAGAATCGCCGCGCAGATGGTGGAGACCTCCTCCGAGGGGAGGGCGAATACGGACATAAACATCTGGCACAGAAGCACCACAAAGACGTTGGTGAGCCCGCCGGGGAAGGCCCTGCGCAGAACCTCCGGCAGGAACTTGCCCTTAACCCGGTCGTACCTTGGCTCAAAGGTCAGAATAAAGGAGGGCAGTCCGATGGTCATGGCGGAGATAACGGACAGGTGGATGGGCTCCAGGGGGTAGGGCCACACGGTAAAGAAGCTGATAATGGACAGGAACAGGGAGAAGATATTCTTTACCAAAAACAGGGAGGCCGCCCGCTGGATATTGTTGATGACCCGCCGCCCCTCGGCAACCACCCCGGGCATGGCGGAAAAATCGGAGTCCAGAAGCACCAGGCTTGCCAGCTGACTGGCCGCCTCCGCGCCGCTTGCCATGGCGATGGCGCAGTCCGCCTGCTTCATGGCAAGCAGGTCGTTTACACCGTCACCGGTCATGGCGACGGTGTGCTTTTTCTTTTGCAGGGCCTCAATCAGGCCCTTTTTCTGTTGAGGGGTCACCCGGCCAAAGACGGTATACTGGCTGGCGGCCTCCCGCAGCTGCTCCGGAGTCTCCAGGGTGGAGGCATCCACATAGCTCTCGCTGCCCGGGATGCCCGCCTGCCCCGCAATCATGCTGACGGTGGCGGGGTTATCGCCGGAGATGACCTTCACAGTCACCCCCTGCTGGGCAAAATAGGCGAAGGTCTCCTTGGCATTGGGCCGGAGCTTGCCGGTGAGGAGCACCAGGGCGATGGGAGTGACCTTCTGGGCATCCAGCTTCCCCGGAGCCAGGGCACCGTCGTATTGGGCCACCAGCAGTACCCGATAGCCCTTGGCCGCCCAGGCTCCGATGTTCCAGGTATCCTCCCGGTCTCCCAGCAGGAATTCCGGGGCACCCACCACAAAGCTGCCCGCCTCTTCAAATTCACAGCCGCTCCACTTGTATTCCGAGGAGAAGGGCACCCGGTTGGTGCAGCGGAGGCTGCTCTCCCCCTTGAAGAGCTCTGCCATGGCCTTGGCGGTGGCGTTGTCCGGGGGAACGGAACCGTAGATGGCGGTGAGAATGTCCTCCAGCTCCTCGGGAAGCTGGTCCCCCAGGGGCAGCAGATTTTCCACCTCCATATCCGGCTCTGTGATGGTGCCGGTTTTGTCCACGCACAGTACATCCACCCGGGCCAGGGACTCGATGCTGTTCATATCCTGGACCAGCACCCGCTGGCGGCTGAGCTTCTGGGCGGAGACGGCCAGGGCCACGCTGGTCAGCAGGTACAGCCCCTCGGGAATCATGCCGATGAGGGCGGCCACGGTGCCCTCGGTGCTCGCCTGGAGCCCCAGCTTCAGGACCGTGTATTCCTGACGGAACAGGATGATGCCCACCGGCACCAGGGCGATACCCAGGAAGAGGATCAGCCGGTCCAGGGAGTGGGTCATTTCGGATTTTTTGGCCTGGGGATTGTGCTTCGCCTCCCGGGCAAGCTGGGCGGCACCGCAGTTTTCCCCCACGGCGGTGAGCTCCACCCGGCCCCGGCCGGCCAGAACCACGCTGCCGGAATGGACCGTGTTCCCCGGCTGCTTTTCCACGCTGTCCTCCTCGCCGGTGAGCAGGGACTCGTCTACGTAAAGAGAACCGGAGCGCAGAATGCCGTCGGCACAGACCTGGTCCCCCTGGGTGAACTCCACAATGTCCCCGGGGACGATGTTCTCCGGCGGAATTTCCCCCAAACAGCCGTCCCGGAGAATTTTCACCGGGTGCTTGGCAAGCAACGACAGCTTGTCCACCGCCCGCTTGGCCCGGATTTCCTGGAAAATGCCAATCACCGTATTGATGATGACAACCCCCAGGAAGCCCATGTTTTTCACGGAGCTTTTGCCCACCAGCAGCAGAACCGCCAATACGATGAATACAAAGTTAAAGAAGGTCAGGCAGTGCCGCAGGATAATCTCTTTTTCGCTTTTTCCTGTGTCGGTGCCCATCCCGGCCCCCAGACCCTGGGTGATTTTCTCCTCCGCCTGGGCGGTGGTCAGCCCAAGCTCGGGGTTTGTCAGCTCGGCTTCCTCCATGCTCAGTGCCTCTCTTTCTCTATCAATTCCGGAAGCCCCGCGGCTCTGCGCCAGAGAATCAGCAGAAAGCCGCGCGCAACCTCAATTTTCGCGGGCGCGCCCGTAAAATGGTTGCTGACCCCCAGGGGAAACCCACTGGTCAGGGTGCCGTTTCGCAGGGTGTAGTAAAGCCCCTCAATGGTCACTCCCGTGGCATCGGGGCCCATGCAGAATACGGAGATATCCCCCGCCGTTCCGCCGGAAAAGGCCAGGGCTCCGTCCCGGATCACCGTGGCGCAGAAGTCCCGGCCCACGAGGATGCCCCGGGCATCCCGCTGGGCCAGGTATTGCAGCGTCTGGTAGTTGGCAACCGTATGGTCAAGCCGCTCTCCGTCCAGCCCGCCGTAGATGACAAACCGCCGATAGCCCTTTTTCAGCCCCAGCTTGACGGCAAGCATACTGTCCGTATCGTCCTTTTCCACGGGGTACACCTCCGCCCCGGTGGGGATGTAGTGCAGGGAGTCAAAGTCCCCGATGATGGCCTGGGGGGTGAGCCCCAGGGCCTTTGTATAGTTCAGTCCGCCGTCGGCGGCGATGACAAAATCCTCCGGCGCGATGGGGTCCATCAGCCCGTCAAACCCGGCGGCGCAAAAGATGACACATTGCTTCATGAGCCGCGCTCCTTTCTTTTTTCTAGTCTACCACATTTTTCCCAAAAGAAAAACCGTCAAAATGTAAATATCGTTTAAATTCTCTGTTTGACATTTGAAATATACTGGGATATGATAGGCTTTAGAAAACAAGGAGGGAAAAGCAATGCGACCTTTGGTATTTCAGTCAGATTTCGGCCTGGTGGACGGAGCGGTCAGCGCCATGTACGGCGTGGCCTACAGCGTAAACCCGGACCTTAAAATGCACGACCTGACCCACGACATCACCCCCTATTCCATCTGGGAGGCCAGCTACCGGCTGATTCAGACCGTCTCCTATTGGCCGGACGAAACGGTGTTCGTCTCCGTGGTGGACCCGGGGGTGGGCACCGCCCGCCGCAGTGTGGTGGTCAAAACCAGGTCCGGCAAGTTCGTGGTCACCCCGGACAACGGAACCCTGACCCATATTCTGCGCCTGGACGGGGTGGTGGAGGCCCGGGAGATTGACGAAAAGGTCAACCGCCTGCCCAATTCCGGGGAGAGCTATACCTTCTATGGCCGGGATGTCTACGCCTATACCGGGGCACGGCTTGCCGCCGGTGTGATTTCTTTTGAAGAGGTGGGCCCCGTGATTCCCGTGGAGAGCCTGGTAAGCCTGAGCGTGGTGGAGCCCTTCCTGGACGGGGACGCGGTCTGCGGCACCATCGATGTTCTGGACGTGCGCTTCGGCTCCCTGTGGACCAACATTCCAAGGGCGCTGTTTTTAAAAACCGGTGCCAAATACGGGGACCGGCTGAGCATCACCATTGAAAACGACACGCGCACGGTGTACCGCAACATCATCCAGTACGCCAAAAGCTTTGCCGATGTCTATATCGGTGAGGCTCTGGCCTATGTGAACAGCCTGGACTGCATGGCTGTGGCCATCAACCAGGGCTCCTTCGCCCGGGCTTACAACATCGGCACCGGCAACTCCTGGCGCATCCGCATGGAGCTGTTCCGGATGTAAACGGCGTTTTGCATCCTCGGATGTGAACGATAAATATCTCATAGAATTATGGAGGTAGAATTATGAAGAAGTTTTCCGTAAAAACCATCGTTGCCATCGGCATCGGCGCGGCGCTGTTCTTTGTGCTGGGCCGGT
>USQL01000032.1 GCA_900556935.1 uncultured Eubacteriales bacterium | reverse complement strand
GGATGCTCTGGCCATCAGCTACGGCACCAAGCACGGTGCCAACAAGGGTGCCCACGCGGTGATCCGCAAGGAAATCGCCATCGCCACCAAGGAGTGCCTGCGGCACGAGGGCATCTTCTGCGCCCTGGTCTCCCACGGCTCCTCCACCGTGCCCCAGTACATCGTGCAGGAAATCAACGCTCTGGGCGGCACCATCACCAACGCCTACGGCATTCCCAAGGACCAGCTGAAGGAGGTCTCCAAGCTGGGCATCGCCAAAATCAACGTGGACACCGACATCCGTCTGGCTGTGACCCGGAACCTGCGGGAGCTGTTCTACTACCATCCCGAACTGCGGGACCATGCGTCCATCAAGCCCATCTACGAGCTGCTGCAGACCAAGACCTCTGACTTTGACCCCAGAGTGTTCCTGACCCCCATTATGGACACCGTCATGTACGGCGTGGTGCCCAACGAGGATGTGGCAAAGATCGTTGCCGCCATTGAAAAGGGTGTGAAGGAAGCTGTGGGTACCCTGATTGTGGACTTCGATTCCTACGGCAAGGCCCCGCTGGTTGAAAACGTGACCCTGGACGAGATGGCCGAGCGGTATCGCAAGGCCGGTATCTGAGAGGCGCGCCATGGGAGTGAATATTCTGGTCGCCCACGGCGGCGGCCCCACCGCGGTGATCAACACCAGCCTCCAGGGCGTTATTGAAGCCGCCCGGGAGAGCGGCAAGGTGGATAAGATCTACGCCGCCCGCTACGGTGCCGAGGGCATTCTGAAAGGGGACCTGCTGGACCTGACGGACGTGCCCGCGGAAACCATCCGCAAGCTGTCCCACACCCCGGCCTCCGCCATCGGCTCCTGCCGCCGGAAGCTGACGGACGCGGACTATCCCACCGTCATTGAGACCCTGAAAAAGTACAATATCGGCTGCTTCTTCTATAACGGCGGCAACGACTCCATGGATACCTGCAATAAGGTCAGTAAGCTTGCCCAGGCCGAGGGACTGGACGTAAAGGTCATCGGCATCCCCAAGACCATGGACAACGACCTGGACATCACCGACCACTGTCCCGGCTTCGGCTCTGCCGCCCGTTACGCGGGCGAGGCCGCCTGCGAGCTGGCTCTGGATGCCTCCGGCCTTCCCATCCATGTGGTGGTGCTGGAGCTCATGGGCCGGAATGCCGGTTGGGTCACCGCTGCCTCCGCTCTGGCGGCCCGGGCCACCAACTGCGAGGTGCTGACCTACCTGCCGGAAAAGCCGGTGGACGAGGACAAGATGCTTGCGGATATCGAGTCCGCCTGGGCTAAGGGCCACGGGCTGCTGGTGACGGTTTCCGAGGGCATCTGCGGTCTGGACGGAAAGCCCCTGGCTTCCACAGGCATTGTGGACGGATTCGGCCATATGATTCCCGGCGGCACCGCCCAGCATGTGACGGATGCCATTATTCAGAAGCTGAACATCAAGTCCCGGGCGGAAAGGCCGGGCCTTCTGGGCAGAGCCGCCATTCCCTATGCTTCCCGGGTAGACCGGGAGGAGGCCTACGCCGTGGGGAAAAAGGCCGTGGAAGCGGCGCTTGCGGGGGAAACGGACTACATGGTGGCCATCGATGCCCACCGGGGAGAAACCTATTCCTTCGACCTGTTCTTAGCCCCCCTCTCCAAGGTTGCCAACGTGGAAAAGAAGTTCCCCCTGGAGTGGATTGTGGACGGCAACAAGATTGACGATAAGTTCTTTGACTACGCCATGCCGCTGATGATGGACAAAATGCCCGACTACGCAATTTTGAGGTAATGCTATGAAACATATTTTTCTGAACCTGAAGCGGTTTGACGTGCCCGTGAGCTACGGCGGCGTGAACCGGATTGCCCCCATGCAGGAGTGGGGCGGCTTCATTGTAAAAAACACCCAGGAACAGCTAAAAAAGTACGACCCGAAGGAAGTGGAGTTTGTCCAGTACCTGCCGGAAGCCCATCTTTTAAGCGCCGTGGCGGCGAGAACCCAGGATAGCCCCGTGCAGATCGGCTGCCAGAGCGTCTACCGGATGAATACCGCCGTGGGCGGAAACTTCGGCGCTTTTACCACCAACCGCCCGGTGTCGGCCATGCTGGCCTGCGGAGTGAAGGCTGCCATCATCGGCCACTGCGAGGAGCGCAACGACAAAATGGGCCTGCTTGCCGAAGCCGGGGTGGTGGACACCAAGGCCGTGAACCGGGTGCTCAATCAGGAAATCCGTCTGGCTGTGGAAAACGGCATGACCGTGCTCTACTGCATCGGCGAAAAGGACACGGAGCTGGACAAGTGGGATTCCGTTCTGCGGGAGCAGCTGGAAATTGGCCTTGCTGGCGTTGACAAGAGCAAGGTGGTCATCGGCTACGAGCCCATCTGGTCCATTGGACCTGGCAAGACCCCGGCGGGCAAGGAGTATATCACCAAGGTTGCTCGGTTTGTTAAGGAGGTCACCGGCGGCTGCGACGTGGTCTACGGCGGCGGCCTGAAGGTGGACAACGCCGAAATGCTGGCTTCCATCCCGGAAATCGACGGCGGCCTCATCGCCCTGACCCGGTTCCAGGGGGAGATTGGCTTCTATCCCGAGGAATATTTGGAAATCATCCGCACCTATCTTGGAAAATAAGGAGAACGACTTATGAAACTGGATTTTGAATACGGCCAGGGGCTGATGTCCGCGGAGCTTCCGGACAGCACGGAGATTTTTATCCCCGGCAAGACCATTCCCGACCCCGAGTGCCTGCCCCAGGACTGGGACAGCCTGTACAAGGCCACCCTGGATTCTCTGCGGCATCCCATGGGCATGGCCCCCCTGCGGGAGCTGGCGGCTCCCGGCAAGACCGCAGTCATTGTCATCCCCGATATCGTCAAGGGCGGCTGCCAGCCCACTGCCCACCGGAAGGTCTCCATTACCGCCTGCCTGGAGGAGCTGTACGCCGGCGGTGTTCGCAAAGAGGACATTCTGCTGCTGTTTTCCAACGGCCTGCACCCCCGCTCCACGGAGAGCGAGATGCGGCAGATTCTGGGGGAGAAGCTCTTTAACGAGTTCTACTGGACCAACCAGATTACCAGCCACGATTCCGAGGACCCGGAGCATATGGTGGACCTGGGCACCACCAAGCGGGGCGACCCGGTGCTCATGAACAAGTATGTCTTCGACTGTGACATTCCCATCCTCATCGGCCACGTCCAGGGCAACCCCTATGGCGGCTACTCCGGCGGCTACAAGCACTGCTCCACGGGCATCACCCATTGGCGGAGCATCGCCTCCCACCATGTGCCCAAGGTCATGCACCGGGAGGACTTCACTCCGGTCTCCGGCCACAGCCTGATGCGGACCAAGTTCGACGAAATCGGCATGTACATGGAGGAGAAGATGGGCCATCCCTTCTTCTGCTGCGACGCGGTGCTGGATACCTACTCCCGCCAGATTGCCATCTACTCCGGCTATGCCGCGGTGATGATGCCCGAGAGCTGGAAAATCGCCAACAAGCGGACCTACGTGCCCTTTGCCGAGGAGAAGTACGATGTCATGGTCTTCGGCATGCCCCAGAATTTCCATTACGGCGACGGCATGGGCACCAACCCCATCCAGATGATGCAGGCCCTGTCCGCCCAGGTGATTCGCCACAAGCGGGTGATGAAGGATAACTGCGTGATCATCTGCTCCTCCATCTGCAACGGCTATTTCCACGACGAGCGCTGGCCCTATCTGCGGGAGCTGTACGAAATGTTCCAGCATGACCATATGAACACCCTGGCGGATATGAACCGCTACGGCGAGTACTTTGCCACCAATCAGGAGTATATCCGCAAGTATCGCTTCGCCAACGCCTTCCATCCCTTCCATGGCTTCTCCATGATGAGCTGCGGCCATATTGCGGAGATGAACACCTCCGCCATCTACATTGTGGGTGCCCAGGAGCCCGGCATCGCCAGAGGCATGGGCCTCAAGACCCGGGCCACCTTCGAGGAGGCCCTCCAGGATGCCATGAAGAAGTATGTAGGACCCAACCCCCGGATTCTGGCGTTGCCCCAGACCTTCAAGCTGGGCGCTGTCCACCTGTGCATGAAGGACGATGACCTGAGCAACGTCTAACAGGAGGCAGACCCCTTGGACAAACGAAACAAGTATTGGCAGCTGTTCCTCTCCACCTTCAAGCTCAGCGCCTGCACCTTCGGGGGCGGCTTCGTAATCATCCCCCTGATGCGCAAGCGCTTTGTGGAGGAGCTCCACTGGATTGAGGAGGAGGAAATGCTGGACCTGACGGCCATCGCCCAGTCCAGCCCCGGCTCCATCGCCATCAACGCGTCCATTTTGGTGGGCTACCATGTGGGCGGCATCCCCGGGGCGCTGGTGACGGTGGTGGGGGCCGCGCTGCCGCCGCTGATTATCATTTCCATTATCTCGGCGTTCTACCAGGCCTTCCGGGATAACAAATACGTGAGCATGGCCATGGCCGGTATGCTGGCCGGTGTGGCAGCGGTGATTTTTGACGTGGTTATCAATATGGCCGCCCCCATCCTCAAAAAGAAGCGATGGCTGCCCATCGCCGTGATGCTGGCCGCCTTTGTGGCCACCCGGTTCTTCTCCGTGAACATCATTCTCATCATCCTGGTCTGCGGCGTGATTGGCGCGCTGGATACCCTGTATCTGCAGAAGAGGGGGGAGAAGAAATGATTTATCTGGAGCTGTTTTGGAGCTTTTTCCAGGTGGGTCTGTTCAGTATCGGCGGCGGCTACGCGGCCATGCCCCTGATTCAGAATCAGGTGGTGGATATCCACCCCTGGCTGACGATGACGGGCTTTGCGGACATTATGGCCATCGCGGAGATGACCCCCGGCCCCATTGCCCTGAACGCGGCCACCTTTGTGGGCATCCAGGTAGCGGGCCTTCCGGGGGCGCTGATTGCCACCATTGGCTGCATCTTCCCCTCCTGCGTCATCGTCATGGCTCTGGCCTATGTGTATTACCGCTTCCGGGGCCTGAGCATCGTCCAGGGCATTCTGGCGGGTCTTCGCCCGGCGGTCATCGCCATGATTGCCTCCGCGGGTATCTCCCTGCTGATTCTGGCCCTCTACGGCCAGCGGACCCTCCCGGCGGACCTGGGAAGCCTGGATTTCATCGCCTTCATTATCTTCCTGGGTGCCTTCTTCGTCCTGCGCAAATGGAAGCCAAGCCCCATCAAGGTCATGGCCGGTGCCGCCCTGGCGGGCGTGATTCTCTATAGCTTTGTATAGCTTTATAAAAAGGCAATGCCGCACGTTTGATATGCTCCCTCTATGTGAGACAGTGAAATAAAAACCGGGGCCGGTTTGAAGTGTGCTTCGAACCGGTCCCGGCGTTTTTGGAGTTGTTTGGAAAAATCAGGCGTTGGTCTTCAGCTTCTGGTACAGAGCGGCATCGGTCAGCATCTTGTAGGGAGCGACGTAGAAGACGTTCAGCAGGCCCAGGGTCAGGCCGGACAGAATATCCCAGCCGAGGAAGCTCAGCTGCAGCACGAAGGCGTTCCACTTGTGGCCCTGCATCATGGCCTTGCTCTTGGCCAGGGCTTCCTTGGTGGTCAGGGTGGGGTCTTCGGCGATCAGGTATTCCACCATGCTGCACTCCAGGCTCTTGATGATGCCGGGAACAACCAGCAGCAGGCTCCACAGGGCGACGTACAGCTTCTTCAGGAACAGGGTCTTCACGTTGGCCATGTAGTTCTGCTTGTAGCCCACGAGAATGTCGGACAGGGAAGCAACATCGTCATTGGCGTGGCAGAAGAACTTGGCGATGCCAACCTCCATGGGGTTGATCAGGAAAATACGGATGGCGGCGGCAATCACAACGCTCACCAGCATGACACCGGCAAACAGGGCGAAGAAGGCAGCCAAATCACCGGTGCCCAGGGTTTCCGTCACCGCGGCGAAGCCGGTGGCATCATCGGTGCTGGCACCGCTGTTGGCGGTGCTGGTGTAGCCGATGAACAGTGCGCTGAAGATCAGCGCAACCAGGACGCTCTTCCAATAGTTCCGCTTCAGACCGGCCTTTGCCCGATCCTTCAGTTCTTTTCTAGTCCACATAATCGTTACCTCAACTTTCTTAAAGCTGTTTCTTAGGAGGCGGCCGTCCGTACTTTTCGTGCCTCCTGATGTACACCCCCATCATACACAGGGGAGTATGACAAGAATATGACAAAGTTCGACAAAAAGCGAAGTTTTTGTGAAAAACCTTACGCCTC
Organism: uncultured Eubacteriales bacterium; assembly: GCA_900556935.1. Classification (GTDB taxonomy): domain Bacteria; phylum Bacillota; class Clostridia; order Oscillospirales; family Oscillospiraceae; genus Faecousia. The sequence continues at coordinate 16,768 of USQL01000032.1, read as the reverse complement.
CGCCAAAATCTCCGGCACCAAAAGCGCAAGCCGTTCTGCCAGCTGGGCGTGGCCCCGGTTTGTCAGGTGCATGTAGTCCACCTGGTTAAACTGGCAGAAGGAAGCGTCCAGGAAATGAACGCCCAAGAGCTCTGCCGTGGCGGCGTAGTATTTGGCAAGCTCCTGGGAGGTCTCCACGGCCCCCTTGCCCATTTCGTCGGCCACGTCGGAGGTCTCTACCCCCTTGCCAATGGGAGGCGGGGCAATGATCAGCACCTCCGGCTTCTTCCCCGGCTGCCAGCAGTCCACGGTCAGGGCCTTGCGCACCAGCCGCTCCATGCCCTTGCCGACCACGAAGGGGGTGGTGTTCATCCGCTGCTTGGAATCGTTGGTGCCCAGCATGATAATCAGAAGGTCGATGTACTCGTGGCTTTTGAGAAGCGCGTACACATAGGGCAGCACCGCCATGTTTTCGTTGATGGGATCTGTGAAGACGGTGGTCCGGCCGGAAAGGCCCTCCTCGGTTACCAGGTAGTCCTCCCCCAGGGCCTTTTGCAGGCGGCAGGTCCAGCGCTCGTCCTCGTTGAAGCGGATGCCGTGGTCGGCGCAGTCGTTGGGGTCGGCGCAGTAGCCGTGGGTGTTGGAGTCACCGATGCAGAGAATATGCTTTTTCATAGAGTAACCTCCCTGTTTTTTTCTTCCAGTATAGCCAGTGTTTCTCCGAAAAGCAAGAGAAAACCATTTGCCTTTTTGGGGAAGAATTGATATAGTAGAGAAAAGAGACAAGGAGCGGGCTATGAAGACAAAATATTGGATTGGAATCGTGATTTTTCTGCTGGCGGTGTCGCTGGGGGCGGGGCTGTGGCTGCTGCGGCCCAGGGAGGCGGAACGGCAGGTAATGGTCATCCAGGACGGCCAGGTGGTGCAGGTTCTGGACTTGGGGAAAAACCTGACATTGCATTTTACCGGCAGCAACGGGGGCACCAATACGGTTGAGGTCCGGGATGGCAAGGTGGCCGTAACCCAGGCCAGCTGCCCGGACCATATCTGCATGGCCATGGGCTGGTGCGACAGCGGCTTGCCCATCGCGTGCCTGCCCAATGGGCTGATTCTGAGCTTTGTGGAGGACGGCGGTGTGGACGGCCTGGCGGGCTGAGAATTTCCAGGATTTACAGCTTGCAAAATAGTTACAAATAGGTTACAATACTCCCGTCCTCGCGAGACAGAATTTCAACAGGGAGGCTAGTATGATGCGGTTCAATTTCTGCACCATCTGGCAGATTCTTTGCCAGATCGGCGGCTTCGGCTGCTAAAAAATAACTTTTCCGCCCCGGATATCCGGGGCGGTTTTTGTTTGCCTGGATTGTAAACTATCAAAAATATTTGGTTGACAACCGGGGCGATAGATGGTAATGTGTGTAAACGGTAAGAGAAAATTAGAAAATCACCGTCTAGCAAAGATCTAGGAGGCGCTTATGGCGACCAAGGACCAGATACTGTCATTGCTCCTTTCCTGCCGGGGGAGCTTCCTTTCCGGGGAGGAGCTGGCGAAAAGTATGGGGGTGTCCCGGGCGGCGGTCTGGAAAGGGGTCCGGGCCTTGCGGGAAGCGGGCTACGAGATTGAGGCCCAGTCCAACCGGGGCTATCGCCTGAAATCCGGCATGGATATTCTCTCCGCCCAGGGGGTCCGGGGGCTTCTGGACGGGAACAGCCCCCTGCGTCTGGAGCTCAGGCCCCAGGTGACCTCCACCAATGCCGTTCTCCGGGAGCAGGCGGCGCTGGGGGCCCCGGAGGGGACGGTGCTGCTGGCCACGTCCCAGAGCCAGGGACGGGGACGGCTGGGCCGCAGCTTTTTCTCCCCGGCGGACACCGGCGTATATTTAAGCATCCTGCTCCGCCCGGATTACCGGGAGCCTGCCCAGGCCGCGGGCCTCACCACCATGGCGGCCCTGGCCGCCTGCCAGGCGGTATCCGAGCTCAGCGGACGGGAGGCGGGCATCAAATGGGTCAACGATGTGTTCCTGGATGGGAAAAAGGTCAGCGGAATTTTAACGGAGGCATCCTTTTCTCTGGAGGATGGGAGACCGGAATATGTGGTCCTGGGGGCGGGCTTTAACCTGTACGCCCCCGCGGAAGGGTTTCCGGAGGACATTGCCGCCTCCGCCGGAGCCATTCTGGATACGCCCCGGGAGGGCGGAAAAAATCAGCTGGCGGCGGCGTTTTTGAATCGCTTCTGGTCCGTCTACCGGGAGCCGGGGGACTATGTGGATGCCTATCGGGCACGCAGCCTGGTCCTGGGAAAGCCCATTTGGGTCAGCGCGCCAGAGGGGCAGCGGGAGGCCCAGGCATTGGGACTGGATGACCAATGCGGATTGCTTGTGGAATATCCGGATGGAACCCGGCAGACCTTAAAAGCCGGGGAAGTCCGTATTCGGGAAAAGAAAGGATAGATTGAAATGGAAACAAAGAAAATGAATACCCGGGACATGGTGTATATCGCCCTGTTCGCCTGCCTGATGGCCATCTGCGCCTGGATTTCCATCCCAGGGCAGATTCCCTTCACCCTGCAAACCATGGGTGTCTTCCTGGCGGTGGGCCTGCTGGGTGGCAAGCGGGGAACGCTTGCAGTGCTCGTCTATATCCTCATGGGTGCGGTGGGCCTGCCGGTGTTCTCCGGCATGAGCGGCGGCATCGGCAAGCTCCTGGGCATGACCGGCGGCTATATCGTGGGCTTCCTGTTTTCGGCCCTCATCATGTGGGCTATGGAGGCGCTGCTGGGGAAAAAGCTGTGGGTACTGGCCCTTTCCATGGTGGCCGGTCTCATTGTCTGCTACGCCTTTGGCACCGGCTGGTTTTTGGTGGTCTACACCAGCTCCAAGGGGGCCATCACCCTGGGCGCGGTGCTGGGCATGTGCGTTTTGCCCTACATCATCCCGGACCTAATTAAAATCGCCCTGGCCTTGGCCCTGACCAGAATTCTGAGAAAGCATATCAAGTAAACGATTTGAGCCCCGCCGTTTGGCGGGGCTCAGGTTTTCTTTATAAAAACCGTCCTGTGACGCTTTCCATGTTCCGCACAATCTCCTCCGGTGTCCCGGTGGCGACAATACGTCCACCCTGCGCTCCACCGCCGGGGCCCATGTCAATGAGATAGTCCGCGTTTCGAATCAAATCCAGGTCATGCTCAATGACGATAACTGTTGCGCCGCTTTCGACCAGTCGGTCAAAGACCTTCAGAAGCGTCTGCACGTCCAGCGGGTGCAGGCCGATGGTGGGCTCGTCAAAGACAAATACGGATGTATCCTGCTGCCGCCCCATTTCGGAGGCCAGCTTTAGACGCTGGGCTTCTCCGCCGGAGAGACTGGGAGTGGCTTCTCCAAGGGTCAGATAGCCAAGCCCCAAGTCCTGCAAAACCTGCAAGCGGGCAGAAACGGTTTTCATATCGCCACAGGCGGAGAGCGCCTGTTTCACGTCCATATCCATGATCTCCGGCAGGGAATACGATTCTCCGATCTTATTTTCACGCTTGACCTGCTCGGCTTCCCGGCGATACCGGCTGCCCCGGCAGTCCGGGCAGGGGATTTCCACATCCGGCAGAAACTGTACATCCAGACTGATGGAGCCGGTTCCGTCGCAGGTGGGGCAGCGGAGCGCGCCGGTGTTGTAGGAGAAATCGCCTGCCTTATAGCCCAGCGCCTTGGCTTCCGGAAGCCTTGCATAGGCCTTTCGCAGCTCGTCGTGGACATTGGCATAGGTGGCAACCGTGGAGCGGACGTTGACACCGATGGGGGCGGCATCGATGAGCCTGACCTGTCGGATGCCGTCCGCGCGGATTGCCTTCACATGGGCGGGCTGTGCCGTTCCGTTTGTCAGGGCTTCCAGCGCGGGAATCAGGCTTTCCAGAATCAGCGTGGTTTTGCCGGAGCCGGAAACGCCGGTCACCACCGTCAGACGACCCTTGGGAATATCCACCTCCAAGGGCTTTACAGTGTGGATGGCATCCGTGGAAAGGTGGAGATTCCCCCATTTGAACAGTTCCCGCGCCGCCGCTTTTTTCCGAAGCGGCGGTGTTTTCTCTCGCAGGAACGGGCCGATTTTGGAATGGGGGTCGGCCGCAATCTGCGGGATGGTTCCCTGGGCGATGACCTGCCCGCCGTCCGCGCCGGCCTCCGGCCCCATCTCTACCACCCAATCCGCTTCGGATAGGATCTGCGTGTCGTGATCCACCAAAATCACGGAATTGCCGTCGGCAATCAGGTCGTGCATCACATCGGTCAGCCCCACAATATTGGAAGGGTGCAGACCGATGGACGGCTCGTCCAGCACATAGAGAACCCCTGTTGTGCGGTTGCGGACGGCACGGGCCAGCTGCATCCGCTGGCGCTCACCGGTAGACAATGTGGCGGACGCTCTGTCCAGGGAAAGATACCCCAGCCCCAGGTCCATCAGCCGTTTTGCAACCGTCTGGAAGGATTCGCAGATGCGCTCCGCCATGGGGCGCATTTCCTCCGGCAGCGTGTCGGGAACGTGATCGACCCATTCCACCAGCTGGGACAGCGGCAGTTCGCAGGCCTGCGCCAAAGTGATTCCGCAGAGCTTCGGCTGCCTTGCCCGTTCGGACAGTCTGCTGCCGCCGCAGTCCGGGCAAGTCTCTTCTTTCAGGAAGCGTTCCACCCGTTTCATGCCGGTTTCGTCCTTGACCTTGGACAGGGCGTTTTCCACGGTGTAGACCGCGTTAAAATAGGTAAAATCCAGCTCACCGGACTGATTGGTCCCCTTCGCCTTGTAGAAGATATGCTTTTTCTCCGCGGGGCCGTGGTAGACGATGTCCTTTTCCCTGTCAGACAGTTCCCGGAACGGTATATTCGTGCGAACGCCCATCTCCCGGCAGACATCCGTCATCAGTGACCACATCAGGGTTTTCCACGGCAGGACCGCGCCCTCATCAATGGTCAGGGAGTCGTCCGGAATCAGGGTGGATTCATCCACCGTCCGCACAAGCCCCGTTCCGCCGCACCTTTGGCAGGCACCCTGGGAGTTGAAGGCCAGCTCCTCGGCAGAGGGTGCGTAAAACCGTTCCCCGCAAGCGGGACATTGAAGCATTTGTCCAGCTGCCACGGCAAGGGTCGGCTCCAGGTAGTGTCCATTGGGGCAGCGGTGGCTGGCAAGCCGGGAAAACATCAGCCGCAGACTGTTCAGCAGCTCCGAGCCGGTGCCGAAGGTGCTTCGGATGCCCGGAATGCCCGGGCGCTGGTGCAGCGCCAGCGCCGCCGGAATGTGCAGCACCTCATCCACCTGCGCCCGGGGTGCCTGGGTCATTCTGCGCCGGGTATAGGTGGACAGCGCGTCTAAGTACCGTCGGGATCCCTCCGCGTACAGGACTCCCAGGGCCAGAGAGGATTTGCCCGAACCGGACACGCCCGCAATGCCCACGATTTTGTTCAGCGGAATATCGACATCAATATGCTTGAGATTATGTACATGGGCATTCCGGATTTGAATGACCATGGGATTTTTCTGATCGCTCATCCTTTTCTCCTTTATTTTTTGCCAGATAAAATTTCACATGGGCCTCCTCATCGGCCAATGGGATGTTGATCCGTCCGCAGCAGGAAGTTGAAATTGTGAAAAGCAGATTGCGATATCCATAGTGTACAATATCTGAAAAGTGTTGTAAAGTGGGGATCAGAAAGAATCCTGCTTTTCAGGAAATTGGAGGTATCATCATGGAATACGTTACGTTGAACAATGGAATCAAGATGCCCAAATTGGGCTGCGGTGTGTACCAGACCCCGCCGGAGGACACCAAGCGCTGCGCACTGACTACCTTGATCTGCTGCTGATTCATCAGCCCTTCGGCGACTATTACGGCGCCTACCGGGCGATGGAGGAATTTTATAAGGCCGGAAGTACGGCAAGACCGCCGCACAGACCGCCCTTCGCTTTTTGATGCAGAGCGACGTGGTTATTATTCCCAAGTCCACCCACAAAGACCGGATGGAGCAGAACTTCGACCTGTTCGACTTCACCCTGACTGCTGAGAATATGGCAAAAATCGAGGCGTTGGACGGCAGCGAGAGCCTGTTCTTCTCCCACTACGATCCCAAGACTGTGGAGTGGTTTATGTCTATCCTGTAATCATTAAAAAGTTTGAGCCCCGCCGGAAGGCGGGGCTCAAATGGTTTATGATTAGAAGTATTTCTTGCTGGCCAGGTCGATCTGACGGGTGGTCTCCTCGTAGACACCGGGGAAGGTGGAGAAGGGGCCGCCCTGGGAAGCGCCGGGGATGAAGTAGAGCTTGCCATACTCGCGGCAGGCACGGTCCACCTGCTCGGCAACCTCTTCCACGGTCCAGCCGGGATGGTCGATGGTGGCGCTGTCCACGCCGCCCATGAAGGAAATCTTGCCGCCGTACTGCTTGATGAGCTCGGGGATGTTGTTGGAGGTCATAACGCCCTGCCAGATATCGATGCCCATATCGATCATATCGGGCACCAGGGTGGCGGCGTAGGAGTCGGAGTGGTGGACAATCAGCTCCACGCCGTGCTCCTTGTAGTAGCCATAGACCTTCATGTAGCAGGGCTTGATGAACTCCCGGAACATGTCGGGGGACAGGAAGGTGGACTGCTGGCTGCCCCAGTCGTCGTGGTGGAAGATGGCATCGGGCTTGATGTACTTGCAGATTTCGGAGGCCAGATCCAGCTCAAACTGGGTAATTTGGTCCAGAATCTCGTGCATCTCGTCGGGGTACTCATAGAAGGCCATCAGGCAGTTCTGAATCTCCATCAGGTAGTGGCTCTGCTCGAAGATGCCGGGGATGACGGCGGAGGTGACAAACTGCTCGTTGCGGTCCACCTTCTCGGCGGCGGCGATGCAGTCCTCCCACTCCTTGGAGTCGTAGAACACATTGGGCACCTTCAGGTACTTCTGCCACTCCTCCACGTCCTTGATGACGATTTTATCGCCGGTGTGGACGGGGAAGGGGCCGGGGGTGCCGGCGGGGTAGGAGCGGGTCACGCCCCAGGCGTTGACCACGTTCAGGTCACCGGGTTTGGGGGCGGGGTTGTGCTTGGAGAAGGCGTTGGTCATCTGCAGAGCAAAAGCTTCGTACTGGTTGACAAAGCGGTCGGGGTGGCCGCCGTGGATGGTTTCCAGCAGGTTTTGACGTTTGGTTAACATAATTTATTCCTCCTGATTGAAATTTTGGATTTAGGGCAGATTTTCACTGCCGTCTGTCTCCCATTGCGGGATGGAAAGACCAAACTTGGTTTGAATGAGGCGGCGGATTTCCGCCTCGGTGGGGATTTCCTGGGTTTCCAGGTGCCCGTTCCGGAAGGAAAGGAAGGTGTGCTCCCGGAAGCCAATCCAGCCGTCCGGGGTGCACCGGTAGAGGATGCGTTTCTTCCGGAAGGGGGAGCGGGGGTGGACGGCGTAGTAGCCGTTCAGGACGGCAAAGTCCGCGTCCAGCCATGCTTCATCCCGGAATTTCAGCATTCTGACGGGGGTGTCCCCGTCAAAGTAGACGATGACGTACTGCCCGTCCTCCCGGAGTACCCGGAAGCGCTCACAGTAAAGCGTTTGAATTTCGGGGGTGTCCAGCTTCAGAATGTCCTTGGGGCCGTTGCCGCCGAAGCCCACGTCGCAGTACCATTTTTCGGTACCGAAGGTAACCACGATGCCCCGGTGGGACAGGGCCACGGGCTCGGGCCTGCCGATGATGCAGCGCACAGCCACACTCCGGCAATCAAAGCCCAGCTCCTGTAGCAGCAGATAGAACAGCTTGTTTAATTCAAAGCAGTAGCCGCCCCGGCGGTGGACCACGATTTTGTCAAACAGCCCCTCGGGGGTTAAGTCGGGCTCCGTGTGGGCCTCCGTCAGCTCCAGGGATTCAAAGGGCACCTGCTCCAGGTGGGCCCGGACCAGCCCGGAAAGGGACTGGGGGGTAAGTGCTTTGGGCCGCTCCGCGCCGATGCGGCGGAGGTAGGCATCCACATCCAGAGAAAATTCAGCCATGGTGCTTAAGCTTTGGCATCAATCTCGGACTGGCACTTGGTGACGGTTTCCCGGGTGAGCTTGTAGCCGAAAATCAGCAGCAGAGCGCCGATGGCACACAGAATCGCGGGAATCAGACCCAGGGCCACGGTCATGCCCTGACGGGCAGCGCCCTCGAGGACCACGCCGGACTTCCAGCCCACGCTGGCAAGGCAGGCGGTGACGATGGTGCCCCGGAGGAACACGCCCACCTTCAGGGGCAGGTTCTGCAGGCCCATAATCCAGCCCGCGGCGTTCTTGCCGGTCTTCCAGGTGGTGTAGACCACGGTGTCGGCGTACAGGGCGGGGGAGGTGGAGTAGGCGATGCCATAGAAGAACTGGGCGACAGTCATCAGGGCGATGACGGCCACGGCGTTGTTATAGCTCACATAGATGAGGCCCAGGGCCACGGCCATGCCGATGAAGGAGATGATGGCGGTGGTGCGGTTGGACAGGGACTTGGCAAAGTAACGGGTGGCGAAGGAGCCCACAATGGCACCCAGGGCGATGGCCAGGGCGTAGGGGACCATCAGGCCGGGGTTGCCCATGGCATCCCGGAAATAGTAGATGGCGGCGGCGGCGGTGACGAACTTGACGCACCACTTGGCCAGGTCCGCGGCCATGAGAATCATGAGGGGAGGATTCTGGAACAGGGACTTGAACATATCGGGGATGGAGACCTTGGAGGCCTTGCCCTTATTTTCGCCGGTTTCGATTTCCTCGTAGCCCTCGGTCATCTTGAAGTGGGCATAGTAGCCGACCACCATGAGAACACCCAGGCAGAAGGCAGCGGCGGCGAACTTGTTCTTTTCACCGACGAAGTTTGCAAGCAGGGTGGCGAAGGGCAGGCCCAGGTAAGTAAACAGCAGGGAGCCGATGTTGTTCCAGGTGCCGCGGGAGGAGGCCAGGGTGGCCCGGTCCTCGGGGGTCTTGCCGACCACGGAAACCAGGGTGGCGTTTGCCACATAGGCGATGTTCCACACCACGTGGGAGGCGATGGAGGCGGCGATGATCAGCACCGCGGAGAGAATCTCGTTGTCACTGACCCGGACAAACTGGAACGCGTACAGGAAGGGGACAATCCAGGGAACCAAAATCAGCCAGGAGCGGTAGCGGCCCCATTTTTTCGCCTTGGTGCCGTTGAGAATGCCGCCGTAAATCCAGGACAGGCAGGCATCCACCACGGAGAAGACGGAGTTGATGAGGGCGGCAATGGCGGTGCTGAACCCGGCCAGGTCCGTCAGGAAGGTCATAAAATAGAAGGTTTCAATGTTGCTCATCAGGCTGAAGCCTGCGTCGCCGACACCGAAGAAATACTTTAAGGTATTGCTCAGGCCCTTCGGCTTTTCGGTTTTTGGGGTGGTTTCTTTCATAGATACTCCTCCGATTCTTCATATTCCTCGCGCTGAAAGCGCGATGTAATGACCGCTTGCTTTCGCGGAACCGTGAGATTATACGCAAAGTTTAGGATGCATGGGAAATGGCAGGTGCTGCGCACATCCTGAAATTTGTGTATTTTCAATAACAATATACTACGTGAAAGGCCGCCTGTTTGTCAAATGCTTTCTGGTCTCCTAAGAAATTTTCCTTGTTCTTTGATAGATTGCCTATTGCATTTCCTCATTTTCTCGGATAGAATAGCACCATCATCATGGAAAGGGATGGAATTCGTATGAACGCGCCCGGAGAATACGGAATGCTGCTGAATCTGCAGATGATTGCCGACAGCTTAGAGGAGCTCTACTGGGAATACACCCTGGAGCCCGGGGAGGACCGGCCCCGGTTCCGCTGCTGCCAGGTCTACTGGGGCCAGGAGGAGCTGCAGGAGGACGCGGTGTATCTGGTGCCGGAGGAGCTGGAAAGCGGCTTCCCGGCAGACCAATATAGCTATATCGCCTGCGGCGGGCTCAGGGGCGGGGCTCCTCACATCCGGGGGCTGCATCGGCCTGTGTATCAGGTGATGAATCTGATGGTATCCATCTTCCAGAAATACCACGATTTTGAAAATCGGCTCAATCAGATTGTCACCGGCGGGGGGACATTGGTGGACCTGTGCCGGGCGGGCAGCGCCTTTTTGCAGAACCCCATCTATATCCACGACAACCTGTTTTCCGTCATCGCCCTGTCCTCCCGGGTGGAGGGAATGCTGAAATTCGAGTATAATGAGAAAAGCGGCAAGCTCTATATCCCTTTGTGGCTGATTGACGAATTTAAATACGACGAAAGCTACCAGAAGACCCTGAGCCACAGCGACGCGGGCATCTGGGACAACGAGCAGTACCCCTATACCATGCGCAGCCTCTATGTCAACCTGCGCAGCGGGGATACCTACTATGGCAGGCTCCTGATTAACGAGCTGGGCACCCGGCTCCAGCCGGGACAGTTCCGGGTGGCGGAGTATCTGGGGCAGTACGCCGTCAAGCTCATCCAGCGGGACGAGGCGGACTCCGGCCACCGCTACTGGGGCCTGGAGGACACCTTCACCGACCTGATGAAGGGGGAGAACGTGGACAACCGGGATTTGCAGACCACCCTGAATATCCTGGGCTGGAGCCCGGTGGGGAAATACCTGTGCATGAAACTGTGCAATCAGGATGAATCCCTGTCCGTCAAGCCGGACAAGGTGCTGGACAGCGCTCTGTCTTTGAAAATGAACGGCAGCTTCAGCTTCCGCTGTGACGGCAGACTCTGCATTGTGGTGGACCAGACCCAGCCGGGGACGGACCTTGCCGCCATCCGGCAGATTCTGGCTCCCATGGTCCGGGACAGCTGCATGTATGTGGGCATCTCCGGAACCGTAGAGGGCATCCGGGATTTGAAGCTGGGCTTTCGCCAGGCGGATATCGCCCTGGACCACATTTTCCGAGAGGACAGCAGCCAGTGGATTCTCTCCTTTGAGGACTGTGCCCTGGCCTATATCCGGGACTGCGCCCTGAAGGAGCTGCCCGCGGAGCTGCTGGTGGACAACGCCCTGGCGGTTCTGCGGCTGCACGACCGGCAGAGCGGCACGGAGTACTACAAGACCCTGCGGCAATACCTTTTGCAGGAGCGCAACATCCCCCAGACCGCCGAGGCCTTGATTATCCACAGAACCACCCTGACCTACCGCCTGCAAAAAATCCAGCAGCTCCTGAAAATCGACCTGGACGACCCGAACAAGCGGCTGTACCTGCTGCTGTCGTTCTACCTCATGGATCACGCGGAGATGTGAGAGCGGAGGCAAATGAATAACCTGCGTGGGGGCGGCAAAGCTTTGCCGCCCCCACGAGAATTTTACCTATAAATTACCTTCTGAGACTTTTCGCTTTTACACGGGGGCGGTAAGATGCATCCCGTAAACAGAAATCCCAAACAAAGAAAATCTTAGGAGGAAGAAACATGAAACTGAATAAACTGATTGCTCTGGGTCTGGCCGGGTGCCTGGCTTTGGCGATGACCGCCTGCGGCGGCAATTCCGCCCCCGCTGCCACCACCGCCGCTACTGCTGCTGAGGCCACCGCCGCCGCCACTACCGCCGCCGCTACGGAGGCTGTTACCGAGGCCGCCAAGCTCTCCGGCACCGTGACTTTGGCCGGCTCCACCTCCATGCAGAAGCTGTGCGAGGCCATGATTGAGAGCTTTGAAGAGGTTTACCCCGACATCACCGTCACCGCTGAGTACACCGGCTCCGGCGCGGGCCTGGAATCCCTGGCCGCCGGTAAGACCGACATCGGCAACGCCTCCCGTGCTCTGAAGGACGGCGAGAAGGAGACCGGCGCTGTGGAAAACGTGGTTGCCATCGACGGCATCGCGGTGATTACCCACAAGGATAATACCGTGGACAACCTGACCTCCGAGCAGCTGACCGACATCTACACCGGCAAGATCACCAACTGGAAGGACCTGGGCGGCGCGGACGAGGCCATCGTGGTCCTGGGTCGGGAAGCCGGTTCCGGCACCCGCGGCGCTTTCGAGGAGCTGCTGAAGGTTGATGACCAGTGCAAGTATGCGCAGGAACTGGATTCCACCGGCGGCGTGCTGGCCAAGGTTGCGTCTACCCCCGGCTCCATCGGCTATGTGTCCCTGGATGTGGTGGATGACACCGTGAAGGCTCTGAGCCTGGACGACGTGGCTCCCACTGAGGAAAACATTGTGGCAGGTTCCTACAAGCTGTCCCGTCCCTTCGTCATGGCAACCATGGGCACCATCGATGAGCAGAACGACCTGGTCAAGACCTGGTTTGGCTATGTGCAGTCTGATGAGGGCAAGGCAGTCATCACCGCCATGGGCCTGATTCTGCCCTAAGTAATATGGCAAACCGTAAGGGCACACCGGGCCATCGCGCTCCCACCGCAGAGCGTGTGGCTCGGGCCCTTCTTTTCGTATGTGCGGTAATGGCGATTTTTGCGGTGTGTGCCATTACCCTGTATCTCTTCGCCAAGGGCCTGCCCGCCCTGCAGAAGGTGGGCGTGTGGGACCTGCTTCTGGGCACGGTCTGGAAGCCCACGGCATCGGAGCCCAGCTTCGGCATTGCTGATATCATCCTTTCCTCCATTGTGGGCACCGCTTTCAGCGTCCTTCTGGGCGTGCCGGTGGGCCTGCTCACCGCCGTTTTCCTGACGGAGGTCTCTCAAAAGCGCCTTGCCGCCATTGTCCAGCCCGCTGTGGAGCTGCTGGCGGCCATCCCCTCGGTGATCTACGGCCTGCTGGGCATGATGCTTCTCAACCCCCTGCTCTATAAGCTGGAAAAGGTGATTTTCGCCGGGTCTTCTACCCATCAGTTCACCGGCGGGGCCAATCTGCTGGCGGCCATCATCGTTCTGGCCATTATGATTCTGCCCACGGTGATTTCCGTCAGCGCCTCTGCCATCCGGGCGGTGCCCCAGCATCTGCGCGCGGCATCCTTGGCGCTGGGTGCCAGCAAAATGCAGACCATTTTCAAGGTAACGGTGCCCGCCGCCAAGTCCGGCATTCTCACCGGTGTGGTGCTGGGCATCGGCCGGGCCCTGGGCGAGGCTATGGCCATCAATATGGTGGCGGGCGGCTCCGTAAACCTGCCCCTGCCCTTTCACTCCGTCCGGTTCCTCACCACCCAGCTGGTCAGCGAAATGGGCTACGCCGAGGGCACCCACCGGCAGGTGCTGTTTACCGTGGGATTGGTCCTCTACCTCTTTATTATGATTGTCAATCTGGTGCTGCTTCGTCTGCGCCGGGAAGGAGGAAAGAAGGATGCGTGAATCTCTGACCACCCACAAAAAGCGGCCCGTGGACGCGGTGCTGTATTTCCTCATCTATCTGTGCGCCTTTCTGGCGGTGGCGCTGCTGGCCCTGATTCTGGTGTATGTGCTCTATCGGGGTGTTGGCAGCGTGAATTGGGCGTTTCTCACCACCGTTACCTCCAAGCTCAAGGGCACGGTGGGCATCGCGGGAAACCTTTTGAACACCCTGATGATTGTCTTCCTGACCATGCTCATTGCCCTGCCTTTGGGCGTGGGCGCGGCGGTGTACCTCAACGAGTATGCCAGGCCCGGAAAGCTTGTAAGTCTGATTGAGTTTGCCACAGAGACCCTCTCCGGCATCCCCTCCATCCTCTTTGGCCTCTTCGGCTCCATGTTCTTTGGAGAGACCTTAGGTCTGGGCTATTCCCTGCTGACCGGCTCTCTGACCCTGATGCTCATGGTGCTGCCCCTCATCACCCGGAACACGCAGGAGGCGCTGAAAACCGTGCCCGATAGCTACCGCCATGGGGCGGTGGGCCTGGGGGCCGGAAAGTGGTATACCATCCGGACCGTTCTGCTGCCCTCGGCCATGCCCGGCATCCTAACCGGTGCCATTCTGGCCATTGGCCGGATTGTGGGCGAGTCCGCGGCCCTGCTGTTTACCGCGGGCGCTTCCAAGGCCCTGCCTAAGACCCTGGGCAAGTTCTTCGCCAAAATCTTCCAGTCCGGCGGAACTTTGACCATCCAGCTCTACCTCAGCGCCACCAGCGAGGGCGACTTCTCCACGGCCTTCGGCATTGCCGTGGTGCTGCTGGTGGTGGTGCTGCTGATTAACACGGGGGCCAAGGCCCTGACCAAGCGGCTGGATGTTACCAGACGGGGATAAAGAAAAGGAGTAATTATGGAACCTAAAATCAGTGTTCGGGACCTGGAGCTGTACTACGGACAGAACCACGCCCTGAAGGGAATCAATATGGACATCACCCCCAACACGGTAACGGCCTTCATCGGTCCCTCCGGCTGTGGCAAGTCCACCTTTTTAAAGACCCTGAACCGGATGAACGATCTGGTGGACGGGGTGAAAATCACCGGCTCCGTTCGCTTGGACGGAGAGGATATCTATGGCAAGGACGTGGACACCACGGTTCTGCGCCGCCGGGTGGGCATGGTCTTCCAGCAGCCAAACCCCTTCCCCATGAGCATCTATGATAATATCGCCTACGGCCCCCGGGTTCATGGCATCCGCAATAAGGCAAAGCTGGACGAAATCGTGGAGCGGAGCCTGTGGGACGCGGCCATTTTCGACGAGGTGAAGGACCGGCTGAAAAAATCCGCCCTGGGCCTCTCCGGCGGCCAGCAGCAGCGGCTTTGCATTGCCCGGGCCCTGGCGGTGGAGCCGGAGGTGCTGCTCATGGACGAGCCCACCTCCGCCCTGGACCCCATCTCCACGGCGAAAATCGAGGACCTGATGGAGACGCTGAAAAAGAAGTATACCGTGGTGGTGGTCACCCATAACATGCAGCAGGCCACCAGAGTTTCGGACTACACCGCTTTCTTCCTCTTAGGAGAGCTCATTGAGTTTGGGAAGACCCGACAGGTCTTCTCCTATCCCAAGGAGAAGAAGACGGAGGACTATATTACGGGGAGGTTCGGCTAATGCGTATTCGCTTTGATGCCCAGCTGAAACAGCTGGGCGAGGAAATGACCCATATGGGCAGCATGATTGAGTCTGCCATCCAGGATGCCACCCACGCCTTTTTGAACCAGGATGTGGAAACCGCCAAGCGAATTATGGCGGAGGATGAATACATCGATCAGGCCCAGAAAAAGATTGAAAACATCTGCTTCCAGCTGTTGATCCAGCAGCAGCCCGTGGCCCGGGACCTGCGGACCATTACGGCGGCCATGAAGATGGTGACGGACATGGAGCGCATCGGTGACCACGCCGCGGACATCTCCGAGCTCACCATTGCCATGGCGGGCACCCCCTATAAGCTCCGGGGGGAGAACATCAAGCGCATGGCGGCGGAGACCATTGTCATGCTGCTGAACGCGGTGGATTCTTATGTCAATAAGGACATGGCCAAGGCCAAGGAGGTCATCGACCACGACGACATTGTGGATAACCTGTTTGTCAAGGTTAAGGCCGACCTCATCGAGGTCATCCGGGAGAACCCGGAGTACGGCGAGTACGCGGCGGACCTGCTGATGGTCAACAAGTACTTAGAGCGTATCGGTGACCACGCCACCAACATCGCCGAGTGGGTGATTTTCGCCCTGGACGACAAGGGGACGGAACAGTAAGACAAAGAGCCCCCTGACGCGGTTTCGGAACATTTCCGAACCGCGTCAGGGGGCATTTTTTTACTTTCGCTGTGTTGGCCGCATCCTTACTTTCTCATCCACTCTGGCAAAGAGCCAAACGCTCACAAGCCAACTGAGCAGAAACACCGCGGCGCTCAGGGCGGCGGCCGGGAGAAGATAGGGGAGGGCGCTGGCGGCTGCGGCTTTTAGCGCCTCCGGCACCAGGGTTTCCCGAAAGCCCCGAAGAAGGGTTCGCTTTTGGCTGGAAATCAGAATTCCGGTGCGGCGGAAAAACCAATTGTACAGCACAACCAGTGCGGTTACGGCGATGCCGTAGATGCCGGATTCCCGCCGGGACCCCAGCAGAAGCAAAAGGGGACAGGTAAGGGAGAAGCCAAGAAGGTTTACGCACAGCACCAGGGTTTCCAGAAAGAGCGCCCCGGGAAGGGGGAACCTTCCCTGGGGGCCGTTGTACAGAAGCAGACCGCATCCGGAAACCAGCAGCGTCAGCAAAGCAAAGAGAAAGCCAAGCGAATACCGGGCGGACATCCGCTCCCATGGGGTCAGGGGCAGAGCGGTGCCCTGTTCCAGCTCCCGCAGGTCCCGGCCCAGGAAGGACAGGGGCAGGAGTACATAGGGGATGGTAAGGGCTGCCCAGAGGCTCAGAACGCCGTCTCCACCCATGGAAAGCAGACTCAGAGCCATGAGAGCCAGCAGGGCAAAGAGGTCGGATTTTTTAAGGGAGCCAAAATCCCGCCGCAGCTGCAAACCCATAGGACCCTCCTTTTGGCATTACTCCTCCTCGAAGGTCAGAACGTCCTTGTACTTTTCCTTGAAAATGTCGTAAACGGCGTTGAGCAGCGCCTCGTCCTGGACGGACAGGTAGTTTTCGGTCTCCTCGTCTACAGGCTCCACCTCCAGAATCACCACATCCGTGGCGGCCTCTTCGGCGGGCAGCAGCACCAGATATTCCTTGCCCTCGTAGGGGATGCAGTCCAGGTATTCAAAATCCGTCTCCACGCCGTTTTCATCGGTGAGGGTCAGGATGCCGGTTTCTTCATCTTCGTTGTCCAGGATTTCATTGTCCAGAATTTCGTTGTCCATAGTATGGGCTCCTTTAAAAAGTGATGCTTCGATTATAGAGGATTCTCTGTAAAAAAGCAAGCAATATCAGGTAAAAATCACGACGATTGCACGAGTAAACATTGTGTGAACCGTAGGGGCGGCTACCAGCCGCCCGAAAACTAACGGGCCTG
>USQL01000031.1 GCA_900556935.1 uncultured Eubacteriales bacterium | reverse complement strand
TCGCTACCAATATGCTGGTAGATGCCGGCTGCAAGTACGTCATTATCGGCCACTCCGAGCGCCGCGCCATGGGCGAGACCGATGCCGATGTCAATGCCAAGGTTCTGGCTGCCCTGGATGCCGGCCTGACCCCCATTATGTGCTGCGGCGAGACCCTGGAGCAGAGAGAGTCCGGCATCACCACCGAGTGGATCACCATGCAGATTAAGCTGGGCCTGGCCGGTGTGCCCGAGGAGAAGATCCGTAAGGTCATCATCGCCTACGAGCCCATCTGGGCCATTGGCACCGGCCGTACCGCGACTCCCGAGCAGGCTGAGGAAGTCTGCGAGAGCATCCGTACCGCTGTGCGCAAGCTGTATTCCTCCAAGAATGCCCGTGCCATCTCCATCCTGTACGGCGGCTCCATGAACGACAAGAACGCCTTTGAGCTGCTGGCTCAGCCCGACATCGACGGCGGCCTGATCGGCGGCGCTTCCCTGGTTCCCGAGAAGTTCGTCAAGATCATCGAGGCAGCCAACCAGCCCAACGAATAATCCTTTGCGATTCATAATGTCATTGCGAACCAGTCCGCAGACTGGTGTGGCAATCCCCCAGAGCTTCAAACGGCTTACTTTGAAGATTTATGCGGCTACGCCTATCCGGGGGATTGCCATGCCGGTGACATCGGTCACTGGATCGCAATGACATTTTTCTTTAAGTGCTGAAACCTATAAAATACAGCTCTTTCATGAGGTGTTAACGATGAAAACGCTATTTTTATCCGCGGATGCCCAGGAAACCCCGGAAATCGCGGCGACTATTATCCGCAACGGCGGCCTGGTAGCCATCCCCACGGAGACGGTCTACGGCCTGGGGGCCAACGGCCTGGACGAAAACGCCGTTCTGAAAATTTTTGAGGCCAAGGGCCGTCCCCAGGATAACCCTTTGATTCTCCATGTGGCGGAGCCAAAGGAAATGGAGCGGTTCTGCCATGATATTCCCCAAAGCGCCTATTTGCTGGCGGAAAGGTTCTGGCCGGGCCCGCTGACCATGGTGCTGCCCGTGAAGAATATTGTGCCCAAACGGACCACCGCAGGCCTGAATACCGTGGCCGTCCGGTGCCCGGACAGCGACGTGACCCGGAAGATCATCGCCCTGGCCGGGGTGCCCATTGCGGCCCCTTCGGCCAACATTTCCGGCAAGCCCTCCACCACCACGGCGGAGCATGTGCGCCATGACCATGACGGCAAAATCGATGCCATTGTGGATGGCGGCCCCTGCCGGGTGGGTGTGGAATCCACCATTGTGGACCTGACGGAGGACCGGCCAAGGCTTCTGCGCCCCGGCGGAATCACCCCGGAGCAGCTAAAGGAGGTCCTGGGGGACCTGGTTATTGACAAGGCCGTCACCGCCCAGATTGACAAGGACGCTGTGGTGAAGGCCCCCGGCATGAAGTATCGCCACTATGCCCCGGCAGAGCCGGTGGTCATTGTGGCGGGAAGCCGGGAAAAGGCGGCGGAATATATCCACAGGCACTTTGAGCCCGGAGACCGGGTGCTGTGCTTTGAGGAGGAGCTTCCCCTGTATGCCGGTTGCGCGCCGCTGGCCTATGGCAGGGAGAGCGACGTGGCGACGTTAAGCGCGGGGCTTTTTTCCGCCCTGCGGATTCTGGATGACCCCAAAATCCACAAGGTCTATGCCCGGTGCCCCGTGGGCGGCGGCGTTGCCTACGCCGTGCAGAATCGACTGAAAAAGGCCGCGGCCTTCCACATTGTGGATGCGGAGGCGGAACAATGATTCTGGGCATCACCGGTGGTACCGGCTGCGGAAAGACCACTCTGCTATCCTGCATTCGGGAATTGGGCGGGGTGGTGCTGGACTGCGACGAAATTTACCACAATCTTCTGAAAACGGACAAAAAAATGCTTGCCGCCATCGATGCCCGGTTCCCGGGGACGGTGGAGAATGGGGTCCTGGACAGAAAAAAGCTGGGTGCTACCGTCTATGCGGACGAGGCTGCCCTGCTGGACCTGAATGCCATTACCCATGCCCATGTCCGGCGGGAGGTGGAGCGCAGGCTGGAGGGAAAGCCGCCGCTTGCGGCCATCGATGCCATCGCCCTGTTTGAAAGCGGGCTCAACGAGCTGTGCGACGCAACCGTCGCGGTGACGGCTCCGGAAGAGGACAGAGTCCGCCGCCTGATGGCCCGGGACGGAATCCCGGAAACCTATGCCCGCAGCCGCATTGCCGCCCAGCATCCGGAAAGCTGGTTCCGGGAAAGATGCGGCTATGTCCTGGAGAATAGGGGCACGGCCCCGGAATTCCACCAGAAGTGCCTTGCTTTTTTACAGAATATGGGTATAATAGAAAAAGGTAAAAAGACTATAGAATATGGAGGAAATAAAAATGAACGCTGATGAACTCCGTGAGGCGCTGCTCTCCAGCCCCAAGAACGGCTTCGTGGGTCTTTCCCAGGAAGAGCGGGCCGAGATGGAAAGCTACTGCAAGCGCTATGCCGCTTTTATGAATGCCTGCAAGACCGAGCGGGAGGCCACCGCCTGGGCAACCCAGGAGGCCGAAAAGCACGGCTTTAAGCCTGCCGTCCCCGGGATGGAGGTCAAGCCCGGCGACAAGATTTACATGAACAACCGTGGCAAGAGCTTCATGATTGCCGTGGTGGGCACCGAGTCCCTGGCCGAGGGCGCGAATATTTGCGCCGCCCATGTGGATTCTCCTCGGATGGACCTGAAGCCCCAGCCCCTGTATGAGGACAGCGAGATTGCCTACTTCAAGACCCACTACTATGGCGGCATCAAGAAGTATCAGTGGACCTGTGTGCCCCTTGCCATCCACGGTGTGGTGTGCAAGAAGGACGGCAGCGAGGTTACCGTCACCATCGGTGAGGACGAGTCTGACCCCATCCTGGTGGTTTCCGACCTGCTGATCCACCTGTCCGCCGACCAGATGAAGAAGACTCTGGCCGAGGGCATCGCCGGGGAACAGCTGAACGTGATTCTGGGCACCGAGCCTGTGGAGGGCGAGGGCGCGGACCTGGTGAAGCTGAATGTTATGCGGCTGCTCAATGAGAAGTACGGCTTCGTGGAGGACGACTTCCGCACCGCCGAGCTGACGGTTGTCCCCGCCGGAAAGTGCCGGGAGGTTGGCCTGGACCGGAGCCTGCTGGGTGCCTACGGCCACGACGACCGGGTCTGTGCCTATGCGGAATTGGAGCCCATGCTGACCCTGCCCACCCCCAAGCACACCGCTGTCTGCATCCTGGCAGACAAGGAGGAGATCGGCTCTGTGGGCATCAGCGGTATGCAGAGCCGTGCCTTTGAGTACTTTATGGAAATCCTGTGCGACGGCCAGGGGGTCAAGCTCAGACACTGCTTTGCCAACTCCTTCTGCCTGTCCGCCGACGTTTCCAACGCCTTCGACCCCAACTTTGCCGAGACCTGCGACCGCCGGAACAACAGTATGCTCAACTACGGCGTTTCCATCTGCAAGTACACCGGCTCCCGGGGCAAGGGCGGCGCTTCCGATGCCTCTGCCGAGGCCATGCAGCATGTCCGCTCCACGCTGGATGCCGCCGGTGTGAAGTGGCAGATTGCCACCCTGGGCAAGGTAGACCAGGGCGGCGGCGGCACCGTGGCCGCCTACATGGCAAACCGGAACATTGTGACGGTGGACGCGGGCGTTCCCGTGCTGTGCATGCACGCCCCTCTGGAAATCGTCAGCAAGCTGGATTGCTACGAAACCATGAAGGCCTGCCGGGCGATCTATCTGGCGTAAAAAGAAAATGAAATGTCAGCCCGGCTGTCCCGCAAAGGAGCGGCCGGGCTGGCTGTTTTTAAGAGAAGGAGAAAAGCATGGATACAGAAGATTCCATCTGCAGAAAATGGTATGGAGCGCTGGTGAAGAGATGGCCCCATGTGCCGGTGACAATGCTTTCTGCTCTTATTTTTGGCGTGTTGGCCCACGGTGCGGCGTTATTTCAAAAATTTTCCATGGTGGACGATCCTCAGTTTCTGTTTAATGTAGGCGTTACCTACCGATCCGGACGGTGGTGCCTTGGCCTGATGGGTGCCTTGACGCGCTGGCTTTTTGGCACTCCGAATTTCAGTCTGCCGCTGTTCGGCGGGATTTTGTGTTTGGTGATGCTGGGGGCCTGTGCCTGTGTTGTGATTCCGCTGTTGGGGCTGGAGCGGAAGAGCGATTGGATTTTGACCAGCGGATTGATGGTGATTTTTCCGGTAAATGCCGGTCTGCTGGGTTACTTAT
Source organism: uncultured Eubacteriales bacterium (assembly GCA_900556935.1). Lineage (GTDB taxonomy): Bacteria > Bacillota > Clostridia > Oscillospirales > Oscillospiraceae > Faecousia. The sequence continues at coordinate 18,968 of USQL01000031.1, read as the reverse complement.
TCACAGCGCCATACTATCTGGTGGGGCTTTTGATGGCCCTTCTGGGCTGCTCCTTTCTGTGCGCCAAACGGGATCTTTTCTCTTTGGCCGGGGGTGCGGTACTGATTGCCTGCAGCGTCGGCATTTATCAGGCGTATATTTCTACAGTGCTGTGCCTGTTTCTGGTGGATTTCCTGCGGCGGGCGTGGTCGAAGGAGCAGTGGGGCTGGAAGGAACTTTTAAAAGATGCTGCCTGGTATGTGCTCTGCTGTGGTGCCTTTCTTGCGGTCTATATGGTTTTTAATCGGGTGGCATTGCGGCTGTCCGGAAATGACCTTTCCAGCTACAACAGTATTAACGACCCGCTAAAGGGTGGCATGCCGGTTTTTTGGGCGAGAATTCAAAAGGCCTATCTTTGGTTCTTCCAACCGGAAAAAACGGAGCTGGCCTCTGCTGACATGTTCCCCGGAGGTCTGCACAGACTGCACAAAATATGTCTGGTATTGACGGGCATTGGATTTGGAGCATACATTTACAGACAGTTTCAAAGAAGCTGTGCCAGAGGCGTGGCGGGGTGTCTGGCCCTTCTGGTGCTGCCACTGGCAGTGAATTTCATCCATGTTATGGTGGACCCGGCATTTGTGCATACACTGATGGTCTACAGTCAGGTGTTTTTCTGGCTGATTCCCTATTGCCTGATTCGCTGGTGCCTGCCACTTTGTGGAAAAATCAGACTGAGGCAGTGGGCAGGCCGAGGACTATGCCTGTTTTTGGCAATCGTATGCCTGTTCTATGTTCGACTGGACAATGCGGCATACCTGAAGTTGGAGCTTTATCAGAGCCGGACTATTCAGTATTTCACCACCCTTGTGACGCAAGTGAAAAGTTTGGACGGCTACCGGGGAGATATGAAGCTTGCGGTTGTCAATCACCGGGAAAATGCGGACCCAACGCTTGTGGAAATAGAAGAGCTCAGCGGCTTTACTATTGAACCGATTCGTGATATCCGTTCCATGGTGGATGCCTATTCCTTCCGGGAGTTTGTAAATATGTGGTGCGGATTTGACATGGAGGTAGTGGATGGTGCGGCGTTTGCGGCGCTTCCGGAGGTGGAGGCTATGCCCCATTATCCGGATGACGGATCCATGTGTATCATTGATGATACGGTGGTTATCAAATTCTGAACTGTGGCAGGACCCGGCGGAAGCCGGGCCTGCCGTTGTGCTTCTGCGTATTTGTAACATTTTTACAAACACCACCGCCCTGGGGTTGCCAAGAAACAGAAATGTGTTATAATACCGTATATAATATGTCAAATGAGTGTGAGGAATCTGTCATGAAAAACATGCTATTGGTTGTCAACCCCTATTCCGGTCAGAAAAAGGCCGCAAAGCTCCTGCCGGAGATTATTGCTATGTTTAATCGGGCGGATTACGCCGTTCAGGTGTATATTACCGCCGGACCCGGGGACGCAACCGGGGAGGTGGCCCGGGTCTGCGGGGATGTGGACCTGGTTGTCTGCTGCGGCGGAGATGGGACCTTTAACGAGACCATTGCCGGGCTTTTGCATGTGAATTCCAATACGCCGGTTGGCTATATCCCCGCCGGTTCTACCAATGATTTTGCCGCCAGCCTGCATTTGTCCTTGGACATTCTGGAGGCGGCCCAGGATATTATACTTGGCCATCCCGTGGCCTATGACGCGGGACTGTTTGGGACGCGGGTATTTTCCTATGTGGCGTCCTTTGGCGCGTTTACCCGCACCAGCTATACCACGCCCCAGAATGTCAAAAACGCTCTGGGCCATACGGCCTATGTGCTGGAGGGCATTCAGGAGCTGTCCCAGATTCGCAAGGAGCATATCAAGATGGTCATCGACGGGGAAGAGGTGGAGGATGATTTCCTCTTTGGTGCCATCTGCAATTCCACCTCTGTGGGCGGTATTCTGACTCTGGACCCGGAGGTGGTGGACCTGCGGGATAACAAGCTGGAAATTCTGCTGGTCCGGGCCCCTCGGAATCTGGCGGAGATTCACGAGTGTATCCTGGCGCTGAACAGCCAGAAGTACGACTGCGCCATGCTGACCTTCCGTTCGGCTACACATATCCGGATTTTTGCGGACCCGGAGATGCCCTGGACCCTGGACGGCGAGCGGGAGGAGGGCCACAGCGAGGTGGTGGTGACCCCGAAGCATCTGGCCTATCAGCTGGTGAAGAGGGAGTAAAGATGCTTAATACCACGCTGTGCTATGTGACCCGGGGAGACGATGTGCTGATGCTCCACCGGGTAAAGAAGAAAAACGATATCAACCACGACAAGTGGATTGGCATCGGCGGGAAATTCCTGCCGGAGGAGAGCCCGGAGGAATGCCTGCTGCGGGAGGCCTGGGAGGAGACGGGGCTCACCCTGACCTCCTGGAGGTGCCGGGGCGTTGTCACCTTCCTGCAGGAGGGAACCGAGGGCGAGTATATGTACCTCTTCACCGCCGACGGCTTTGAAGGGGAGATGCACGTCTGCAACGAGGGAGACCTGGAATGGGTCAGCCGGGAATTTCTGGACAGCCTTCCCAAGTGGGAGGGGGATCAGATTTTCCTGGACCTTCTGTGGCAGGACGCGCCATTCTTTCTGCTGACCCTGCGCTACCGGGGGGATGTGCTGACGGAGGCCGTCCTCAACGGAGAAGTGATTCACAGGGAAAAATGAACCGTGCCGCCGAGGCCCATCGGCGGCATTTCTGCTGTTTCCGGGGATGGGCAGAAAAGAAAGGAATTCCCTTGCGCATGGATGGAGGACGCGGTATAATAGTCCCAAAAGGAAGTGAATGCCATGTGGCGGGAAGCGGAGTCGGAGGTTGTGCGGCTTACCAAGGTGCTGGCCCACAACGACATGAGCGGCGAGGCACTGTTTCACAAATTTCAGACGGCCTCCCGGGAGGATGTCCGCCTGGCAGCGGCGCTGCGGGGGTATTTCACCCCGGGCTGCGGGGACGAAGCCCAAAGGCAGCAGTACCTTTCCTACCTGTGCCGCCGGGTCCGGCCTGCCGCCTGGGCGCTGATGGAGGAGAATCGGGTGCTGGACTTGGAAGAATTCTCCCAAAAGGCGGATTTTTCCCCAGCCCTTGTGGATGAATTTCTGGACAAGGCCATAGAGCTGAAACGGCCGGAGGTTCTGGTGTGGCTGCTGGAGGAAAAGAAGCGGTTTGGCTTCCGGGATCGGGATTTTTCCCTGTAGGAGAAGGACATGGAGGATTTGAACAGCCGGATTTTGACCGCCTGCCGCACCGAGCTGTGCGGCCTGTTTCCCGGGCTCAACGGGGCCTTTGCCTGCCTTCCCCAGCGCCCCGGGGAAAAGCTGGGCACCGACGGGCAGTTTTTCTATGCCCCGGAGAAGCTGACGGCCCTCTATGCCCAAAATCCGGCCTCGGTGCGGCGGGGCTATCTGCACATGCTGCTGCACTGCCTGTATCTGCACATCCGCCTGCCGGACCGGGTGGACCGGGATGCCTGGGGCCTTGCCTGTGATCTCTGGGTGGAAAAATTCATTGAGGAGCTCCGGGAGCCCCGGCTGCAAACGGAGAATCCTCTGCGGGAGAAAATACTGGAAAAGGTCTCCGGCACGCCCTGGCAAATCCTGCGGTCCCTTCCGGCCCTGCCCTGGACAGCCGAGCAGCTGCGGGGGGCGGTGGCGTTTGACGACCACAGCCTGTGGACCCCGGAGCTTCCCAAGGGGGTTGCTTCCCGCTGGGAGGGGCTGTCCGCTTCCGGCCAAGGAGTAGGAGCCGGAAACCGGGGCAGCCGCGGCGGAAGCGAGGAGGAGGAAACGGGGGACCTGAAGGGGCCGCTTTTTGATTTCCGCCGGTATCTGCGGCGGTACTGCGTCCCCCGGGAGGAGCTGGAAACCGACGAGGAGAGCTTTGACTATCTGTTTTACAACCTGGGCCTCTCCCTCTATGGAAACATGCCGCTTTTGGAGCCTCTGGAATACAAGGAGGTCCGCCGCCTGGATGCCCTGGCCATCGCCATCGACACCTCCGCCTCCTGTGATTTGGAGCTGGTGCGCCGGTTCCTTCGGGAGACCTACGGTATTTTCAGCAGCCAGGAGAATTTCTTCCGAAAAATGAAGGTGGTTTTCTTCCAATGCGACTGCTGCCTGCAGGACAAGGCCCTGGTCACCTCCCGGCAGGAATGGGAGGACTATGGAAAAAGGCTCAAAATCAAGGGCCGGGGCGGCACGGATTTTACCCCTGTATTCCGGGAAATCCAGGCCATGCGGGACCGGCACGCATTCCCCAAGCCCCGGGCGCTGCTGTTTTTCACAGACGGAGACGGCTATTATCCCCAGGAACCGGACTACGAGACGGTTTTTGTCTTAGCAGGCCCCCAGAAGCACCCGGAGCTGGTGCCCAAATGGGCCAAAACGCTGATGTTGGATTAGGAGAAAGACGATGGATATTCAGGCAGCCAAGGAAGAGATTCAAAACACCCTGCGGGCCTACCTGCAAAAGGACGCGCTGGGGGCGTACTGCTACCCGACGGTGCGGCAGCGGCCACTGCTGCTAATGGGACCGCCGGGGGTTGGAAAAACCGCCATTGTGGAGCAGGCCGCCCGGGAGGCGGGGCTTCCCATGGTGGCCTATACCATGACCCACCATACCCGGCAGAGCGCCGTGGGCCTTCCTCAGATTTGCCAGAGGGAGTACTGCGGAAAGACGTTCACGGTGACGGAGTACACCATGAGCGAGATTATTGGCGCGGTGTACGCCGCCATGGAACGGTCCGGAAAGCGGGAAGGAATTCTGTTCCTGGACGAAATCAACTGCGTCTCCGAGACCCTGGCACCGACCATGCTGCAATTTTTGCAGAACAAAACCTTTGGAAACCACGCCCTTCCCCAGGGCTGGGTGATTGTGGCGGCGGGGAATCCGCCGGAGTACAATAAGTCCGTCCGGGAGTTTGACGTGGTGACGCTGGACCGGATTCGGCTGATTTCCGTGGAGGCCAGCGTGGATTCCTTCCGAAGCTATGGCATCACCGCGGGGATTCACGGGGCGGTGCTCAGCTATCTGGGACTGAAGCCGGAAAAATTCTACCATGTGAGCCGGGACGAGGACAGGCTGCGCTACGTGACGGCCCGGGGCTGGGAGGACCTTTCCCGGATGCTGCAGAGCTGTGAAAGCCTGGACCTGCCTGTGGACGAGAATCTGGCAGGGGAGTTTCTGAACCTGGAGGATACGGCACGGGACTTTACGGCGTTTTACCGGCTGTACCGGAAATATGGCCAGGACTATGGCGTTCCGGAGATTTTGTCCGGGGGGCTTTCCCAGGAGGAATGGGCCCAAAGGGTGGAGCTTGCCCGGCAGGGGGATTTTACGGAACGGTTCACCCTGGTCAATCAGGTGACGGACCGATTAAGGCACACTGCCCGGGATTATGAGGAAGAGGACCTTCTGGATACGGCACTTCACCAGGCCCTGTCCGTCTTCTTAAAGGGCACGGACAGCCTTTCTGATTTCGCGTCCGCCCGCCGGAAGGCATTGGAGACCAAGCGGCAGTTTGGCCTGACGGATGAAAAGACGCTCATTCGGGAGGCCCAGGTGGTGCGGCTTCTGGACATCTGGGACCAGGAGGCCCGGCAGGGGAGACTGCGCACCCGGCAAGAGCAGGACCCCTTCCTGAAGGAGTGCTTTGAAGCGAGGCTTTCCACACGGCAGGAAAGGATTGCCGCAATGCAGCGGGAACTCCGACAGGCAATTGAATTTCTGACCCAGTGCTTTGGGGACGGCCAGGAGCTGACCCTGCTGCTGACCCAGATTACCGAGAGCGGGCGGCTGATGGCCTTTATTGCCCGCCACGGCTGTGACAGCTATCTGGCCCTCAGCGGAAGACTTCTGTGCCAGAAAAATGAAAAAGAGCTTCAAAAAGCCTGTCAGGCCGCTTCTTGCGAAAAGTAGCAGTAGATTTTTTTGGAAAAGGGTGGTATAATACTATTGCCATTGCAGCAGCTTTGCGTTTGGAGGGAAAAAGGTGGAAAACAGTACCGGCGCTTTTCAGCATCAAGTGAATAAGGCGGAGGTGCCGGTGTGCCCCATTCTGGGGGTGCGGATTGCGGCCATTGATATGCCGTGGCTGCTGGACTTTACGGCGGAGAATCTGGAAAAGCTCTCCGGGGACTACATCTGTGTGTCCAATGTCCATACCACGGTGATGGCCTATAAGGACCCCTCCTATATGGCGGTGCAGAACGGCGGCATCATGGCCATTCCGGACGGCGGCCCCCTGTCCACCACCGGGCGGCGCAGAGGCTTTGGAAAGATGCGGCGCGTCACCGGCCCGGACTTTATGCAGGAGGCCATTGCCGCGGGAATCAGCAGGGGCTGGCGGCACTACTTCTACGGCAGCACCCCGGAGACCCTGAAAACCATGGAGGAAAACCTCCGGGCACGCTACCCCGGTATTCAGATTGCCGGAAGCTACAGCCCGCCCTTCCGGGCGATGACTGCCCAGGAGGACCGGGAGATTCAGGAGCGCATCGCTCTGGCAAAGCCGGATTTTGTCTGGGTGGGCCTGGGCGCGCCTAAGCAGGAAATCTGGATGCACGACCACCAGGGAAAGATTCCCGGACTGATGGTGGGCGTGGGTGCGGCCTTTGACTACGCCGCGGAGAACATCTACCGGGCACCGAGCTGGATGCAGAAGCACAATCTGGAATGGTTTTATCGGCTGCTCCAGGACCCCAAGCGGCTGTTTCGGCGGTATTTGTATACCAATACGGTGTATTTGATTGAGGCAGATTTGCGAGGAAAATAAAAATGAATATACTCATCGTTCACAATCTCTACCGGCTTCCCGGAGGGGAAGAGGTAATGGCGGCCGGTGAGCAGAAAATGTTGCAGGCCCATGGCCACAAGGTTCTGACCTATTTCCGTAACAACGGAGAGCTGGCCGGATTTTCCTTATGGCAGAAGATGTGCCTGCCTTTTTCTGTTCTGTTTAACCCCAGAACCTACCGGGAGGTCCGGGAAATCATCCGGAAGGAAAATATTCAGCTGGTCCATGTCCACAATACCCTGATGCTCATCTCTCCGGCGGTGTACTATGCCGCCCGGCGGGAAGGGGCGGCGGTGGTGCAGTCTGTCCATAATTTTAGGCTTTTGTGCCCTGGGGCTGTCTTTTATCGGGACGGCCATGTGTGCGAGGATTGCCTCCAAAAGGGCCTGGGCTGTGCCCTAAAGCACAGGTGCTATCGGGGAAGCTTCTCGGAGACGCTGTGCTGCGTGCTGTCCATGAAGCTGCACAGGGCCACGGGGATTTACAAAAAGCTGACCTATATCTGCCTGACGGAATTCAATAAGCAGAAGCTGCTCTCCCTGAAAGGACTGTCCCCGGAACAGGTTTTTGTAAAGCCCAACAGTGTGGAGCCCGCAAAGAAAATCATGCCCTGGGAAAGCCGGGAACGCCAGATACTCTACGTGGGGCGGCTGGAGGAGCGCAAGGGTGTGAAGGTCCTTCTGGAGAGCTGGCGCAGGCTAGGTCCCCAGGCACCGACGCTGGTGCTCTGCGGCAGCGGTCCGCTGGAAAGCTGGTGCGGGGACTTTGTCCGGGAAAACGGACTGAAAAATGTGAAGTCTCTTGGCTTTGTGGAGAACAGCCGGGTGCGGGAAATGCTCTCCGAAAGCATGGCCATGATTTTGCCTACCCAGCTGTATGAGGGCTTCCCTATCAGCATCGCGGAGGCCTTTTCCGCGGGCACTCCGGTGCTGGTGTCTCGGCTGGGAAATGCCGGGAGTCTGGTGGAGGAGGGCGTTACCGGGCTTAAATTTGACCAGGAAGACCCGGATTCCATCGCCCGGACGGTTCGGGCCTTTCTGGAAGAAAAGCGGGACTGGTCCAAAGCGGCACTGGAAAAATACCGCGGGGAGCTGACCCCGGAGGAAAACTACCGGCGGCTGCTGGAAACGTATGAAAGGGCTGTGGCAAGCAAATGAAAAAGGTACTCATTACCAGCAATATCCCGGCCCCTTACCGCACGGCGCTGTTTGCCTACCTTCAATCCCACAGCGAATACCGCTATCAGGTGCTCTACACCGGCCATACAGAGTCGGACCGGGCCTGGCAGGTGGCGGAAGCGGGGCTGAAGGACACGTATTTTTTAAAATCCCATGTGCTGCGGGTGAAGGGCGGCGACGTGGGCGGCACGGCCACCCGGTTTATCCACATCCCCTATGGCCTGGATGCCATGCTGAGTAGGCTCCGCCCGGATGTCATTATCGGCGGGGAGTACAATCTCTCCGCGGTGCGGACCCTGCTTTGGGCCAGGCGGCACCGTATCCCCTACGTGAACATGACCGACGGCACCCTGCGCTCGGAAAGCTACATTGGCCGGGTCCAGAAGCTGACCCGGCGCTGGATTATCGGCAAGGCGGACGCCTACCTGGCCAGCGGGACCCGGGCGAAGGAAAAGCTGCTTGCCTGGGGGGCCCCGGCGGAGAAAATCGCCGTGGCCTATCTGACGGTGGATACGGCCCCTTTTTTAAGCCTTGAAAGAAAGCCCAGGCAGGGAGAAATTCTGTATGTGGGCAGAATTTCCCGGGAAAAGGGACTGGACCTTTTGGTGCGGGCCCTGGCAAAGATGCAAACAAAGGCCACGCTGCGTGTGGCGGGCAACGATGTAGACGGCCAGCAGGCGGAGATTGAGAAGCTTGCCGGAGATTTGGGCGTTGCGGACCGGATTACCTGGCTGGGCTACCGGCAGGGGGAGGCGCTGCTTTCTGAATACGCCCGGGCATCCGTTCTGGCGGTGCCCTCCAGGTCCGATTGCTTCGGCCTGATTCTGGTGGAGGCGGCCTGCGCCGGGCTCTCGACTGTGGCATCGGTCTATGCCGATGGAGCCTGCGACGTGATTGCCCCGGGAGAAAACGGGCTGCTTGCCAACCCGGAGCAGCCGGAGGAATTCGCCCGCTGCCTGGATGCCCTGCTGGCAGACCCCGGGGAACCGGAAAGGCTTCGGAAGAGCCTGGGAGAGAAATTCAGCTTTGCCGCGGTGGCAAAGGGCTATGACCGGGCGGTTTGGCTGGCGGAAGGAGGAAAATAAGATGGCGGATTTGCCCATTGTGGTGGTTGCTTACAATCGAATCGATTCCCTCAAACGGATTTTGGGCTCCCTTCTCCGGGCGGAATACCCCCAGAAAGCAGAGCTCATCATCAGCATTGACAGAGGAGACAACCGGGCTGTTCTGGACTATGCCATGGACTTCCCGTGGCCCTTTGGGGCAAAACAGGTGATTTATCAGGAGGAGAATCTGGGCTTAAAGCGCCATATTCTGAAATGTGGCGGCCTGACCCAGGTCCACGACGGCATTATCCTTTTGGAAGACGACCTGTATGTATCTCCGGATTTCTACCGGTATGCTCTGGAGTGCTTGGCGTTTGTGGAGGGCAAGGAGAAAATAGCGGGCGTGGCCCTGTATAACCACCGCCTGAGCCAGCTGACGGAACGGGTTTTTGAGCCCATAGAGGATGGCTTCGACAACTGGTATTTTCAGTATGCCTGCTCCTGGGGACAGCTATGGACCAAGGGGCAGTGGAAGCTGTTTTCGGATTGGCTGGAGAAAAACGGGGACTACGATTTTGCGTCCAGCCCCAGAATCCCCGAGGATATCCGTGCGTGGGGGAAGCACTCGTGGCTCAAATACCACATAGCCTATACCATCGAAACGGATCGTTTTTTCCTCTACCCGAGAGTGGCGAGAACCACCTGCTTTTCTGATGCCGGGGTGAACTTTGCGCAGAAGGTGGACCTGTTCCAGGTGCCGCTGATGGGCGGCGGCAGGGAAGGGGCGCTGCGGCTTTCCGAGCTTTCCCAGTCCCGGGCGGTGTACGATGCCTGGATGGAAAACCTCCGGCTTTCTCAGGTGCTGGGAAAAGAGAGCCTGTGCGTGGATTTGTACGGCTCCAAGGTCTGTTTTGAAGGCAAGGAATACCTGCTGACCGGCAGCCGGGTGGAAAACGCCCAGGAGCTTGCAAGCTTCGGAAGGGAAATGCGCCCCCAGGAGTGGAACATTCTGGAAAATGTTCCGGGGGATGTGTTCCGGCTCTACCGCCTGGGGGAGAATGCCCGAAAGGTGCCCCAAAGTCAGGAAGAGCGGCTGGCCGATGCCCGGTATCATATCCGGGGCATTACCTACCGGCATCAAAAAACGGTGGTCCGTCTATTCTGGCAGGAGAGTATGAAAAAGGTGCGCAAAAAGCTGCATTTCTAAGAAACGCGTACGGATAGGCAGAATAGCTGTAGAACAATACGGGCGCGCCGGTTTGACCCGAAAACCCGGCGCTTGACCTTTTTTCGGGAGAAAGCTATAATAAACCCATAGAAATGGGGGATGAACCATGGAGCAAACCCAATGGTATAAGGACACCGTATTTTACCAGATCTGGCCCCGAAGCTTCCTGGACGGGAACGGGGACGGTATGGGAGACCTGTTTGGGGTGGCGCAGAAGCTGGACTATATCAAAAGCTTGGGCTGCGACGGCATCTGGTTTTCGCCGCTGTACCCCTCTCCGGGGGTGGACTGTGGCTATGACATCTCCGACTATATGGACATTGACAAAATGTTCGGCGGCATGGAGGCCTTTCGAACCGTTCTGGATGGGGCACACAGCCGGGGAATGCGGGTGATTATGGACCTGGTGGTGAACCACACCAGCGACGAGCACGAGTGGTTCCAGAAGAGCCGCCGCCGAATTGAGCCCTATACGGATTACTACATCTGGCGGCCCGCCAGAAAAAACGGAAAGCTTCCCAATAACTGGGATTCCCACTTTGAGGGCAAGGCCTGGGCCTACGATTCCGTCCGGAAGGAATATTACCTGCACCTGTTCGCGGTGAAGCAGCCGGACCTGAATATGGACAATCCCCTGGTGCGGGAGGAAGTCAAGAAGATTATGCGCTTCTGGCTGGATATGGGGGTGGACGGCTTTCGGGAGGATGTCATCACCTTTATCTCCAAGAAGAAGGGGCTGCCCAATGACCACCTGATGCCGGTGTATAAGGGACTGTTTCTGTACAACCACGGCCCGAAAATCCACGACTATCTGTCGGAATTCCGGGATGACGTTTTGAAGGACTACGACTGCATGACCCTGGCGGAGGCCCCCATGGTCACCCCGAGGATTGCCCTGCGCTATATCCGGGAGGGGAAAAACCAGGAGTTCAGCATGATGATTCAGAATGCCGCCATGTGCGCGGACTGCCTGTTTCAGGATTTCTACCCTCTGAAATTCTCCCTGCGGCGGCTGAAAAAGGCCTTCCGGGTTTGGCAGAAGAAGCTGGAGGGGAAGGGGTGGAACATGCTGTTCCTGGAAAACCACGACCATCCCAGAATTGTCTCCCGGTATGGAAGCCAAAAATATTGGGCGGAAAGCGCAAAGCTTCTTGCTGCCATGTACCTGTTCCAGAAGGGAACCCCCTTTGTCTACCAGGGCCAGGAGATTGGCATGACCAACTGGCATCCCGGCAGCCCGGAAATGTATGAGGATGTGGCCACCCTTTACTACTTTGACCACTATGCCCAGCGCATGACCCCCCGGGCAAGACTCCACAGGCTCTGGCGCTGCTCACGGGATTCCGCCCGGACGCTGATGCAGTGGGACAGCACCCCCAACGCGGGTTTTACCACGGGCTCTCCCTGGTTTTATGCCAACGACAATTACAAAGAAATCAATGTGGCGGCCCAAAATGAGGACCGAAATTCCGTCCTCAATTTCTACCGGTTGGCCATCGCCCTGCGCAAGCGGCTGAGCTGCGTCCGCTGGGGGCAGTACCAGGAGTATTCCAAGGGCTCCCACTGGCTCTACCAGTACTCCATGCGGGACAGTCGGCAAAAAATTCTGGTAATCTGCGCCTTCTCCGAGAAAAGCAGAAAGTACACCCCGCCGGAGGGCTTTCACCTGGACCAGGGAAGGCTCATCCTCTGCAATTATCCGGACCCCATCCCCGGCACCCTGCGGCCCTATGAGACCAGGGTGTACCTGTGGAAATAAAAATTTGACGCTGCCGTTCGCGGCAGCGTCATTTTCTACTTTCGTTTCACTTTTTTCTTCCATTTGTCCCCCAAAAGGGCATCTACCAGCTGTTCTACCTCGGTTTTTTCGCCGTTGAGAATCCGGTTGATATCGCTTTTCTGTTCGGGGGTTGCCTTGCGGTAGAGCTTTATGAGCTTTGTCTCCGCGGCGGTGAGCTTTAGAGGGCCGGATTCTTTTTTGGGGGCCTTTTCCGCTTTTGGGGCCTGTTCCGCATTCAGAAGGGAGGCCTGGGTGACACCGGCGGCCTTGGCGACGGCTTTCAGGGCCTCTTTGCTCAGTTCCAGCTCGCCCCGCTCTGCTTTTCCAATCTCCCCGGGGGTCAGGCCCACGGCCTTGGCAAGGGCGGCCTGGGTCAATTTGGCACCGGTGCGGGCGGCGCGGATGGCTTCTCCTGTTTTGATTCCCATGGGCACCTCTTAATAGTGCATGATGTGGGGCAGCACCGTCTTGCCGATTTGGTAGGGCAGGCCCTCCATGGCCTTTTTGGCGTTGCGCAGCTCCTGGCGGATGGGCAGGTGCTGGGGGCAGTGCTGCTCGCATTTGCCGCAGCCGATGCAGTTTGCCGGGCCGGTGTAGTCCTTGCGGATACCGGTAATCATAAAGTACTCCGTCAGGGATTTCCAGTAGCCGTCGGAGGCCCGGCGATTGTAGGCGGCGAAAATGCCGGGAATATCCACGCCCTTGGGGCAGGGCATACAGTAGCGGCAGCCGGTGCAGCCAACCTTCATAGTTTCGTTGATGGCGGCAACCACCTTTTTCAGGAGTGCCCGGTCCTCCTCTGTCAGCATCCCGGGGTGGCTTCCGTCGGCGGTTTTCAGATTTTCCCGGACCATATCCAGGGAGTTCATGCCGGAGAGCACACAGGTGACCTCGGGTTGGTCCCACAGCCAGGAGAAGGCCCACTGGGCGGGGGTGCGGTCCACATGGGCCTTTTCCATCACCTTTTTGGCGGAGCTGGGAAGCCCGTTCGTCAGCCGCCCGCCCCGCAGGGGCTCCATGATGATGACTGGCAGGCCCTTCTCGGCGGCCTTTTGCAGCCCCACCCGGCCCGCTTGGCTGTTTTCGTCCAAGTAGTTATACTGTATCTGGCAGAAGTCCCAGTCGTAGACATCCAGGAGCTTGCAGAACATATCGGAATTGCCGTGGTAGGAAAAGCCCACCTGGCGGATTTGACCGGACTTCTTTTTTTCTTCCAGCCAGCCGAGAATCCCCAGGTCCACCAGACGCTGCCAGGTTTTGGTGTCCGTCAGCATATGCATTAAGTAGTAGTCCACATGGTCCGTCTGCAGGCGGCGCAGCTCCTCGGAAAAATAGGCCTCCATGCTGTCCGGCTTTTTGATCAGGTAGTGGGGAAGCTTTGTGGCGATATTGACCTTGTCCCGGATGCGGTTCCGGGCCAGAATTTCCCCCAGGGCGGCCTCGCTGCCGGGGTAGACATAGGCGGTATCAAAGTAGTTGACCCCGCCCCGGTAGGCCTCCAGAATTTCCTGCTCGGCCTTGTTTACATCCACCTTGCCGCCGGACTGGGTGAAGCGCATACAGCCGTAGCCCAGCACGGACAGGGGGTTGCCATAGCGGTCAGTGCGGTATTGCATTGCGTAGCCTCCTTGCGTTTTTCCCTATTATAGCCCGGAAGAGTGAAATGCGCAATCAAAAAGTTGAAAAGCCCGGCCTATTGGTTCATGGGAATGACCACCCGTAATGTAAACACGCCGTTTTCCGGCTGGAAGGTATAGAGTCCTCCGTGCTGCCGGACGATGCTTCGGATGCTGCGGCAGCCAAAGCCGTGGCCGGGGGCGGTGTTCTCCGGCAGGCCGTCTGTCAGGGTGACAGCGCCGGAATAGGGATTTTTCACCTCCAGCAGCAGCTTCTCCCGCCGGATGCCGCAGAAGCACTGAATCCAGCGGTCGTTCTCGGGAAGGGACTTTACGGCGTTCATGGCGTTTTCCAGCCCGTTGGAGAGCACGGCGCAGAGCTCCGTGTCAGAAATGGGCAGGTGCTCCAATAGCCTTGCGTCCACATCCAGGCGGATCTTTTCCTTCCACGCCTTTTCGGCAAAGGAGGAGCAGATGAGATTGACGGTCTCGTTTTCACAGAAACGCTTGACGGTGGTGGCGGAGACCTCCTGCCGGGCAGAGCGGATGTAGTCCAGGGCCTGCTGGGAATTGCCGGAGGCAAGAAAGCCGTCAATCACGTTGAGGTGGTGCCTTAAATCGTGGCGGAAAATGGCTGTCTGGGCCTGGGCCTGGCGGAGGCTTTCCATCTCCTTTTGGGCCTGACGCAAAAGCGTGGCGTGAGCGTTGAGCTCCAGCTCCGCCTGGGAGAGTTTCTGGGCCTCCTGGTGATAGGCGGTGAGGAACAGAACGTAGAAAAGAATCAGCACTGTGGGAATCAGCTCGTTGAGGGCGGGAATTCCGGCATAGAGAAGGTCAGAATAGATGGTTGTGGCATAGTCGAAGACATAATAGGCGGCGGGAAGGCCTCCAAACAGCAATAGCGACTGCCGGGAGCGAGTCATGGCCTGATGGGCCGGGGCGGCAAAAAAATGCTGCAGCAGCCAGAAAAAGGGAAAAATAACCACCGTGTAGGAGAGCTCTCCCAGCAGCGGCGCGTGAAACAGGGCCCTTACCGCGATATCCACCCACCGGGGCAGCTGGCAGCACAGGTAGCCCGTAAAGACGCTGACCGCCGCGACACCCCAGCTCTTTTTCAGAGCCAGTACCAGAATCAGCACCAGGGGCAGATGGACAATCAGGGGATAGAGCTTTTTCACGGTATCGGCACCCAAAAGGAGCCAGCAGGGGGACTGAATCAGCAGAAACAGGGGGCACAATAGATAGATCAGCCGTTTCTGCCCGGGGTTTTCCCAGCCTCCGGAAAAAGAAACGCTGAGCATCAGACCGTAAATCAGCACCAGTCCATAGTTGAAGACACCGAGAAGGTCCAAAAGGGTCATGGATGGGCCTCCTTTTGGAACAGATAGTTCAAATAGGTCTGCCGCACGCCCGAGACGAGCAGGCGGGAGATGGGGACGGTCCGTCCGGAATAGGTGACCAGCGTGCCGGTGCCCAATTGGCGGATGCAGTCCATGTTTACAAGATAGGAGCGGTGGACCTTTACAAAGCTGCCGGATTCCAGAAGCGTGGGCTCGAATTCCGCCAGTGTCCCGGAAATCTGCCGCTGGGTGCCGTCGGTCAGGCAGAACAGCAGCTTTTTGCTGTTGATTTCCAGTACCTCGATTTGATCACAGGGCAGCCGGAGAAGTCCCTCCGGCGTGCTCAGAAGAACGGTTTTCTCCGCCTGGCGCAGCTGCAGGAAAAACCGGTCCAATACGGGGAAGAGGTCCTCCCGGTGGACGGGTTTGAGCAGGTACGAAAAGGCCTCTACCCGGTAGCTTTCCACGGCAAATTCCGGCGAGGAGGTGAGAAAAATGATTTTGGTCTCCCGGTCACACCGCCGCAGCTCCCGGGCGGCCTGTATGCCGGTGAGTCCGGGCATGAGAATGTCCAGAAGCAGAAGGGAAAAGCTCTTGGCACGCATTGCGTCCAAAAGCGCCATGGCACCGGAAAACTGGGAAATGGCATAGGGGCCTTTCCCTTCCAGATACTCCGCTAAAAGCGCTTTCGTATGGGACAGTGCACCCGGGTCATCGTCGCACAGGGCAATATTCAGCATGACACGCCGCCTCCAATCGGTTCACTTGTTTTCAGTATACCACGGGAAGAAAGCCCGCGCAACAAGGGAAAATCATTGCGGGGAAACAGGGACCTGCTCCTGGCAGACGGCATGGACCACCAGCCGGTCCATGTCTCCAATACAGGTGGAAAGGGTCAGCACTCGGCTGCTTTGGTCCAGAGCAGGGGAAGTGCTGTGCTCGGCGGCGGCCAGGGTTTCGGACAGCGCCTGGGCCCAGCTTTCGTCCGGCTGGTAGTCTGTGCGGTATACCCGGCTGTCCAGGGCGTTGACCCGCTCCACGGCGAAGATTTCATACACCCTTGTCTCTGTGGGCAGAAATAAAAGAAGGGTTTTGTCCGTGCCCGCAAAATATTCCGGCCCCTCCCATTTGCCCAGGGGCTGGAACATAGTGCCGTCCTTCATGCAGTGGCCGTAGAGAATGCTGTGAACCTGGGAGAAATCGGCTGTATTCCGGTAGTCCAGGAAAATAGCGCCGTGTTCATTTTCGGTGCCATCCCAGCTGCGGGCGGTGTAGTAGGCGTTGTCCTGCCCCAGCACCACGGGATAGTCAAGGCCCTCCATGGCCGGAAGCCGAAGCCAGGCCACCACATCGGGATTTTTCTCCCGCAGCCCCTCAAAATCGATGGAAGGGAACCGGGGCGGCTCCGTGGGCGCTTCCGTGGGCGCCTCGGTGGGGGTGGAACCGATGGGAAGCGCGGCATCGGTGCCGGGGTCGCTTTCCTCCGGCACGGCGGCCTCCGTTGGGGCCTGGGAATGTGCTTTGACATAGGTGCTTGCGTCCTGCCGGCTGCTCTGACGCTGCCTGACGGCGCTGCCGGCGAACAGCAGAACGTAGAGAAGAAATACACCGGCCAGAAGACAGCACCCAATCCCGACCCAGAAAAAGGGCCGGGATTGGGTGGATTTTAGATATTTTCCGCGATAGGTGCCCATAGAATGGCCTCCTGCTGCCGGGAAAGCCCGGGAAATGATTACCGGTGCTTCCGGTCCAGTGTGAAGCAGGCAGCGGCCATGGCACAGAACATGCCGAGCCCCAGGACCATCAGCTCAATGGGACGGTTGTCGCCGGTGGCGGCGGTTTTGACGGGGTCGATGGCGGTATACTCCACAAAGGCGGAATGGGTTACGCCGTCGTCATCCGTGACATAGACAATGGCCTGGTAGGTGCCGGCCTCCGCTTTCGTAAGGTCCGGGTCCGTAAAGTGGTCCGCGCCCACGGCCTTAAACTTGTAGGCGGCACGGCCCTTGTCCGCGAGGGGCTGGATTTTCAGACCCGTCTGGGACTGGAAGCCCTCGGCCCCGGAAATCACCGCGTTATAGGGGCTGTCCGGCAAAGTGACGCTGCTGGCGGAAAGCTTTACGGAGACACTCTGTAAGGCACAGGTTCCAACGGTGCCGGTGCAGGAAGCGGTCAGGGTGTCCGTATTGTCTCCGGTGACAACCCAGTGGTGGGTGTGGACGGGCGCTGTCTCAGGAACCAGTTCATTGGAAGGGGGCGTTGCGCCATTGGAGGTCACCTCAGTTCCGTTGAAAGTCGTTTTGCCGTCATCGACCTTTAAGGTGCCCACCAGTGCGTCCGGATAAATACCATATGATGTGGAGCGTGTCCACATCACAATTTGGTAAACACGGTTAGGGCCTGCGGGAACCATTCCCTTCGGGAAAGTGACATGGGAGATTTGGGATGCTGTTGTATCCGTCCACTCAAGTTCACCGGGTTCATCGCGTTCGCCGAAGGTTACAAATGTTGGGTCTCGGTCACTGGTAGGGGTAACCCAACTTGAACCGTCGTCAGTATACCTGTTGTCCCAACCGAAGGGTGTATTGCCGATGTGAATGGCAAATTTACCGTAAGCGTCTCCATATACCATTCGCGGTTTTGTGGTGATAACAACGGACTTCAGAGAACCATCGTCATAATATTGGGCATTGGAGACGGTGACATCCATTTTTGCGGTTAATTGATCGGCATAGCCGGTTACCTGAAAGCTCAGGACAAGGCACACCGCCATGGTCAAGCACAGGAAAGTGGAAAAAATGCGGGAAAACAATCGTCTTTTCATAACGATCCCTCTTTCTTTCGATGAAATCCTCCGGCCGCTTCCGGGGAGGCACCGGGGTTTTATGACAAAAGGATAACGCTTCCGGTGCCCAAATGGGGAAAATCGTCCCCAAATGTCGAATCGGCTCCCTGAAATGCATTCCGCAAAATTGTGCAGGGAATCGTGGTGCTTCGCTTGCGCAGCATTGACATTCGCGCGGCACCGTGCTATAATTGCGCCGTCTGAAACGAATATAAAAGCAGCGCCCAGGTGCCGCGATTTCGCGGTGAAAAGGGAACCCGGTGCAAATCCGGGACGATGCAGTCACTGTAACGGGGAGTGCTTTCTTTTGCCACTGGGAAACTGGGAAGGCGAAAACATAAGGAACCGAGTCAGGAGACCTGCCTGGGCGTGGAATCTCCGATTTGCTGTTACAAATCGACCTTCCAGCAAGCACAAGCGCCGGGATGCGGGTCCCGGGGCATATTTGCCAGGAAGAGCGGCTGCCGGAGATGCAGCCGCTTTTATATTTCTCAGATGTGCCTTTGGCACCAATCGGTCCTTTTGGACCAAAACATTCGAAAGAAGGATTTTGTAATGAAAAAGCTGATTGCCCTGCTGCTTATGGGCTGCATGGTTCTGTCCATGGCTGCCTGCGGCGGCAATACCGCTGCCGAAACCACCGCCGCCGCCACCACGGAGGCGACTACCGAGGCCACCACCGAGGCGACCACCGAGGCTACCCAGTCCCAGGAGGAAATCGACCAGGCCGCTGCCGACGAGGTTGCCGCTCTGATTGATGCCATCTACGTCCAGACCCGCAACGACCAGACCGATGCCCAGTGCGAGGAAGCCAAGGCTGCCTGGGACGGACTGACCGATGCCCAGAAGGAGCTGGTAGAGGGCGAAGAGGCCAGCCCCGAGTACTTCGGCCGGGACACCGGCGATGCCTCCAAGGATGATCCCCGGAACCAGGACGAAATCGGTGAAAAAGAGCTGCTGGTGGTTTCCTTCGGCACCTCCTTCAACGATAGCCGTGTAGAGGACATCAAGGGCATTGAGGACGCTCTGGCCGAGGCCTTCCCCGACTGGTCTGTCCGCCGCGCCTTCACCGCGCAGATCATCATCAACCACATCCAGGCCCGTGACGGCGAGAAGATCGACAACATGG
>USQL01000030.1 GCA_900556935.1 uncultured Eubacteriales bacterium | reverse complement strand
GCTTGATGTCCCGGTGGACAATGCCCCGGCTGTGGGCGTGCTCCAGGCCCTTGGCAATCTGCAGGGCAAAGTGCAGGGTCTCCTTCCAGTTGAGCACCCCTTTGACTTCCATATATTGCTTCAGGGAGATGCCGTCAATCAGCTCCATCACCAGGTAGTTTGCCGTATCCGAGGAGGAAACGTCGTAGACCTGGACGATGTTGGGATGGCTCAGCATGGCCACCGCCTCGCCCTCCGCCCGGAACCGGCGGCGGAACTCATCGTCTCCCGAAAATTCGTCTTTTAAGATTTTAATGGCCACAGGCCGGTTCAGCCGGTGATCCAGCGCTTTGTATACCACGGCCATGCCGCCGGTGCCGATGACCTCCAGGATTTCGTACCGGTCATCCAGCAGCTGTCCAATATAGTGATTCATATTGCCGCTCCTTTCCTGACCCGTTAAATCGACACCAGAATGCTGGTCACATTGTCCGGGGAGCCCCGCATTTTCGCAATGTCCAGCAGTCGCTTGCAGCACTTTTGTTTGTTGACCCCGTGGACTACCTCGAAGAGCATCTCCTGGTCATCCAGCATGTTGCTCAGTCCGTCGGAGCACAGGAGCAGGTAGCTTCCCTTTTCCAGTTCCTGGCGGTAGAGGTCACATAGAATGGTGGGCTCTGTGCCCACGGCCCGGGTGATGAGGTTCTTTCCCGGGAAGCTCTTGGCGGTCTCCGGGGTCAGCTCTCCCCGGTCCACCATCATCTGGACCACCGAGTGGTCCTTGGTGACCTGGCGGATGGAGCCGGAGGAGATGCTGTAGCACCGGCTGTCGCCTACATTGACAATGGAGGCCTGATTCTTCCGAATCAGCGCCGCCACCAGGGTGGTGCCCATGCCGTCGAATTCCTCAAACTGCTTTGCCTGGTCATACACCGTAAAGTTTGCCAGCTTCACGGCACTGCGGAGAATCATATCGCATTTGTCCCAGTCCGCTTTGCCGGACCAGCTGCGCTTGACCTCCTGGACAAACACGTCCACGGCCAGGGAGCTGGCGATATTGCCGGACTTGGCGCCCCCCATGCCGTCGCAGACCACGCACAGCAGACTTCCCCGTCCCAGTTTCTCAATATGAAAAGCGTCCTGATTCTGTTTCCGGACACATCCCTGGTCCGTCAGGCCCCAGCTTTGCATGGCTTGCACCTCTTTTTCTATTTTTCTTTATTGTATTTCCGCCGCAGCTGGCCGCAGGAGGCATCGATGTCGCCGCCCAGGGTCCGGCGGACCGTTGCGGGGATGCCGCCGTCTTCCAGGGTCTTCTGGAAGGCCGCCACATTCTCCCGGGAGCTGGGCTTTAAGGGACTCTCCTCCACGTGGTTGAGGGGAATCAGATTGAAGTGGCAGGGAAGCCCCTTCATCCGTCTTAACAGCTCCCTGGCGTTTTCCACGCTGTCGTTGACTCCGGAAATCATGGCATACTCAAAGGAAATCCGGCGGGAAGTGGCGGCATAGTACCGGCGGCAGGCATCAATCAGTTCCCCGCTGGGGTAGGCCTTGTTCACCGGCATGATTTTGTCCCTTACCCCGTCGTTGGGGGCGTGGAGGGAGACGGACAGGGTCAGCTGCAAATTTCGCTTCGCCAGCTCGTCGATTTTGGGCACCAGTCCGCAGGTAGACAGGCTGATGTGCCGCATGGAGATATTCATGCCCTCAGGGCTGTTCACCAGCTTCAAAAAGCGCATCACGTTGTCAAAATTGTCCAGGGGCTCCCCGATGCCCATGAGCACGATGTGGGAAATGGGCAGGCCGGAATCCGCCTGGGTAAAGAGCACCTGGTCCAGCATTTCAAAGGGCTCTAAGCGCCGCACCAAACCTCCCAGGGTGGAGGCGCAGAAGGCGCAGCCCATGCGGCAGCCCACCTCTGTGGAGATGCAGACGGTGTTGCCGTAGTGATAGCGCATGAGCACCGTCTCCACGCAGTTCCCATCGGAGAGCTGCCAGAGGTACTTGACGGTGCCGTCCTTTTGGGATTCCTGCTTGCGCACCACCTGTGGCGGGCAAATGGGATACTCCCCTTCCAGGGTCTCCCGCAGTCCTTTCGGAAGGTTCGTCATCTCCCCGTAGCCGCGAACGCCCTTGTGAAGCCAGGTATACACCTGTTTTGCCCGAAAGGCCGGCTGGCCCATGTCCTTAAACAGCTGGGACAGTTCCGGCAGGGTCATGGATTTGAGATTCATCGATTCCTCCGCATTTTGGAAATAAAGAAGCCGTCGGTATCCCTTTGCCCCGGAAGGAGCGTCAGCATCCCGGTCTCGTTTTCCGGGAATACCGGGGGCAGCGCCAGCCTTTCCAGGGAAAATTCCGGGTGCGCGTCCAGAAAGGCCGCCACAACCTCCTCATTCTCCCTGGGGAGCAGGGTACAGGTGGAATACAGCAGCACCCCGCCCTTTTTCACATACCGGGCCTGGTTCCACAGGATGCTTTTTTGAAGCTCCGGCAGGGCCTCCGTCTCCTTCAGGTCCCGGTAGCGGATATCCGGCTTTTTGCGGATGATGCCCAGCCCCGAGCAGGGGGCATCCACCAGCACCGCGTCCATCTGTCCTCCCCACTCCGGGACGAATACCGACGCGTCCTGAAGCCGGGCGGTGATATTTTCAAGTCCCAAACGGTCCGCACCGCTTTCAATCAGACCGACCTTGTGGGGGTGCACGTCGCAGGAGGTAATCTTGCCGGTGCCATGCATGGCGATGGCCGCGGCAAAGCTCTTGCCCCCGGGGGCGGCGCAGCAGTCCAGCACCCGGAAGCCCTCCTGAAGCCCCGCGCACTGAACGCTGAGCTTGCTGGCCGGGTCCTGGACATAAAACAGGCCCTGCTGAAAGGAGGGAAGCTTTTCGATGCTGCCGGTGCCGCCCAAAATCAGGCAGTCCGGCATCCAGCCGTGGGGCGTGGCCGCTACGCCTTCCGCCGTCAGGCGCTCCAAAAGTCCTTCCCGCGTAATTTTCAGTGTATTAACCTGTACAACCGTCTGAGGTGCCTGATTGTTGGCAATCAGCACGCTTTCCAGGGTGCCCTTGGGCAGGGCCGCCTTCAAAAGGGTGATGAGTTCCTCGGGATGGCTGTACCTGTCCGCATAGGACACAGGCTCTTGAAGCCCCCCCTTGGTCCTCACGGCATTGCGCAGAACCCCATTGACCAGACGGTCACTGCCCGGGGCCCCGTATTTCCGGGCAAGGCGGACGGATTCGTTCACCGCCGCGCTGTCCGGTATCTTGTCCAAATCATAAATCTGATAGAGTCCCAGGTGCAGGATATCCCGCACCGCCGGGTGGAGCTTTTTCACAGAGCCCTTTAGCAGCTGGGCCAGATAAAAATCCAGCCTGCCCCGGTTCTGCACCAAGCCGTAGCACAGCCGGGTGGCCAGGGCCGCGTCCCGGGAATCCAGCTTCTCCTGGGCGATGGTCTGCTTTAAAACGGCGTTGCTCCAGCCGGACTGTCTTCTGCAGGTAATCAGCGCCCGCAGCGCCGTTTCCCGGGCGTCCATCAGCCCTCCAGGGGGTGACCCCGGAAGTAGTCAGGTGCCGCCATCCGCTTGCCGCCCTGGGCCTGCAAAACGCGAATCTCCACAGCCCCCTGGCCGCAGGCAATGACCAGCCCCGTCTTCGTCAGCCCCAGGATTTCCCCGGGCTTACCGCTGCCGGGAACAATCCGGGTCTCGTGGACCTTAAAGGGCTGGCCCTTCAGCTCCATGGTGGCCACGGGCCAGGGCTGCAAGCCCCGGACATGGTCGTGAACCTGCTGGGCGGTTTTTGTCCAGTCGATGGGACACATGGTCTTTTCCAGCATGGGGGCGTAGGAAACCTGGCTTTCGTCCTGGGGGGTTGCGGGAACCGGGCCCTGGGTAAAGCGGCTCAGGGTCTTGCTCAGAAGCGCCGCCCCCAGCTCCGCCAGACGGTCCAGGAGTTCCCCCGCCGTCTCATTTTCCCCGATGGGGGTCTTGGAAACCTCAATCATATCCCCGGCATCCATTTCCCGCACCAGATACATGGCCGTCACGCCGGTTTCCTTCTGTCCGTCCAGCACCGCCCACTGGTAGGGGGCAGAGCCCCGGTATTGGGGCAAAATGCTGGCGTGGATATTGATGCAGCCGAAGGTGGGGATGTCCAATACCTTCTGGGGCAGGATTCTTCCGTAGGCCACCACCGCGCAGATGTCAGGCTTTAAATCCCGAAGGGCCTGCACCGTCTCCTCCTCCCGGAAGGTCTCGGGCTGGAACACGGGGATGCCCGCGGAAAGCGCCACTTCCTTTACAGGAGAGGCCGTCAGCTTCATGCCCCGTCCCTTGGGCCGGTCCGGCTGGGTGTATACACCCACCACCTCAAACCCGTCGGCAAGGATTCGTTTCAGGCACGTGGCCGCAATGTCCGGCGTGCCCATAAATACCACGCGCATTTTTAGCCCTCCCCGTTCAGCTCTTCATCGGTGAGATAGCGCTCCATAACCTCGGTGTAGACAATGCCGTCCAGGTGGTCCAGCTCGTGGCAAAAGCACCGGGCAATCAGTTCCTCGCCCTCCGCCTCAAACCATTCGCCGTTCCGATCCTGCGCCCGGACCTTGGCGAAATTGGGCCGCTTGACCAGGCCGTACTTTCCGGGGACGCTGAGGCAGCCCTCAGCCCCCTCCTGCTCGCCGCTGGTTTCCAGCAGCTCCGGGTTCACCAGCTCCAGCATTTCGTCGCCCAGGTCTATCACCACCACCCGGCGGAGAATCCCCACCTGGGGGGCGGCCAGGCCAACGCCATTGGCATCTAAGAGCGTTTCCTTCATATCGTCCAGCAGCTTGTGGAGCTTCCCGTCAAATTTCTCAACCGGACGGCACACCTTATGCAGGCAGGGCTCCTCCACTGTCATAATCTTCCGAATTCCCATCGTTTCTCTCCTTACATCTACAAATCAGCGGTACCGAAAACAAATCCTCCGTAGGGGCGGCTGCCATGCCGCCCGCCAGCTGACGGACCTGCCTTCTTTGTACCAATCGCTCTATCTCGAAACCTTTCGGGCGGCTGGTAGCCGCCCCTACAGGCCTATGTCAACGTTTTTCACGATTCTATCCTTCAAAACCGTTTACGTCCAGGTAGGCGCTGACACCCCGCATTTCCCGGTCCTTCCCGAAGGCCGTGAGTACATAGCTCAGGGCCCCGCGCATGGCCTTGTCCAGGCGACAGTGGACGGTCAGGCGGTAGCGGTACTGATAGTTGATTTTCGGCACCGGGCTGGGGGCGGGCCCCAGGCATTCCAGAAAAAGGGGGCCAAAGCTGCCGCTCTTTCGCAGCTGCAACAGGCTATCCCGGAATTTGGCCGCCCCCCGGAGTACCTGGCTCTCCGTCCGGCCCTGGAAGGCCGCCGTCACGCAGTCCAAAAAGGGGGGCGCGTTCTGGATCTGCCGCAGGCGGATTTCCAGCTCGTAAAAGCTTTCGTAGTCCTGGCGTGCCGCCATGCGGATGAGCTCGTGGTTGGGGGCCATGGTCTGAATCACGGCCCGGCCGGCGTAGGCCCCCCGGCCCGCCCGGCCCACCACCTGGGTCAGCATGTCAAAGGTGGTCTCCCCCGCCCGGAAGCCGCCGGTGAACAGGCTCAGGTCCCCGTCCAGCACCCCAACCAGGGTGACGTTTGGCAGGTCCAGCCCCTTGGCAACCATCTGGGTGCCCAGCAGAATTTGCTGCTCCCCCGCCCGGAAGCGGCTTAAAATCGCCTCGTGGGGGTTGGCGGCGCTGACCGTATCCGCATCCATCCGTGCGGTTTGCACATCCGGAAACAGCTCGCTCAGCTCCTGCTGCACCCGCTGGGTGCCGGTTCCCAGGGTCTTTAAGGGCCCGCCGCACTTGGGGCACCGCTGGGGCACCGGCTGGGAAAAGCCGCAGTAGTGGCACATCAGCCGGTTGTTCGCGCTGTGATAGGTCAGGCGCTCGCTGCACCGGGGGCACTCCGGTGTCTCCCGGCAGTCCACGCACACCAGAGCCCTTGCGTTTCCCCGGCGGTTGAGAAGCAGAATCACCTGCTTTCCATCCCGCAGGGTGTCGTGAATGGCCTGGCGCAGAGGGTAGCTCAGGGTCCCGTCGTTTCCCAGCTTCAATTCTTCCCGCATATCCACCACCGTAACCTCCGGAAGAGGGCGGCCGTTATAGCGGTTTTGAAGGGTATAGAGGGTATAGTCCCCCCGGCGGGCATGGTACATGCTCTCTACGGAAGGGGTTGCGGAGCCCAGAACCACCAGGGCTCCTTCCTTCACCCCCCGCCACATGGCCACCTCCCGGGCGGCGTATCGGGGGGCGTTCTCCGATTTATAGGAGTGCTCCTGCTCCTCGTCCAGAATCACCAGCCCCAGGTTTTCGCAGGGGGCAAACACCGCCGAGCGGGTGCCCACAATCACCCGGGCCTGCCCGGCACGGACCCGCTTCCACTGGTCATACCGCTCTCCCGCGGAGAGACTGGAGTGGAGCACCGCCACCTGGTCGTCAAACCAGGCGCTCATCAGCCCCAGCAGCTGGGGGGTCAGGGCGATTTCCGGCACCATCAAAATGGCGCTCCTGCCCCGGGCCAGGGTATCCTCAATCAGGCGGATATAGACCGAGGTCTTGCCGGAACCGGTCACGCCGTAAAGAAGCGCCACCCCCGGGGCATCATCCCGGGCCTGCCGGGAAAGGCCCGCAAAGGCCTTCTCCTGCTCCCGGTTCAGAACCAGGGGCTTTTGCACCGGGGTTTTGGGAATCTCCCGGCAGCGAAGCACGGTTTTTTCCCCCAGCTCCACATACCCCAGGCTTTGCAGCCTGGAAACGCACCGGGCGGAGGCCCCTGTGTAATAGCAGATATCCTTGACGCTGGCAGAGCCCACGCCGCAAAGAAGCTTTAATACGCTTCTCTGCATGTCGGCTCCCTTGGAGCGGCTCATAGCAAAGGCCATCGCCTCCTCCGCCGGCACCGCCAGGGTGGCGATGCGCTCGGTCTTGTCCCGGGTCTTTTGCAGAAGCTCCTTGCGGGCGGTAATCCATTTCTTTTTGGCAAGGTAGGTTAGTACCTCCCGCCGTTTTTCCTCCTCCGGGATGCAAGCGCTGAGCGCCGGCTCCCGGCACGCACCGCCCAGATCCCGCAGGGTGGTCAGAAGGAGCAGCGCCCCTTCCTTTCGGATATTTGCGGTCTCCCAGCTCCGGTCCTCCGTCAGAGAATAGGTATCCTCCGCTTTAAACCAGAGCCCCGCCGGAAGCATGGCCCGGGCGGCGTCGTAAAAAGTGCAGAAATACCGCTCCCTCAGAAATGCCGCCAGCTTCAGCTGCAGGGGTGAAAGCATGGGCTCCTCGTCCAGAGCCCGCAAAACCTCTTTGAGCTTCTCCCCGTCGCCCGGCCCCACGGTGACCACGATGCCCTCGGCATCGGTATTGCCCCGGCCAAAGGGCACCTGGACCCGGCAGCCGGAGGACAGCGCCATTCCCTCCGGAATCCGGTAGGAATAGAGCTTGTCAATGGCAAAGGTTGCGGCGGACACCGCAATTCCGGCTACCATGCTTCTTCCTCCCGCTAAAAACTTAGCGCTTGTATTCTTCCTTGACGGTGGCGCTGAGCTCGCCGTCGGCAACCTCCTGAATGGCCATGGTCACAGGCTTTTCGGGCAGGTCCTCGTGAAACTCCTCCGCCTCGGCGGCAATCTGACGGGCCCGATGGGCTACCAGGTTCACCAGCAGATAGCGGCTCTCAACTTTGGTCAACAGGTCAGCAACAGGTGGATACAGCATTTTCAAATTCCTCCATAAGTCATTTGCGATATATTCTCGTGTGTTATTGTTTGCGGATAAGCGGCGCATACGAATTCGCCCGGGTTCTTCCTCACCGGTTCTGCGTGCCGCCCTCATCCACCGCTTCGCGGTCCCCCTTCCCCAGAGGGAAGGCAAGGTCTCGGACTCCGTCCTGACTTTCTATTTCAGGCAAAAAACGAAATTGGAATTCTCAACCTTCCCCTTGGGGAAGGGGGACCGCCGCGGCGGTGGATGAGGGCAGTACAGGTCATCGGGACCGAAATCCCGGGCGAATTCGCAGATACCGACAGGTTACTTTTCGATAATCTCCAGAATCTCCCGGGCGCAGCGCTGGGCATCGTCGTTGACCACCACGTAGTCATACCATACCCGCTGCTCCATCTCCCAGACCGCCCGCTCCATGCGCAGCTGGATCTGGTCCTCCGGGGTGTCGTTCCGGCCCCGGAGACGGCGCTCCAGCTCCTCAACCGAGGGGGGCATGACAAAAATCAGAACGGCCTCGGGGTAGTTCTTCTTCACATTTTTGGCCCCGTTGGGCTCAATGTCCAATAGTACATGGCCCCGGCTCCGTTTTTCCTCAATCTGGGCCTTGGGGGTGCCGTAGTAATTTTGGGCGTGCTCATCGTATTCCAGCATCTCCCCCCGGGCAATCATTTTTTCAAATTCTTCCCGGGTTACAAAATAATAGTCCTTTCCGTCCACCTCTCCGGGTCTGGGGGGACGGGTGGTGGCAGATACGGAGAAATAGAGGTCCTCCCGCTGTGCCATCATCGCTTTTACAACCGTGCCCTTTCCAACCCCGGAGGCTCCGGAAATCACGATCAGTTTTCCCACTTACTCTCTCTCCTCTTGTTCCGCCGTCTCGTTTCCCGTCCACCGGGCGGTGAGGGTCTCCGGAGACAGGGCGGATAAAATCACATGGTCCGTGTCCATGAGAATGACGCTTTGGGTCTTCCGGCCGTAGGAGGCATCAATGAGCATCCCTCTGTCCTTGGCCTCCTGCACAATCCGCTTGATGGGGGCGGAATCCGGCCCCAGAATGGCCAGCACCCGGCTTGCCGCCAGCATACTGCCAAAACCGATGTTGATGAGCTTCATAGCCCCTCCTTACTCGATGTTCTGGGTCTGCTCCCGAATCTTTTCCAGCTCGGCCTTGATTTCCACAACCACCCGGGCCAGCCGCACATCGGAGCACTTGGAGCCGATGGTGTTGGCCTCCCGGTTCATCTCCTGGAGCAAAAAGTCCAGCTTCCGGCCAATGGGGCCGCCGGTTGTGAGCATGGTGTTCATCTGGTCCAAATGGCTGCGCAGACGGACGGTCTCCTCGTCCACCGCCACCTTGTCGGCAAAGATCGCCGCCTCGGTGAGGATGCGGCTTTCGTCGATGGCGGTGCTGGCCAGAACCTCCCGGAGCTTGTTTTCCAGGCGTGTCCTGTAGTCCTCCACGGTCTGGGCGCTGCCGCCCTCTACCTGTTCCACAAGAGACAGGATGGTCTGGCCCCGGCTCCGCAGGTCGTTTTCCAGGGCCTTGCCCTCGGTGGCGCGCATGGCATCAAAGGCGGTCAGGGCCTTTTCCGCAACCCCCAGGAAGTCCTGCAGGAGCTGCTCCTCATCCACCTGGGGCTTGTCCAGCAGAAACACCTCGGGAAGCGCGGAGAGCATGGAGACGGTGATGTCCCCGGCAAGGCCGTAGTCCTGCTTCATCTGCTTCATGGCGGCCAGGTACCCCTCCACCATGGGCTTATTCAGGCTGACAGCGGTCTCCTGGGCTCCCTCTGCCCGGACGGAGACAAGCACGTCCACCTTGCCCCGGGAAATGGAGGCCTTCACCGCCTGCTTCACGGCATCCTCGCCGAAGGACAGCCCCCTGGGCAGCTTGACAGTGCAGTCCAAGTACCGGTTGTTCACGGAGCGCACCTCCACGGTAAACTCCCGGCCGTTAACCGTTTCCACGGCCCGGCCATATCCGGTCATGCTTTTAACCATGCTCCAATCTCCTCATTTCTTTTCAATCTTGGCAGAGACGCTCTCTGTCTTCAGGGTTCCCAGGCTTTCAAAGCCGCCGCTCAAGGCAAGGCTTGTCTTAAAGGTGGAGGTGCCGACCTCGGCTCCCGTAAAGTCCACCACCGCCGTTACATCCTCGGGGGTGACCTTGGAGATGAGCTCCGTGGGACCCCGCAGGGTGACAGCCAGCTTTTCCGTGATCAGCTCCACTGTCAGCCCCTCCGGGATATTGACGCTCTGAATCTGCTCCACCGTCATTTCCTTGGTGGAAAGGCCATGGAAGGAGATATCCGCCGTGACCTCCGTAATCCCCGTCAGGTTGGTAACCCCCTCCGGCAGGGACAGGCCAAAGGTCAGTACCGTGTTGTGGGTAATGTCCGCCAGATTGATGGTGCCGATGGAGAGGGTGTCTCCCAGGTTCTCCAGCGCCGCCTCGCTGCCGGAAACCCGGATGGTATCGGCGCTGAGCTTCACCGTGGTGTTTTCCTCGTTGGCACCGCCGCCGGGATTCAGGGTGTAGGTCAGCCGCAGGTCCTTCACCCGCCGGATGGTCACATCCAGGCGGATCTGCTCCACATCCGTGGTAATGAGCTTGGCATCCACCGGGTCCCCGTTTCCGTCGCAAAGGGTATAGCTGTAGCTTTCGCTGATGGACTCCCGCCGTCCGTCCAGGTCCACCGTAATGGTGGCCTTTTCAATGGTGTTGACCACGGACTCCGGGCCCGTCACCGTGACCTCCGGATAGTCCAGAGTCCGGTTTTCCCGGTCAATCATAAAGCCCTCCGCCGTGGTGCCCACCCAGACCACCTCTACGGGCACGGTCTTGCTGACGCGCTTGACCACGGTGACGTAGATGTTGTCCGGCTCCTTGGACTCGATGACGAAGGCGTTGCTGGCCACGTCCCCCGGGAAGGTGGGACTGGTATAGCTCAAAGAAATCTGGGTTCCCGGCTCGTAGATTTTCGAAAGGTCCGCCTTGATGGTGATGTTGCCGGAATTGACCTTGCTCAGGTCCGAACGGTTGCCGGACAGCCGGAGGTTTACCGTATTGGAGGAAACCGCCGTCACCATGAGCCCCCGCTCGTTCAGCACCGACTCGCCCTCCCACACAATGGGGATATTGTAGTAGGTATCCGTAGAGCCGGGGCTCACGGAGGTAATCACATACAGCCACAGCGCAAAGGCGCAGGCAATGGACAGCAGCATCGAACCGATTTTACGCTTCATGGTCCCGGTTCTCCTTTCCCTTCAACAGCTTCTGCCGCAGGATGGAGCCGAAATTCTGCTCCTCACTGTCGGCCTCGTCCGGACACAGGGCATTGCGCAGCAGCTTTTCCAGAGTCTTGGGGGCCAGATGCCGCTTGAGCATCCCGCCCACCGCCACGGAGATGGTGCCCGTCTCCTCGGAGACGATGACCACCACGGCATCGCTGTTTTCGCTCATGCCCACACCGGCCCGGTGCCGGGTGCCCAGGTCCGCCGCCAGCCGGTCGCTGGTGGACAGGGGCAGCACGCAGCCCGCCGCCTTGACCTTTCCGTCCCGGATAATCATGGCCCCATCGTGCAGGGCGGCCTTGGGGAAGAAGATATTGCGAATCAGCTGTTCGGAGACCAGGCCGTCAATGGTGGTGCCGGTCTTTACATAGTCGTCAAGCCTGGCTTCCCGGGTAAAGACAATCAGGGCCCCCACCTTTTCCCGGCTCATGCACTCGCAGGCCGCCACGGTCTGGGCAATGACCACGTCCATCTCCGCCACAGGCTTTACCCCGCCGAACAGCCCCCGCAGCCGGACGCTGCCCAGATGGTCCAGCATCCGCCGCAGCTCCGGCTGGAACAGCACCACCAGGGCCAGCAGGCCGATGGCCATAAACTGATTGATGATGAAGCTCATGGCGTACAGATGCAGCGCATCCGTCAGCCCGGCGATAACCACCACCACCAGCACCGCCCGGGCCACCCGCATGGTGCTGGGCGTGCGGATCAGCGGGAGTAACCGATATATTAAAAACGCAACCAAGGCAATGTCCAGATAATCGGACCACTGCATGCGCATGATTTGCTGCAGAAGACTTTGCAATGCTTCCATGCTCGAACCCTCTTTTATGTCAACTTTTTCGGATTGCACAATAACCCTATGGTATACTTATCTATTATCCGGTTTATTATAGCGGAAAAGCCCCCGGTTGGCAAGTGATATTCTGCATAAATTTATTGGAAGCTTTCCCCACCCATTCCGATGATTTTGCATTTTTATTCTTTTATTCCCCGGCACTTTCCGGTTTTCCCCCGAAAAACCGGATTTTACCGCCGGGGGGCGATTCTTCGGGCAAATGTAAAATTTCTGGCTGACTGTCAAGATTGAATCTCGCAACCGTCTTTTCTCATCCCCTCTGCAATGCAGAAATGCCGCCCTGCAGTCAGCAGGGCGGCAAAGGGGAGCATTAGGGGATCTCAGCCGCTTTCCGGCTGAAAGATTTTAAAGAACAGGCATTACAAAATTTCTGTTGTCCATATTATAAATATGGACGGGTACACTATACACGGCCTGAATGTTTTCCGGCGTCAGTACCTCTTCGCCGCCATAAGCAAATAGAACACTGTTTTGAAGCATCAGAAAATGATTGCAAAACATTGTGGCCAGATTCAGGTCATGAATTGCCGTGATTGCGGTAAGTCCCTCTTCACGGCACAGCTTCTGGACCATTCGCATGGTTCGCAGCTGATTCTTCAGATCCAGGCTGCTTGTGGGTTCATCCAGCAGCAGCAACTGGGGCTTCTGAACCAATGCCCGTGCCAGAAGGATCTGCTGTCGTTCGCCGCCGCTAAGGCGGGATACATCCCGGAACGCCAAGTCTTCCAGTCCCAGAATCTCCAGCGCCCGAACCGCCTCTTCTCTGTCCGCGCGTTTCGGTGCGAAAGAGGTGTATGGGGATCTGCCAAGGAGCACCAGGTCCAGCGCCTTCATCGGAAATGGAACATGGGTGCTCTGCGGCAGATAAGCCACCTGCTTGGCTCGTTGGACGGGACCCATTTTTACCAGGTCCTGTCCGTTCCAGATACATTTTCCGGATTTTGGTGGCGATAGCATCCCGATTGCCTTCAGCAGAGTTGTTTTTCCGGTTCCATTCGGACCAAGCAGAGCCAGAAATGTACCGGAAGGAAGTGTAAAGGAAATGTCCTGTAAGACATTGTGCTTTCCATAGCTGTAGCACAGGTTTTCCACTGTTAGCGGCATTCAGGCCCCTCCTTTCCAGCGAGTCAGAATCAGGTTGACAAAAATCGGCACACCAAGGAACGAAACCACAATACCGACAGGGATCAAAATCGGGGCAAGGATCAGCCGTCCGATCGTATCTGCCGTGAGCGTCAGGATCGCCCCAACCACTGCGGAAAAAGGAATCAAATTGCGGTGTCCGCTTCCAAGAAGCAGCCGCGCAATATGGGGCCCCGCCAAACCAATGAAGCCGATGACACCTGTAAAACTGATGATCGCTGCCGTGGAAATGACCGAAAGCACTCCTGCCAGGACGCGCACACGTTTGGGGTTAATCCCCATAGAGCTTGCGACCTCGTCATCGCCGGAGGACAGCAAGTCCAGGGACGGGGCACAGAAGAAGAGTGCCACGCCGGTAACCAGCACCGCAACCGCCGTAGTCGCAACCTCCCGCCACTGAACACCGTTAAACGAGCCAAAAGCCCAGGCCACCGCCGCTGCCAGCTTGTGTTCATCCGCAAAATACTGGATCAGTGAAGTAGCCGCGCTGAACAGATAGTTGATGGCTATTCCCGTCAGCACAAGGCTTTCCGGCCCCAGCCCCGCCCGCAAAGACACCAGATATACCAGTGCTGCGGAGGCAAAGGCCAGCATGGAAGCCGTCATGACCGTTCCCGTCTCTGTTCCTGGCAGTATACCCCAGCCAAACACGATAGACAGTGATGCACCGAAGGCCGCCGCATTGGAAACACCAATTGTAAAGGGGCTCACCAGCGGATTCCGGGTAATGCCCTGCATAGCGGCACCGGAGACCGAAAGCCCCGCCCCCGCCAGCATCGCCATCACCACCCGTGGCAGTCGCAGCCGCAAAATGACCATCTGCGGTGTGGTCAACTCCTTGCCCTGAAGCAGGCAGCCCACGGTTCGCAGAATGTCCACAGGAGAAGTATCCGTAGCGCCCAGTGCCGCAAAAATCACGGCCAGGGCCAACATGAGCACCACACCGGCCAAAATCACGGCAACGTTTTTTGCCTGTCCGGCTTCATATTGCTCCAGCAGTCCAGCCGCACCGGACTGCCGCGCTCTCATTTTCCGACTCACGCGTGCAGTTCAGATCCAGACCAGAAGTGGCCTTCCACGTTCTTAAAGCCCTGGAAGTCCTCCATCCAGGCGCGGAACACTTCATCCGGATCCAGATCAGGCAGCAGATCAGGGTACAGCCACTTTGCCGCATACATGGTACCCACCAGCTTGCAGGCGCCGCCATGGCTGAACTGCGTCATGAAGTAGATGTCATCGTTCTGAACAGCGGCAATATCCTTCCAACCGGGACGGGCCAGAATGTTCGCATAGCTCTGCTGGAACTGCTCCTTCGTGGGAGGCTCATATAGTCCGGTTCCGGCCCGCGCCGCATCGGGGGTGATGACCTTAATGATCACATCCGGGTTCCGCTTCAGCACTTCTTCCGGGTCAACCTCTTTGGCGTTGATGGTATCCGCATCCTGTGCAAAGATGTTTTTCCCGTGGGCCAGCTCAAACATCCGATAGAACGTATTGCCAGGTAGCACGGCGGAATAATCCTTGTTGGATTCGCAGTAGTAAGTACGCTCCGGCACACCTGCCAGCTGCTTGTCAATATAATCCAGCTTGTCCAGGAAGTAATTCTTAAACCGCTGCGCAGACTCTTCCACGCCGAACATCTTGCCGATATTGTCACACTGGTTGGCAAAATCATCCGTATCATAGCCGGAAATCACAAACACCTTGATTCCAAAGGGAGTCAGGTTTTCGATGGCTTCCTCGTAGTTGCCGTTGGAGGGCAGGATCAGGACCTGGGGATTCAGGGAGATGATCTTCTCGTAGTCCAGCTCCCGCTGGCCCTTGCCGATCACCTCGTCGGGGTCAAACATTCCCCAATACTCCCGGTCCTGGGCCGTATTCAGGTCCACCGCGATAACCTTGTCAATGGCACCGCAGGCACGGATCAGCTCATTGGTATAGCGCAGCGCCACCGCGCAGGTCTCCACCGGGTAAGGCAGCTCCACCTCACGGCCGACATTATCCGTCAGCGTAATGGTGGTAGGCGCAGCCTGTGTTTCCTCAGTGGTCTCTGCCGTAGTTTCCGCAACCGTCTCCGGCTGTGTTGTCTGGGCCGCCGCAGTGGTTGCCGCGGCGTTGTTTCCATTCCCGCAGGCTGCCAGGCCCAGCAACGCCGTCAGGGTAAGCAGCAGGCAAAGGAATTTTTTCAGGGAGTTTTGATTCATACGAATAACCTTCTTTCTATTTTTTCTGCTCCCCAAAGAACTCCCTTTCCCTAAAAGGAGGAAAGAAACCGCCTGCCGTCCGCTTTTACAGCAGCAGACAATGTTCCCTTCCCCGATCTATCATGCATTCGGCCCCATAAAAAGGGCCCCTTGCCCTAGGCAGATTCATCTCCACGTGAACACTAGGGAAACAGGAAGCAGGCTTTCTGGCTTGCATTCGCTGCTCCGCCTTCTCAGAAAAAATCCAATGGCGAATTGGAGCAGCCAAGAGCACATGATCCATGTGTTCATGCACACAGCGGCGGGACCGCGCGGGCTTCTCACCCGACTTTCCTGCCAACGGCAAGCATCTGCCGTTGGACGCACTTCCTGTTGGGATATTCTTCCCGCTCAGAGTATCACATTCTTTATCAATATTCAAGTATCGAATAAAAAATCTACATTTCAGAGGAGCGGACAGTGTGTCTTATCCGTTTCTCCCCAGGGCCCGCAGCAGCGCCCGGGTCTGTAAGGAACTTGCATCGTGGCCGAAGCTTGCCCGCAGGGTGCCGGTTTCCAGTGTTCCAGCGCTTTCGTGGGCCAGAGGGGCGCAGTGGAGCCCTGCACGCAGGGCGATGCCTTTGGAGCCTAAGTAGGCCGCCAGCTCCTCGCAGTCGCCTTTTCCCCGGAAGGACAGGGTCATGGCCTGGTGGGGGCCGGAATACACCCTGTAGCCCAGCTCCTCCAGCCCCCGGGCGCAGAGCTTCATCTGCCGGTGCCCCCGGCGGAAAATTTCCGGAAGCCCCAGCCTCTCCACAAGCCCGATGCCCGCCGCCAGCCCCGCCGCCCCGGGCACATTTACGGTCCCCGCCTCCAAGCGCTCGGGCAGGCTCTGGGGCATGGTTTTCAGCTTTGATTGGCTGCCGGTGCCCCCATACAGCAGGGGTGTTCCCGGCTGGGCGCACAGCAGCAGCCCCGTCCCCTGGGGACCCAGCAGCCCCTTGTGCCCCGGCATGGCAATAAAATCCGCCCCCAGGGCCTGCATATCCACCTCCAGGCTCCCGGCGGACTGGGCCGCGTCCAGAATAAAGGGCACCCCCGCCTCCCGGCACATGGCCGCCATCTCCCGCACCGGCAAAATATAGCCGAACACATTGGACACATGGGTAAATACCGCCGCGTCCACCCCCTGCTTCAGCTCCCGCCGAAAGTCCTCCAGCAGGGAATCCCAGCAGAACAGCTCCCTGCCCGCCACCCGCACCCGGCAATTCCGGGCATACAGGGGCCGGACCACCGCATTGTGCTCAAACCCGGAGACCAACACCCGGCCTTCCGGCTTTACCAGGCTCTCGATGGCGATGTTCAGCCCGTGGGTACAGTTGGCCGTCAGCACCACCTGCTCCGGTGCGCAGTGAAAGAGCCTGGCCGCCGCCTCCCGACAGTCGTAGACAAAATCCGCCGCGGCCATGGCGCTGCCATAGCCGCCCCGGCCCGGATTGGTTCCCCGGGCCAGGGCAAGCTCCACGGCCTTCACAACCTCCCTGGGCTTGGGGAAGGAGGTCGCCCCGTTGTCCAGATAAATCATAGGGTCATCTCCTCATATTTTCCCCCCTGCCAGGCATACACCTTCCGCCAGGCCACCCCCGCCTCCCGCAGAATCTCCACAGCCCTGTAGAGATTGGCGGTGCGCAGCGTCACCCCATAACCGCAGCCCTGCTGCTCCATCCACTTTGGGGTCCTGCCCACCGTGCAGGAAATCCCCCTTTTCCCCAGACTCCGCTCCCCCCGCTGGGCGAAGGTAATCGAGCGGAAGGTAATCATATACTGTTTCATACCACAAACCTCCCGGGCACATCCTATGCACGGGAGGTCTTTTTTGTCATATTCTCTCAAAATTCTTATGCGCATGTCCTCTGGGTCACCCAACAGGCCAAACAGATTCCGTTTTATTTGGATAAGTTTCGATTTTATTTGACATTTGCGTGTCTTCATGTATAATTGCCTTGTGGAATCCCACCGTCCATGTCGAGTTTTATCCTCCTTTGTAGACGGTGTGCGGTAAAAGACGGTTGCCTGCCATCCCGTGAGAGCGGAATGGAGGGGTGTGATAAGCCTCACGGGAAATTTTTCTTCGGGAGGCGATACATATTACTTCGACATTTTTAACTGTCCTTGGAGCTTTGGGCTCCATTGCCAGCATTGTGTCTCTCGTACTGTATCTGTACGATAAAAAGAAGTGAGCCGTCTGTTCGCAGCAGACGACTCACGGTTTGAGAACTGAGTTCTCATGCCTGAAAGTATGTATGTTGTGGCAACCGTCCGGGTTTCCTCAAACGGGGAGGTGCTTGTTCGCCGCAAGCATCTCCTTGTGTTTTTATTATAGCCCAAGGCTAAAATTTTGTCAAGTGCGCACGGCAGGCGCACAGCGAATCTCTTCCAGCAAACACACTGCGTGGCAGGCCATGCCCTGGCCCGCGCCTGTGAAGCCCAGGTGTTCCTCGGTAGTGGCCTTGACGTTGACCCTGCCCGGGCCGATCCCTAAGTGGGCGGCGATGTTTTCCCCCATGGCTTCGATATAGGGGCGCAGCTTGGGTCTTTGGGCAATCACGGTCACGTCGATGTTTCCGACGGCGTAGCCCGCCGCCTCGATTTTCTTGCCCACACACTCCAAAAGAACCCCGGAGTCCGCCCCCTTGTAGCGGTCGTCCGTATCCGGGAAGTGCAGGCCGATGTCCCCCAGCCCGGCAGCACCCAAGAGGGCATCCATCACCGCGTGCAGCAGCACATCCGCGTCACTGTGTCCGTCCAGCCCCAGGTCGTAGGGCACCTTCACGCCGCCGAGAATCAGGTCCCTGCCGGGGACCAGGGCGTGTACGTCATATCCGTGTCCGATTCTCATTGTTCTTCCTCCAGAAGCATTTCCGCGATTTTCAGGTCCAGGGGCGTGGTCACCTTCAGGTTCCGCTCCTCTCCCTCTACCAGCCGGATATTCATCCCCAGGCGCTCCACGGCGGAGCAGTCGTCCGTCACCGCCGCGCCGTCCTTTTCCGCCTTTTGCAGCGCGCCCCGCAGCAGGTCAAAGTCGAATACCTGGGGGGTCTGCACCGCCCGCAATGTGGCCCGGTCCGGGGTATGGTCAATCATGCCGCCTTTTTCCACCTTGATGGTGTCCTTCACCGGGATGGCCGGGGCCGCCGCCCCGTAGCTGTGGGCCGCCCGGACCACCCGATCAATCAGTGCCCCGGAGACAAGCGGCCGCGCCCCGTCGTGGACCGCCGCCAGCTCCACCCCTTTGGATAGGGCATTGAGCCCCAGCCATACGGATTCCTGTCGGCTGCCGCCGCCAACCACCACGGCCTTTACCTTGTCCATTCCCTGGCACAGCTCCGTAATGGGCAGAATCAGGTCCTGCCGGGTGACGATGACAATTTCTTTGATTGCCTCGCAGTCCTGAAAGGCCCGGGCGGTTCTGGCAATCATAGGCTCTCCCCCAAGCGGGGCCATAACCTTGTCGATGCCCCCCATCCGGGAGGCGGAGCCCGCCGCCACAAGGACCGCGCCGCAGGTTTTCAGGGGCAGCACCTTCCGCATCCCCTTGGTGATTTTCGATATCTCCATGCTCACAGCTCCTTAATCAGCTTCTTAAAGTACTGCCCCCGGACCATAAAATTCTTGAACTGGTCAAAGGCCGCGGAGGCCGGGCTCATAAGCACCACATCCCCGGGTTTTGCCGCCTTTGCCGCCGCCAGAACCGCCTGGGTAAAGTCGGCGCAGTCCACAATCTCGGGGTGCCCCGGGGTGTACTCCGGGGCCTGTTCCACCGCCGTCCGGATTTTGGGGCCCGTCGCCCCGCCCAGGAACAGCTTTTTGACGTGCTTGCAGATTTCCGGTCCCAGAACGTCGTAGGGGATGTGCTTGTCGTAGCCCCCGGCGATGAGAATCACCTGCTCGGGGAAGCTCCTGAGCCCCGCAATGGTCCGGCTGGGAGAGGAGGCGATGGAATCGTTATAGAACCGGACCCCGTCCTTCACCCGCACCAGCTCAATCCGATGCTCCACGCCGCCGAAGTTCCTGGCAACCTGACAGATCGCCTCGTCCGTCACCAGGCCCTCGGTCAGGGCAATGGCCGCCATGTAATTTTCAATGTTGTGGGTGCCGGGAATCAGGATATCCCTGGTCTCCAGGATTTTCTCCCCCCGGCGGTAGATGGCCCCGTTTTCCTCCCAGACGCAGTTGGTGCGCTGCTTTCGGGAGAAGAACCGGGTTTCCCCGTTGCCCCGGAGGCCCGCGGTAATGGCGTTGTCGGCATTCAGCACCAGGATGCCGGTTTCGTCCTGGAACCTGTAGATATTCTTCTTGGCCTCCACATATTCCTCCATATCCTTGTGGATATCCAGATGGTTGGGGGCCAGGTTGGTAATCAGCGCCCGCTGGGGGCTGCGCTCCATGTCCATGAGCTGGAAGGAGCTGAGCTCCACCACGGCGTAGTCCTCCTTGTTCATCCGGCGGCACAGGGGCAGCAGAGGCGTTCCGATATTGCCCCCCAGCCAGACGGTTTTCCCGGAGGCCTTCAGCATTTCGCTGACCAAGGTTGTGGTGGTAGTTTTGCCGTCAGAGCCGGTGACGGCAATGAGGTTGCAGGGGCAGACCTCGAAGAACACCTCCATCTCCGAGGTAATCTTCGCCCCCCGCTGCCGCAATGCCTCGATTGCCGGGTTCCCCGGGTGCATTCCGGGGGTACGGAACACCACGTCCGCCCGGACCCCCTCTAAGTAGTTTTCTCCAACCTGCAGCTTGCAGCCAAGCTTCTCCAGCTCCAGCACTTCTGTCTCCAGCTTCTCCCTGGGGGTTTTGTCACAGCCCACCACGTCACAGCCGAATTCCAGCAGCAGCCGCACCAAGGGCCGATTGCTGACCCCCAGGCCCAATACCGCGATTTTCTGATCCTTTAAGCCAGAAAAATAGCGCTCAAACGCATCCATAAAAAGATAACCTTTCCTTTCCAAATAAGGCTCCCCTGAAAGGGGAGCTGGCTCGGCGCAAGCCGAGACTGAGAGGTCCGGCTTGGCTTTTGGCCAAGCCCTGCCGAAGGCAGCCGTTGTCCGTAGGGATAAGCTCCGCTTCCAGCGGAGGCTTTTCGTTCCGAAAAGCCAGGACCCCTCAGTCAGCTGCGCTGACAGCTCCCCTTTCAGGGGAGCCCGCCTCTTTTTCTTTAGTATATCCCACCGGAAAAGATTTTGCAAGATATTTGACAATTTGTCCATCTTGGGGTACAATATCCTAGCGACTGGGCCGGACAGCCGCGGATGGGTACCGAAAGGTCCCAGATGAGGAAAGTCCGGGCTCCATAGGGCAAGGATAACAGGTAACGCCTGCCGGGGGTGACCCTAGGACAAGTGCAACAGAGAGATACCGCGGAAGCTTCTTCGAAGCTTCCGCAAGGGTGAAAAGGTGCGGTAAGAGCGCACCCAGCCCATGGCAACATGGGTT
Organism: uncultured Eubacteriales bacterium; assembly: GCA_900556935.1. Taxonomy (GTDB): domain Bacteria; phylum Bacillota; class Clostridia; order Oscillospirales; family Oscillospiraceae; genus Faecousia. The sequence goes on along the minus strand of USQL01000030.1, from coordinate 2,993 downwards.
TTATGATGTAAACTCTATCCGGAGCAACACCGTGTGTGGGACAATAGGCTTGCCCGGCCGTCCCCAAGAGGTGGCTTGACCCCGTGAGCGATTGCGGGGCTAGATAGATGGCTGTCAAGACAGAACCCGGCTTATAGGCCCAGTCGCCCCAAAATCCCGCTTGGCGGGATTTTTTTCTTGCCTTTTTGTGCTGCACAGGCTATACTTTATGTATTTATATAGATAGAGAAGGTAAATTTTTATGAATATGGATTTCAAGCGCAAGCTGACCATCCCCAATGACCTAAAGCAGGAATACCCCGTAGACGCGGATATGGCCGCGGTGTTTGAGCTGCGGGACCGGGAACTGAAGGACATTCTGGCCGGACGGGACAGCCGACTGGTGCTGATCATCGGACCCTGCTCCGCCGACCGGGAGGACAGCGTTCTGGACTATATCTCCCGCCTGGTGCCCATTCAGGAAAAGGTGAAGGACAAGCTGCTGATCATTCCCCGGGTCTATACCAACAAGCCCCGGACCACCGGCGCGGGCTACAAGGGAATGCTCCACCAGCCGGACCCCAACGCCGCCCCGGATATGCTCAAGGGACTGATCGCCATCCGGGAGCTCCATATGCGGGTGCTCCGGGAGACCGGCTTCTCCTGCGCCGACGAAATGCTCTACCCCGAAAATTACAAATACCTGGATGACGTGCTGGCCTATGTGGCCGTAGGAGCCCGGTCCGTGGAGGACCAGCAGCACCGGCTCACCAGCTCCGGCATCTCCGTCCCCGTGGGCATGAAGAACCCCACCGGCGGCGACCTGTCCGTGATGATGAACTCCATCAACGCCGCCCAGCACAGCCACACCTTCATCTACCGGGGCTGGGAGGCCACCTCCTCCGGAAACCCCTACGCCCATGCCATCCTCCGGGGCTACACCAACAAGCACGGCGACCCCCGGCCCAACTACCACTATGAGGACCTGATTTTTCTCCACAAGCTCTATGAGGAGCAGGGGCTCAAATACCCCGCCGCCATCATCGACGCCAACCACGCCAATTCCGGCAAAAACCCCTTCCAGCAGGGCCGGATCATCCGGGAGGTCCTGCAAAACCGGAACTATGATACGGGCATCCACAGCCTTGTAAAGGGCTTCATGGTGGAGAGCTATATTGAGGACGGCAACCAGAAAATCGGCGGCGGTGTCTACGGCAAGTCCATCACCGATGCCTGTCTGGGCTGGGAAAAGACCGAACGACTTATCTACGAAATCGCCGACATGGCGTAAGGAGGAAACATGCTGACACACAAGGGCACCCAAACCATCGAGACCCCCAGGCTGATTCTGCGCAAAGCTGAGCTTTCCGACGCGGAGGACATGTACCGCAACTGGGCTTCCAGCCCGGAGGTGACGAAGTTTTTGACCTGGCCCGCCTACGCTTCCCCGGATACCGCCAGGGAGCGCCTGCAAATCTGGCAGGAGGAGTACGCCTCCCCGGAAAACTACCAGTGGATGATTGTCCCCAAGGACCTGGGGCAGACCATCGGCACCATCAGCGTGGTGGAGCTGGACAACCGCATCCAAAAAGCAGAGATCGGCTACTGCATCGGCTCTGCCTGGTGGCACCGGGGCTACACCTCCGAGGCGCTGAGCGCCGTGATTAACTTTCTCTTCGGGGAAGTCGGCTTCCAGCGTATCGCCGCACGGCACGACACCAACAACCCCCATTCCGGGGCCGTCATGCAAAAATGCGGCATGCGCTACGAGGGCACCCTACGCCAGGCTGACTGGAACAACCAGGGAGTCTGCGACGAAGCCATCTATTCCCTCCTCCGCTCCGAATGGACAGGTAAGGAGAAATAACCGTGCGCGCCCTTTTTGAAATCGATACCAAGGACTACGACCCAAAGGGCCCCGCCTTTGTCCGCCCCTCCGTCCGGGGCATCATCCTCCGGGACGGCAAGGTCGCCATGGTCCACAGTCTGAAATACGACTACTACAAGTTCCCCGGCGGCGGCATCGAGGCCGGGGAAACCAGGCCCCAGGCCCTCACCCGAGAGGTCCTGGAGGAATCCGGCCTGCAAGTGCTCCCAAAGTCCATCCGGGAATACGGTCTGGTCCACCGGGTTCAGAAAAGCGACCAGCCCGGAATTGCCATGTTCGTTCAGGACAACTACTATTACCTCTGCGACTTTCAGCCGGAAGTGCAAAGCCAGCACTTGGATGATTACGAAGCCGAGGAGCACTTCACCCTGGAATTTGTAGCGCCGGAGACCGCCATTCAGACAAACCGCTTCCGCAATCACGGTCCCAAGGACCAAAATATGCTGGAACGAGAGGCCAAGGTGCTGGAAATTCTGATGCGGGAAGGGTATTTTGGCATCGGGTAAAGTGGATTCGCAAAAACAAACAAAAACGGCTGCCCCGCGGGCCATTTGGCCTGCGGGGTAGCCGCCTATTATGTTCAATCACCGCTTTCATGGATTTGGTCGATATGGTCCAGCAGCTCTCGGCTATCGCTGGATGCCTTGCGGAAATAGAGAAAGCCGGAATCCCGCAGCTTGGGCCAATCCTTCTTTTCTTTAAACAGGGTGACCGTTATGTCAATGCGTTTCAGCGTCAATGCGCAACAATGAAACACTCCAGATTCGGCACCTCCGTAGAGAACGCCCCACTCCATTCCGAACCACCCAAAAGGACAGCCCACCCAGCATGAATATTGCCCGCCCAAAATATTCCACCCCGTAGCGGCGGCAACCTGCCGCCATACCGAGGTGACGGGATATCAAATCCCAGATAAATTCGAAAAAATGCGGATAAGGCGCCCCTGAAAGGGGAGCTGTCAGCGCAGCTGACTGAGGGGTCCTGGCTTGGCCAAGGGCCAAGCCTTGCGCCGTAAGCGCAAATACTGAGGCTCCGCAATCTCATATTCCGCCTTCGGCGAGGGCTTTTCTAACGAAAAGCCGGACCCCTCAGACCCGGCGTTCGCCGGGCCAGCTCCCCTTTCAGG
>USQL01000029.1 GCA_900556935.1 uncultured Eubacteriales bacterium | reverse complement strand
CTCGGCGTAGATGCCCACGTTGGAGCCCAGGCCGATGTTCATCAGCATCAGACCGATGGCGGGAGAGATGCCCAGCCGGACACCAAGCGGGATGGCGTTTACAATCTTCTCCCGGACGTTCAGAACGGACAGGAACAGGAAGATGATGCCCTCAATCAGGATAATCACCAGGGCAGCCTGGAAGGAGGCCACATAGGTCATACCGGTCATGGCAACGATGTTGCCCACGACCACGGCAAAGAAGCTGTTGAGGCCCATGCCGGGGGCCAGGGCAAAGGGCTTGTTGGCCAGGAACGCCATAGCAAACATGCCGATGGCAGAGGCGATACAGGTAGCCAGGAACACGCCGTTCCACAGCTCCTGCCCCTCAGCACCGAAGCCCGTGAGCAGGTTGGGGTTCAGGGCGATAATGTAGGCCATGGTCATAAAGGTGGTCAGACCGGCAATGAGCTCCGTCCGAACCGTGGTTTTGTTTTCCGACAAGCGGAACATCTTTTCAAGCATTTGTTTCGACCTTTCTTTCTTCTATTCTCCGGCTTTTCGCCGACTTCCCTATTCTACCATGTTTTGCCCAGAAAGACCAGGGTTATTTTTTCGTTTTTATCCAAAAAACCAGTTTACAACTTTTTTCATAAAAAATATCGTACAGGACTTTCTGGTGTATTAGGTTCCCTCCTTTTATTCCGCTTCGCTACGCAGCTCATAACCGGGAATCTTCCAGAATTTTCTCCTCCCCATAAATTACGGCACTGCAGCCCTTCTGCTTTTTACTCTGATACATTGCCCTGTCAGCCTTTCTGTATAGCTGGTCAAAAGAAACCTCTTCATATCCATTATAAAAACACGCACCCAGACTTATTTCTATGCTCTTTCCCTGCATCTCTATGATATCAATCTGTCGGATATTTTCAAAAAATCTCTCAAAAAATTTCTCTGCTGCCCTTTGTTCCAGCATTCCCGGTATAAACATGGCGAACTCATCACCTCCGAGCCGCAAAAACACATCACTGTCACGACATGTTTTCCGTAACTTCTCTGCAATGGCTATAATCACCTTATCTCCTACAGAATGCCCGTAATTGTCATTGATGGATTTAAATTTGTCACAGTCAATCAGGCAAAACAATCCTCCTGTTTTTTTCTTTAAAAATTCAGTAATCTTTTGTTCTCCGCTTCCGCGATTATATAATCCTGTCATAAGATCTGTCTGCGCCAGATAAATCAGCCTGTTCTCACGCTTTTTTTCTTCTTCTATACACTCAATACAGAAAAGCACATGCCGAAGTCTTCCATTTTCATCGTAGTCTACAGGAATAAATCTGCTTCGACACCAGCCTGAGATTTTATCTGTAAATTCATGTGTTATGCTGTTTTCTCCAAGAAGCCGTTCTTCCAGCGTACTGATATCTACAAACTCCAGTGATTCCTGAAGTTGTGATTCCATACACATTTTCTCGGCAATATTCTTGATATGTCCGCAAAAATCATCCCTGATTTCATATTCTCCTATTTTTTTGAAGTCTTTTCCCAAACATTCCAGAATATGATCTGTCATTTTTACAATATAATATCTTTTTGTCTGTACATCAACCAAATGCATAGATGCATAGATTTTCGAGAGGGATGAATAACTGCTGAGTTTTGCCTCTTTATTTGACTTTATAAACGAATTACGCAATTTCAGAAATGAGATAAGAAGCGTTCCTATCATATCCAGAAAAGTAGTAAGCCCCCTGTAATCACTTTTGGGAGGATTATCCACACCGAAAAACCCACTTATCTCATCTTTATAACGCAAAGGGCATACCACCACATTTCTCACATTCTGCGCTTTTAACATATCATACGATACGCGATGTTCTTCTTTGATATCTTCTATATCAGCGATAATGATACTTTCGCCTTTGGAAAACGTATCATACCACCACTTTATTACGTCCATATCGACATTCTGCAATCTGTCTATCTCGGGAATTATCCCCTGTGCACACCATTCATATGTATTATCTGTACCATGTCTTTCCTTACAATCTTCGAAAATGTATATTCTGTCAGAACCGATATGTCTTCCGAAAAAGCGGATAAATTCATTAATCTGCTCGTCAGGTGTATGGTAATCGAGTGCAGATCTAAGTGCTTCATTTATGACTAGTTCATACTTTATGATCGTTTCCATGTTGTTTTCCTCTACATATTTTCACTGTATGTAATGGTACATCACTTTACAACTTTTTTCATATAAATCGTACAGGGCTTTCTGATGTAGAATGAATTAGCCAATCATTACGAAAGAAAGTGACCCTGTACGATAAATTGTCCTAAAAAGAGAAATGATTACTTCTTTTCCGGACGCTTCCGGCAGAGGTATTCGTCCAGCTTCTTGACCATGTTGTCCGGCATAGTCCTGGCCACCGGGCAGCGCTTGGCGTTGGCGAAGCGGTCGGCAAAGGCGATGAGGAAATCAATGTCCTCCACCATCTGCTCGCCGCTCATGACGGCCATGGTGTCATAGCTGTTGTGAATGGTTGCGGTGTTGCTGGGGGCAATCCGCGCAAAGGACACCGCGGGAATGCCCTTGTCCGCAAAGGGGGTAGAATCGCTGGAATAGACATCCTGGGTGGTTTCCATGCCAAAGCCCAGCTCGGAGGCCATATAGGAAATATAGTGGCAGAGCTTTTCCTCGCCGGTGACGCAGGAAATAAACTTGCCCATAATGCAGCCAATCATATCCAGGTTGATATTCAGCACAACCTTTTTCAGGTCCTCCTCGTGGGCTTCGCAGTAGGCCTTGGAGCCCAGCAGCCCCCGCTCCTCACTGCCGCACCAGACAAAGCGCAGGCCGCAGCGGTGGGGATGGGAAGCAAAGTATTCCGCCAAGCCCAAAAGGCCCACGGAGCCGGACATATTGTCGTAGGCACCCTGAGAAAGAGACGTAGAGTCATAGTGGGCGGTAAAGACAATATAGTCCTCCCCTTCTCCCGGAAGGTCCAGAATCACATTGTGGGACTGGCCGGTATACTCGTTCTGCTTCAGGGTAATCTTTGCCGTCTTGCCGCCGTCCCGAATCAGGGCAATGGCATCCTTGGCGTTGATGTTCACGCCGGGGATTTTGTTGCCCTTGGAAACGTAGCTTCTCAGCTCCCGCTGGTCGATGTCCCGGTCGGCATAGTTGGCGTTGCCGTCATAGGTGATAAAGCCCAGGGCGCCGTTTTCCAGCATGTCCTGATAGCGCCAGTAGCCCAGATACCCGTCGATCATCACGATTTTCCCCTTGCAGAGGCTCAGGGAGTAGTCGTCGGTATTGCGCAGGTAGTAGAGCTCTGCCTCCACCTCCCCGGAACCGGCGTTTTTATAGCCCTTGCAGGGAACGGTCTTTCCGTCTACACTGAGCTCTGCCTCCAGAAGATCCGCCATGTCCACGTCAAAGGCCTCCAGGGTACCGTGGAGGCCCCAGCCTTTCAGACGGGACAGCAGATACTCTGCTGTTTTCCGCTCCTCCGGGCTTCCGCCGGTCCGCACATAGGCGGTATCGGAGAAAATGCCCATAATCTCGTTTGCGTTCATTTTCGCACCTCCAAATTTGATACCTCTATGGTAACGCACCCGGAAGACTTTTGCAAGTAAAAAGAAGACTTGTATAGTAATTTGCAAAATAATAGTTTGTAAAACCACAAAACGGCATCCGAAACCGGATACCGTTTTGGTGAATGGTATTGTTTTTAAAGCGCTTTCAGAACCGCCAGCAGGAATTTCCAGGTGCGCTCTGTAGAAGCGATTTCCAGCTTTTCCCGACTGGTGTGGATATCGTGCATCTGGGGTCCGATGGAAACGCAGTCCAGCCCGGGCAGCTTATCGCTGAGCAGGCCGCATTCCAGTCCGGCGTGAATGGCCAGAACCTTGGGGGCAGTGCCGAACATCTCCGTGTAGATGGGTACCATCACATCCCGGAGCTTGGACTCCTTCTTGTACTCCCAGGCGGGGTACGTGCCCATCTGGCTGTAGGTTCCGTTGTAGAAGTCCGCCAGGTCCCGGAGCTTTTGCAGAAGAGCCTCCTTCTCCTGGTTGACGGAGCTGCGGACGCAGAAAGTGACGCTAAACCGGTCCCCCAGCTTGGCGATGCCCATATTCAGGCTGGTCTGAACCAAGCCCTCCATATCCGGGCAATAGGCCTGAACGCCGTTGGGCGCGGCACAGAGCAGGGAAATCACATCTGCCGTTGCCGTGGTCGTCAGCGCGTTTCCGCCGAGAGCGTCCACGTCAAAGGCCTGAACGGTGGCCTCCGGCTCGTCAAAGTTCTCCCGAATCTCCTGCTGCAGCTGGGCAGCAATGTCGTTAATCCGCTCAATGCCGATGCCCATGGCAACCACGGTTGCCTGGCAGGACCTGGGGATGGCGTTGTCCTTGCTGCCGCCGGTGAAGGAGGTCAGGCACAGGGGCATGAGCTTCTGAATCCGGCCCAGGAACTCGCCCATAACCTTATTTGCATTGGCCCGATTCTTGTGAATCTCCTCTCCGGAGTGGCCGCCCCGGAGATTTTCCACCGTCAGGCGGACGCAGGGACCGTAGACGGCCTTGCGCTCGGCGTTCAGAGTAATGGTGCTTCTGGCACCTCCGGCGCAGGAGACGGTAAAGACCCCCTCCTCCTCGGAATCCAGGTTCACCATGGTGCGGCCTTTCAGCATGGAGAGGTCAATGGCGGCGGCACCCAGCATGCCGACCTCCTCATCCACAGTGATGATCACCTCCAGAGGCGGGTGGGGAATGGACCCATCGTCCAGAATGGCCAGGGCATAGGCCACGGCGATTCCATCGTCTCCGCCCAGGGTAGTGCCTCTGGCGTAGACGGAAACCCCGTCGTGGGTCAAATCCAGGCCGTCCACCGCCATATCCAGGGGACAGTCCGCATCCTTTTCGCAGACCATATCCATATGGCCCTGGAGAATGACAGGAGCATGGTCCTCCATGCCGCAGGTGCCGGGGGCAAAGAGAATCACATTGTTGCTCTCGTCCTGAATGTATTCAAGCTTATGAGACTTTGCGAACGCCACCAGGTAATCGCTGATGGCCTTTGTATGATGGCTTCCGTGGGGGATGGCACAGATCTCCTCAAAAAAACGAAACACGGACCGGGGCTCCAGTCCTTCCAGCTTTCTTTCAGACATAAAAATCAAACTCCTTCCTGTGAAGTGCTATTATACTACCACATCGAAGTGAAAAAGTCACTGCGCAAAAATAACAAAGACCATGGAGGGCTTCCATGGTCTTATGTTCATTTATTCTGGGAATCACACCAGGCTCAGAGCCAGGGTCAGCAGAATCCAGGCAATGGCAATCCACTTGGTAGAGGATGCGAGGACCTGGTCCAGGCCCGCCTTCTTGTTCTTGCTCAGGTAGGAATCGGAAGTACCGGTCAGCGCGCCGGACAGGCCAGCCTCCTTACCGGACTGCAGCAGAACCACCACAATCAGGGCAATGCTGGCGATTGCCTCCAGGACAACCAGAACCGTCTGTAAAACATTCATCGTGACAAACCTCCCTCCGCTGATTCGCGGAATGCGAACGGTATTGGGCCCGCAAGCATGCAGACCTCGAATAGCCTGTCCAGTATAGCACAGGAGCAAGCAAAATGCAAGGGTAAATCCGCTATACTTTCCAGAAAAATCTTATTTCTGCACCCAATTGCCGGTGGCCAGGCAGTTGAGGTAGCTTTCGATAAAGGGGTCCAGCGCGCCGTCCATAACTGCGTTAACATTGGAGGTCTCGCAGCCGGTGCGGGTGTCCTTTACCAGGGTATAGGGCATGAACACATAGTTGCGAATCTGGCTGCCCCATTCGATTTTCTGCTGAACGCCCTTGATATCGGAAATTTTATCCAGGTGCTCCCGCTCCTTGATTTCCACCAGCTTGGAGCGCAGCATTTTCAGACACGTCTCCTTGTTCTGGAACTGGCTCCGCTCGGTCTGGCAGGACACCACAATGCCCGTGGCCTTGTGAATCAGGCGGACGGCGGAGGAGGTCTTGTTGATGTGCTGGCCGCCGGCACCGGAGGAACGGTAAACCTGCATCTCGTAGTCCTCCGGGCGGATTTCCACGTCCTGGCTGTCATCCTCGATTTCTGGAATGACCTCAATGGCGGAGAAGGAGGTCTGGCGGCGGGCATTGGCATCAAAGGGAGACACCCGGACCAGACGGTGAACGCCGTTCTCCCCCTTCAGGAAGCCATAGGCGTTTTCGCCCTCAATCATAATGTCCGCGGACTTAAGGCCTGCCTCGTCCCCTTCCAGGTAGTCCAGGATTTTGTAGGTAAAGCCGTGGCGCTCTGCCCAGCGGGTATACATCCGGTAGAGCATCTGGCACCAGTCCTGGGCCTCGGTGCCGCCGGCTCCCGCGTGGAAGCTCATAAGGGCATTGTTCTTGTCATAGTGGCCGGTGAGCAGGGTCTCCAGGCGGCAGGTCTCCATCTGCTCCTCCAGAACCTCAAAGCTCTGCTTCAGCTCGTCGAGCATGGAGTCGTCGTCTTCCTCGACGGCCATTTCGCAAATGGTCATCATATCGTCCCAGGAGGCGACCATTTTTTCATACCGCTCAATCTTTGCCTCGGTCTGCTTGACCTTGATGGCCACCTTCTGGCTCTTCTCCGGGTCGTCCCAGAAGCCGGGGGCCTCCTGCATGGCGTGGAGCCGCTCCAGCTCGTTGCGCATGCCGGTAAGATTCAGGGATTCCGCCAGACCGTCCAGCGCGGGGCGGCAGTCGTTCAGCTTCTGCTTATAGGTATCAAACTCAATATTCATAAAAAACGCTCACTTTACATAGATTGCATAGATATTTGCATTATATCGGAAAGAAACCGTTCTGTAAAGAGGGAAAATACTTTTTAGCCAAGAATTTTCCGTTTGACACTGGGATACAGGGCAGCGTTGGTATGGGGGATAAAATTGGCGGCCATCATATTCTCCAAAAACATGTCCATTTCCGCAAAATGCAGGTACTCTCCGGTTTCCAGGAAGAAGCGTACCCTGTCAATGCACCCCGCGTCCAGCAGCAGCTTCTTTGCCCCGGCCAGAGAGGTATTGCCCAGGATTTTCAGCTTGTTTCGGTCAATATCCGGATAGATGCCCACGGTAATGGCGGATTCCAGATTGATGTGGGTTCCAAAGCCTCCGGCAAGATAGACGTTTCCTATGTCCTCCAGGCTCAGCCCGCAGTAGTCAAGCAGCGTGGCAACCATGGTGTGGGCCGCCGCCTTGCAGCGGACGAACTCCTGAATGTCCGCCTGGGTAAAATAAAGGGTCTTCTCCCCTTGGCGGTAGTAAACAATGGCGGGCTCGCTGCGCAGGGCCTTTTCCTCCCAGACCTGGATGGCATTCTCCCCTGCCCGGTCAAAATCCACGGTGCCGTCTCCCCGAATCCAGCCCCAGAGATAGCACTGGGCCACCAGGTCGAAAATGCCGGTGCCGCAGATGCCCACAGGCTCGCCGCCGCCGATGACATCCAGGTGGAATTCGCCTTTTTCGTCCAGCGTCAGATGCCGGATGGCACCGGGCTCTGCCCGCATTCCATACTTGCTGCCAAAGCCCTCCAGGGCAGGCCCCGCGGCACCGGCTCCCATCAGAAGATAGTCCTTGCAGCCAAGGCACAATTCTCCGTTGGTGCCGATATCCAGAAAGACAGCGGGCTTTCCGGCGGTGTCCAGGTCCGTCAGCAGCAGCCCCGCGGTAATATCCCCGCCTAAATAGTTGGCCTTTGCCGGGAAGCAGAACACATTGCACCGTAAATTCAGCTCCAGGGCCCCCGCCGACTGAATCCCCGGGTCAAAAAACACCGGGGCATAGGGGTTCTGGAACACCAGCCAGGGGTCACAGCCCAGGAAGAAATGAATCATGGTGGTGTTTCCTCCCACAATCAGGGCGGAAATCTCCTCTGGGGCGGCCAGCCCCTCCGTGGCCTGGGCAATCAGGCGGTTGATGTCCCCCACCACCAGCGCCCGCAGCGCTTCCAGATTCTCCCGGTTTTCCTTCACCGCCAGGATCCGGTCCAGGATATTGAGGCCAAAGGAGACCTGGCTGTTGACGCAGCCCACGTTCCTGAGGACCCTTTGGGTGTTCATATCCACCAGTTCCATTTCCAGCGTAGTACTGCCGATGTCCAGGGCAAGGCCATAGAGTCTTTGCGTGGTATCTCCCGGCTCCACGCGGATGACCTCCATACCCGTATTTCCCGGGCAAAGCGTCACCGTAACGGCATAGTCCGCCTGAGAAACCAGGGGGTACAGACTCCGCATAGCCTCCAGTGTCATAGAGGCGTTCATGGGCTTCAGCGCATCCAGGATTCGCTCCCGGTCTCCCCGAAAATCCTCCTTCGTAGGCTTGGGCAGGCGCAGGAATCTCTTTTCAGAAAAGGTCATAGCTTCTCTCCCCCTCGGTCTTATCAGTGTGTCTCTGTAAGCTCGCTGTTTTCATACAGCAGGCGCTTTCTGCGAATCAGGAAATACGCAACCTCCAGAACGCAGCAGGAAACCCAACCCACGGGATAGCCCAGGCCCACCGTCAGGGGCGTATTGCTGATGTAGCGGGTCATAAAGTACAGATAGGTCTGCCGCACGGCCACAAAGCCCAGCAGCATGATAATCATCGGTCCGTTGGAGTCTCCCATGCCCCGCAAAGCGCCTGCCAGAACATGGTTGACGCAGTTAAACACCAGAAACACCACGTTGGCCCGAATAAACAGCACGCCGTAGGACACGACCTCCGGATCCGTTGAGAACAGCTCCACCGAGGGGGCCGCGAAAACCATCATAGCAGCGACAATCACGCCGGTAATCAGCAGCGTCAGGCCAATGGTGGTATAGGTTCCCTGCTCTGCCCGCTTGGGCTGACGGGCACCCACGTTCTGGCTGACAAAGGTGGTCGAGGCCATAGCCATGCTCTGCATGGGCAGCATAATAAACTGGTCCAGCTTATTGTAGCAGCTCCATCCGGCCATACAGCCGGAGCCGAAGGCATTGATGTAGGACTGGACAAAGACATTGGAGAACGCGGTAATCACCGACTGGATGCCCGCGGGCAGGCCAACGGAGAAGATATGCCCTAAAATGCCGCCGTCAATGGTCAGGTCATGCCAGGTCAGTCTGTAAATATCCTTGGAGGCGCTGAGCAGCAGCAGCACAAGCCCCGCCGACACAAACTGGGAAAGGATGGTGGCATAGGCAACACCGGCAATGCCCATTTTGAACACCAGCACAAACACCAAATCCAGAATGATATTAAGAACGCTGGTGATTACCAGAAAATACAGGGGCCTTGTGGTATCACCCACAGAGCGAAGGATGCCGCTGCCCATATTGTAGATCAGCAGACCGGAAAAGCCCGCAAAATAGATTTGCAGGTAGGTGGTTGCCTCCGGAAATACATCCTCCGGCGTGGACATAAACCGAAGCATGGGCTTCACCCCGAGATAGCCCACAACGGTAAACAGCACGCTCATAATGAACGTAGCCGCCATGGTGGTCTCCACGGCCTTATGGAGCTTTTCCATGTTTTTGGCCCCAAAATGAATGCCGATGACCACACTGGCACCAATGGAGAAGCCATTGAAGAAAAACACCAGCATATTGACAATCATTGTCGTAGAGCCCACAGCCGCCAGGGCCTGGGTGCCGACAAACTGGCCGACAACAATGGAGTCCACGGTGTTATAGAGCATCTGAAACACATTTCCCAGCATTAAAGGCATCGCAAATAAAAGCACTTGCTTGACAATATTGCCTTGGGTCATATCCTTTGCGGTGGTTTTTGCTTTCGTACGCACGTTGTTCCCTCTTTCTTCTTTTCGCAAAAAAAGCAAAGGACAACAGATAACAGAGAAGCTGGAATACCAAATTCTCTATTCTCTATTACCCTTTGCGTTTACTGGCGGAGAGTCAGGGATTTGAACCCTGGCGACGCTCACGCGCCCTACGAGATTTCGAGTCACGCCTCTTCGACCACTTGAGTAACTCTCCGAATTCAATGGATATAGTATACCAGCTTAAAATGTAAAAATCAAGTATCATCCTTTGATTTCCCGTAATGTACGAATCGGCGGCTTCTTTTGTTCCTTTTATTGGATAATTCAGAAGAAAGCGGTACTGCTTCCCAGAAAACAGTACCGCTTACACGCTTAGCTTCCCTTCCGGAAAAAGGCCACCGCCACCGCGCCTGGGCCGGCATGGGTGCCGATCACACAGCACATCAGGCACCGCTCCAACGCTTCGGTATGCCCCTCCCAAAGGGCCCTGCTGTCCGCCTCATACTTGTCAAGCAGTGCGGACGACAGCCCCGTATAGCCCAGAAGCACCGGCTTTTCAAAATCCACGCCGCCGCTTTCGTTGATTTTTTCCACCAGCAGATTGTTTCCGTTCCGGGAGCCTCTGGCCTTGCCAATCAGCGTAACCGCCCCATCCTTTATCGTTGCCACCGGCTTGATATTCAACACGCCCCCGGCAAAGGCAACGGTTTTGGAGATTCGGCCGCCCTTTTTCAGATATTCCAAAGTGTCCAGCAGGGCAATGACGCATACCTCATCCCGCTTCTTCGTCAGCTCCCGGGCGATGTACTCCGCGTCAAAGCCAAGCTTTGTCAGCTCTACCGCGTACTCCGCCAGAACGCCGGTGCCGATGGCCACAGTCATGCTGTCCACTACATAAATATGCTCGTACCCCTCCGCGGCCAGTACGGCGCTTTGGTAGGTGCCGGACAGTGTTGAGGCCAGGGTCAGCACCACCGCGCTGTCCCCTGCCGCGGCAATCTCCCGGAAGACCCTGTCAAAGGCGGCGGGGGTCGCCTGGCTGGTGGTCGGCAAAGTATCGCATTCCACCAGCTTCCGGTAAAATTCCTGCTTATCCAGGGTTACGCCGTCAAAATACTCCTCCTGGCCAAAGGTCACGGTCAGAGGGACCGCCTGTACCAGGTCTCGGTAGCGTTCCGCTACATCCGTTGAGGAGTCTACAATAATTCTTACGCCCATCTATCTTATTTCCTTTCCGATTCTGTCAGTTTTTCCAGGTTGCCGCTGATTTTTTCCAGCGCCCCATACATCGTTTCCCGCTCCTGGGCGGTCAGGCCCCGGCTTGCCGGCTCCAGGATGCTCTCAATTCTCTGGGAGACCTCCTGCCCGGCCTGCTGCCCCTTTGGGGTAAGGGAGAGCAGACTTTTGTATTTTTTCCCGCTTCCGCTCTGGCAGACCACATAGCCGTTCCGTTCCAGAAAATCCAGGGACCGGGAGACAGCGCCCTTGTCCTCCTCGCAGCGGTCGCAGAGCTCCGCCGCGGTCAGGGGGCCGCTGCGGTAGAGGTAATACAGGCAGGAAACATGGGGTCCTTTCAAATCCAGCTGCGCCATTTGAAGGGCCTTCATCCGCTTGATATTTCTGCTGATTTTGCCGATGAGCACCGTAAAGGTTTCAAAGCGCTGTTCCATAGCCGTCCTCCTTTTTGTTGTAAAATCAACAAGTTGAAGTATACACGCAAGTTGTTGTTTTGTCAACATCTTTTTTGATAAAGGAACCCCGGAACCAACCGCCGGTTCCGGGGCCCTGGGCTTATTTTCTTTTCCAATGCTCGACCATGCCAAGAAGCAGGAACGCCAGCACCACCGCGCCCACCAGCGCCAGAGGAACCCAGCCGAGGGTATGGGGCTGGCCGCCCACATCCGCCAGAAGGGCTTCCGGTTCCGCGTTTACCGATTCCGTAAGGCAGATGGTCAGCAGGCTCTCCCGCAGAATCAGGACCTGCCCCGCCTCATTTTTCGCCACCACAGAGATTGGCACCGTCGTCACTCCGGAATCCGGGGCAAAGCCGCCGGGGACAATCAGGCGGACATTTTCCGCCTCCAGCTCCCGGGGAATCAAAAAGGAATCAGCTTCAAAGTTTTCCAGCTCCACCTCTTCCTCCAGGCCCTGGCTGTACATCTGCTCCAGGACAAAGTCCTCATCCACCGTAAACCGGCGGAAGGCTTCAAAGCCGTAGTCAAAAAGCTTCTGGGTATCCAGATACTTGTCCTCCAGCAGCGGAGATTTCAGCACAACGGCAATGAGCGTCGTGTCCCCCCGTCTGGCGGCGGTCACCAGAGTGCCCTGAGCAGCGGTGGTCCACCCGGTTTTGCTGAACAGCAGACCCGGGCAGGACTTCTCCCCGTCGATAAACTGATTTTTGGAGGTAAGAGACCTGGCCGCCGACAGATTGGTAGCGGGCATCTCATAGGCCCCGCTGCCGAAATAGCGGAGAAAATCCGGCTGCTTCAAGGCCTTTGCCGTTATCAGCGCCATATCATAGGCGGTTGTATAGTGCTCCCCGGAGGGAAGGCCGTTGGGATTTACGAAATGGGAATTGAGGGTCCCCAGCTCCGCGGCCTCCTTATTCATGAGCTCCGCAAACTCCACGGCGCTTCCGGAGATTCCCTCCGCAATGGCCACCGCCGCGTCATTGGCAGAGGAGATTGCCAGGGCATACAGCGCATCCTCCATGGTGATGGTCTCCCCCGCCTGGAGCCCAATGTGGGAGGAGGTGCGGGGCACCTGGGAAACAGCCTGGGCTGAAACCGTCAGCGTTTGCCCCGGGTCTCCGTACTCCAGGGCAAGCAGCCCCGTCAAGATTTTCGTAATGCTGGCGGGGTATAAAATCTCGTAGGCATTCTTGTCATATAGAATCTGGCCCGTCTCGGCATCCATCAGAACCGCCGCCTCCGAGGCAAGCTCCGGCAGCTGCTCCTGGGCAAAGCCCTTTGTGGGCACAAGCCAGGAAACAATCAGGAAACTAAACAGGCAAAGGCTCAACAATCGACGCAATGAACGGTACTCCTTTTGCCTTCTTTTTTCACACTATTTTACAAAAAACCGGTGGTTTTGTCAAATAGTTCACATAATTTCGGCAAAACAGCATTATGAAAACACCCCGCCATTCGGCGGGGTGCAAACAGCTAAACAAGCAGCGTGCGCTCGATATGCAGCTCACAGTCGGAGCGTTCTACGTGCCACCGGTCCACAACCTCCAGAAAGGTCTCCTCCGGCAGGGGCTTGGAGAAGTAGTAGCCCTGAATTACGTCGCAGCCAACCTCCCGCAGGAATTGCACCTGCTCCGCATTTTCCACGCCCTCGGCCAGGACCTCCATTCCCAGACCATGGGCCAGAGAGATGATGTGCCGCAGGACCTGATTGCCCCGATAGTTGCCGATATAGTCAACCAAACTCTTATCCAGCTTCAGCACATGGAAGGGCAGCGAATTGAGATAGCCCAGAGAGGAATAGCCCGCCCCGAAATCATCCATATGCAAGGGGAAGCCCATGGAGACCATCTTCTGGGCCAGCTCCTTAATCTGGTTCATCTGCATTCCGGAGGACTCCGTCAGCTCAATGGGCACCACCTGGGCATTGAGCTGATGTTCCTTGACAATCTTGGCGTAGCGCTCAATCATGCCGGGATAGTGCAGACTGTTCCGGGACAGGTTGACAGACACCGGAAAAACACTTCCATACCGGGAAATCAGCCTGTGCTGCATCTGGCAGACCTTCCGGAACACATATTCGTCCAGGCGCACAATCAGGCCGTCCCGCTCAAACAGGGAAATAAACTCTCCCGGGGGCACCACCGAGCCGTCCGACTTTCTCCACCGGACCAGAGCCTCGGCACCCACAATCCGCTCTGTATGGACATCAAACTTGGGCTGATACCAGACCACAAACTCCTGGTTCATCACCGCGTCCTCGAAGCTGCTCTCCATATCCCGTTCCCGGCAGATGCGCTGGTTGATGGGGTCATCAAACCGGGCTACGGCGTGGTTCATATCGTCCTTGATGCTGTTGAGCGCCAGAAAGGCCCGGTTACAGATCACGGATACAGGCATCCGGGCATTGTCACAGCAGTAGACACCGCACTTGAGCACCAGATTCCGGATGGGAGCCCCCTTGGCAATGGTGCGGATGGCCTTTTCCAGATCCTCGGTGCTGTGGTCCGCCACGGGCTCCAGGAAGACGAAGCTGTCCCCATCGTAATGGGCGGCCAGCCCATCCGGCACCAGGCGCTTCAGCTGCCCGGAAAGATAGCGGACAATGTCATCCCCGATGCTTTCGCCATAGATGCTGTTCACCTGCTTGAAATTGTGGATATCCACCACCACCGCCTGATAGGTTCCCTCCGGGCTGCCGCTCAGCAGCACCGCGGCGTGATGGAAGAAGGCCTGGCGGGTATAAAGCCCCGTCTGGGCATCGAATTCAATGGCGCTGAGCACAGCGCTGGACTCCCGCATTTTGATGAGGTTGCGGATTCGGCCCTGAATGCCCTTGGGATTGTAGGGCTTTGTAATAAAGTCCATGGCCCCCAGCTCCAAGCACCGCGCCTCGTCCTCCGGCTTGTCGCTGCCCGTGGCCACAATCACCGGCACGGAGGCCAGCAGCGGGTCGGACCGTGTCCGGGCCAGGAACTGGAACCCATCGCACCGGGGCATATAAACATCCAGAATAATCAGCGACAGGCTGCGGTAATTCTCCGACAGAAGCCGGATTCCCTCTTCCCCGTCCTGGGCACACAGCACATCGTAATCCGGCTTCAGCATCTGCACCAGCATTTCCCGGTTGATGGGATTGTCCTCCACCACCAGGATTTCCCGGCGCTGCCCCGATGTTAGGAAAACGCCCCTGGAGGTGGAACCGGAATCGTGCAGCTCATCATCCTCGCAGGCAAAGGCAGCAATAATATCGGAAATGCCATCCCCCTCCCCGACCCGGGTGCAGCGCAGGTCCGCCGCCTCATCTTCCGGCGGCGCGGCGTGCCCCGCGGTGGTGCCAAACACAATGGCATGGCCCATGGTGCCGTCCGGAAGGGGCATTTCCAGGGCCTCGGCTGTCTCATATCCATTTCGGATGGGGCTAAAATAGCGCTTTGGCCCGGCCACGTGGTTGACCACGGGGCAATCCTCACAGGGCTGCTCCTTTCCCCGCAGGCAGCGGTAGCATTCCTGCCCGACGGTAAGCCGCGGGTACAGCCTTTGCGCAGTCGTGTTTGCACCTACAATATGGTAGTCCGCATCTATATAATACGCGCCTGATGGTTCGATTGCCATAATGCGTGAACACCCGCTCTCTCTTTTTAATCGACACTTGCCATATTTTCAGTCCACTAGGGCGTTACTATAACATGATTTTTCTCCGATTGCAACCCAATTTTTGTTGATTTTCAGCAGAATGGTTGAAGTCTCCACAAAACATGATATAATTATCATATCTGTGGACAAAGGAGCTTTCTATGATTACCGTTGCCATTGTTTCCCCCTTCCGTTTTCTGGAAACCATCCAGAAGGTGATTACCGGTCACGATTTTGACTGTGCCTTCCGCTCCTATACCTACGACAGCCTGACAGATATCGACGAAATCTATGCCGACTGCAAGGGCAGCAGCGACATCATCCTTTTTTCCGGTGAGCTGGGCTATCACTATATGCACCGGCACTACCCGGACTGCCCCATTCCCTGCGTCTTTACGGTCTATGGCATCGCGGACGTGCTGAGCATTCTCTTAAACTTTCATCTGCGGCACCCGGATGTGCCCTTAAACCGGCTGTATCTGGATTTTCTGACCCCGCAGAACAACTATCTGAACATTCAGGAGTACCTGCCCAAGGAGCACCTGCCCTACTTCTTCGAGGAGTCGGTTTATGACTACGCCCATATCACCAAGCGCGGAAACGAGCTGTGGCAAGCCGGTAAAATCGACTATGTGGTGAGCCGGAGTCTCAATAATCTGCAGCAGTGGGAAAAGCTGGGGATTCCCTACGAGCCGGTGAATCCCACGGAGCAGATGGTTTATGGGGCCATTATGGAGGCGGTAAATCGGGAGCGGCTCAAAAGCCTGCAGGACAGCAGCGTCGTCACCGTGCTCATCCACCTGCCGGATAAGGAGGGGCTTTCCGAGGAGGAGCGGGAATACCGCACGGCAACCCTTTATAAATTCCTGGTGGATTTCCGCAAGGAGCGGGGGCTGAGCTTCAGCATTGATCACAGCTTCGACCGGTTTGTGGCCCGGGCGACCCTGTCCAACGAGGCCTGCAAGGGGCTGAATCTGCAAAAAATGATAGGGATTCTGCGAAAGAACCTGTCTTTCCCCTTTTCCGTGGGCATAGGGATACACCCCAGCGAGCAAACCAGCCAATACCATGCCGAGCGTGCCCTGCTGGAAAGCACCCGCTACGGCATCAACGAGGGGTTTCTCGTCAGCGGGGACCCGGAGGTCCTGACCGGCCCCCTGAGCCACGCCCAGTCCGTCCGGTACAGCTACAGGGATGGGAACGCCATTCAGTTTGCCAGAAGGCTGGGCATCGACAATACCAACCTTCTGCGTCTGGTGGGCCTGTATCGGAACGACCCGAAGGTCGTCTTGACCGCCGCGGAGCTTGGGCCCATTCTGGGCATCACCTTGCGCAGCTCCAGAAGAATCCTGCAAAAGCTCTTTGACCTGGGCATTATCAAAGCACTTCCCACCCCCGCCGGGGCGGGCCGGGGCAGGCCGGAGCACCGGTACGTCTTCGTTCCGGAGGCCATTGAGCGGGCCATGGCCCAGGAGGCATGAATTCAAAAACCAGGGGAAGCTCAAAAGCCGCCCCTGGTATCCTTATAGAAAATTATCTGCGGTTCGGCCAGGACCCCGTTGTGGGCCTCTATGGCCGCCTGATAGCACGCCTCCACCCGCTTGGCAAACTGCTCGGTGCTGTAGGGCTCCGCGGCAGTGACGGCATTCCGGCGGATGCGGGTTCCCACCGGGCTGAACGAGAGCACCAGGCTTTCCAGCAGCTGCTCATCCGTTTCGCCGGACAGAACGGCGCTGACACCGTCCTCAAATACCCCCAGCAGACAGGGGTCGTTTACCGCGCAGACGCACAGCCCGGAGGCCGCCGCCTCAATGTAAGTCAGGCCCTGGGTTTCGGAATGGGAAGCGCTGACGAAAACATCCCCGATGGCATAGTACCTGTCAATCTCCTCCCAGGGCTTGGCACCGACGATGGAGACGCTTTCCCGGATACCCATGGCCTCGGCCTGCTCCTGCAGGGTCTGTTTCAACGGGCCCTCCCCAATGATGACCAGCTGCACATCCGGGCAGCGCCGCAGAAGCTCCGGGAACACCCGCAGAATTTTTTCCATATTCTTTTCCTTGGCAAGCCTGCCGATGTACAGAAGCACCCGCTTGCCCTCCGGCACACCGCACTCGGCCCGGACAGAAGCCCGCTCCTCCTCCGAATGGAGGCTGGGGGAAAACCGCCGCAGGTCCATGCCGCTGGGGATAATATCAATAGGGGCCTCCACGCCGTACTGCCGCAGCAGATTTTCCGTCTTGGCCGTTGGGGCAACGACCCTGTCAAACCGGTCACACCACCACTCGCTGTAGCGCTTGGCAGCGCTCTTGGCGGCGTTGTCTCCCACACCATGGGTGATGTAATAGGTATAGTCCTCCCAGGCTGTATGGTAGGTATGGACCCGGGCACAGCCCGTGTGCTTCGCCACATACCGGCCCAGAAAGCCCATGACGAATTCGCTGTTGGTATGGACCACATCAAAATGCTCGTCCAGTGCCTGGCGAATAGCTCCATAGCCCGGCAGCGCCACATTCCGGTCCTTCAAAAAGACAAACTGTGCCGAACCCAGATAGTGCAGATGGTCGCTTTGAAAGTTCTCCCAGCCCTTGCATTTGGGACCGTATACATGGACCTCGTGCCCCCGACGCTCCAGCTCCCGGTAGAGATTCAGACAAGAGGTGGCAACGCCGTTGACCTCCGGATAAAAGGTATCGGTAAAAATTCCAATTTTCATTGTGTCTCCCCTTTCTTCCGGCATTATAACACAGGCGGTCCGAGAAAGCAAATTCTAACGGCAAATTTAAGAAAATCTTCCGTTTATCCGGAGGGCACCCGGGAAAAACGGATTGCATTTTGATTTCAAATTGACTATAATAAAGGTATCCATTTCATTTCTTTTGGGAAAGGGGAAAAAGCATGGAATCGAAAAAGAAAAACGACACAGGACTGTTCCTTCTGGAAAAGCGGAAAAAAGGCTTTCTGCGGGTTCTTTTCGGAAGAAACGCGCTGCTGATATTCTCCCTTCTGCTCCAGGCCGCCATTCTGCTGGCAATCTGCTTCTGGTTTGAGGACCGGATTCCCCTTTATCTCGGCGGAAACGCCCTGTTTACCATCCTGGTCCTGCTGATTCTCGTCAACAGCTCCATGGACCCCACCGCCAAAATTACCTGGCTTCTGATTATCAATGTGCTGCCGGTGTTCGGCTGTATTTTCTACGTATGGACCCAGAGCGAATGGGGCCGCAGGACCCTGAAAGCCCTGGTCGCCCGGAGTGAGGCCCTTTCCCACCATCTGATTGCCCAGGAGCCGGAGGTGCTGGAAAAGCTCACCCAGGAGGACCCCGGCGTGGCAGGGCTCAGCCGATACATCGCCTCCTGCGGCAATTTCCCCGTTTTCACCAATACGGACGTTACCTACTTCCCCCTGGGTGAAGACAAGTGGAAGGCCATGCTGCGGGAGCTGGAAAAGGCCCAGAGCACCATTTATCTGGAGTATTTCATTGTGCGGGAAGGTGTCATGTGGGGCAAGGTTCTGGAGATTCTGGCCAGGAAGGCCCAGGAGGGTCTGGATGTCCGGATGCTCTATGACGGCACCTGTGAATTTACCACCCTGCCCTACGACTATCCCAAGCGGATTGAAAAGCTGGGCATCCGGTGCAAAATGTTCTCCCCCATTGAGCCCCTGATTTCCTCCCATTACAACTACCGGGACCACCGGAAGATTCTGGTCATTGACGGGTGCACCGCCTTTACAGGGGGCGTGAATCTGGCCGATGAATACATCAATCAGGAGGTCCGTTTCGGCCACTGGAAGGACACCGCCGTGATGCTCAAGGGCGATGCCGCCCAGAGCTTCAGCCTGATGTTTTTGCAGATGTGGAATGTGGACGAAAAGCAGCCCGTATTCCCGGACACCATAAAGTCCGCTGCCCCCGCCCCCATCCACGGCGGCTTCGTGATTCCCTATGCGGACAACCCCTTGGATAAGCAGAAGCTGGGGGAAATGGTCTACATTGATATTCTGAACCGGGCCCGCCAATATGTTTACATCATGACCCCCTACCTGATTTTGGACGGTGAGATGGAATCGGCCATCAAGTTTGCCGCCCAGCGTGGGGTGGATGTGCGCATCATTCTTCCGGGGATTCCCGACAAAAAGATTCCCTACGCTCTGGCCAAAACCCACTACAGATCCCTGCTGGATGCCGGTGTGCGGCTTTACGAGTACGCCCCTGGGTTTGTCCACGCCAAGGTTTTCCTCAGCGACCAGCGGGAAGCCGTCGTCGGCACCATCAACCTGGACTACCGGAGCCTATACCATCATTTTGAATGCGCCGCGTACCTAAAGGATGTGGGGTGTCTGGAGGACATTTACAAGGACTTTCTGAATACCTTTTTAAAGTGCCGACGGGTGACCTACCGCAGCTGCCGCGAGGAAAAGCTGATTGTAAAAATCACCGGATATCTGGCAAAGGCCATCGCGCCGCTGCTGTAAGCAAGCACCGAAAGGAGTTTATCTATGCACGTTTTAATTCTCAACGGAAGCCCCCGGAAGGGCGGCAATACGGAAATTGCCCTGGGGGAAATGAAGAAAATCTTTGATGAAAGCGGTGTCACCTACACCCAGCTGGATGTGGGAACAAAGGACATCCGGGGCTGCATCGCCTGCGGAAAATGCGGAACACTTGGAAGATGCGTCTTCCAGGACGCGGTCAACGAGGCCGCCCCCCTGCTTGCCCAGGCAGACGGCGTGGTTGCGGCCAGCCCTGTCTACTACGCCTCCGCCAACGGCAATCTGATCTCCTTCCTGGACCGGCTGTTCTACAGCTGCCATTGCGACCTCCGCATGAAGGTTGGTGCCAGCGTGGTCTGCGCCCGCCGGGGCGGCTGCAGCGCCACCTTTGATGAGCTCAACAAATACTTCACCATCTCCTGCATGCCCGTTGCCTCCAGCCAGTACTGGAACAGCATCCATGGCCGCCTGCCCGGGGAGGCAGAGCAGGACGAGGAGGGAAAGCAGACCATGCGCGCCCTGGCCAGAAACATGGTCTTCCTGATGAAGAGCATCGCCCTTGGCAAGGAGGCCTTCGGCCTTCCCGAAAAGGAGCCGCGGGTTGCCACCAACTTTATCCGGTAAATTTTCCATCCCTCATAAGCAAGCAAACCCGTAGAGGTATTTCTGCCTCTACGGGTTTTGCTTATCAGCGGGCGTATTTGCCGCCTTTTTTCGGATTGTAGCGCCGTTTCCTGGGGGTCTTCCTTCCGGATGCCAGCAGCACAATCAGGGCTATCACCGCCACAGCCAGCACACCGGCCATGACCCATACCCAGACCGCACTGTAGATTTTTACAGCGGGGGCGTTCTCCCCTTCCAAGGCAGGTGTCATCGGTTCCGTCTCCGGCTGGGTTTCTACGGGAACCACCACCGGGTCCTCCCGCTCCACCTCGGCCCCGCGGCTGTCGCAGATGCCGGTGCTGAGGCCCGGCTCCTCCTGGGTGGCCTCTTTGACAACCGTCCACTGGGTTACGTTGTGGGCGTGGAGCTGATAGTGGTCCGTATAGGTATAGCCGCAGGTCTGGCAGGTATACTGGGTATAGCCGAAGCTGTCACAGGAAGCGGGCACCACCGTCTCCGTATAGACGGGGTTTTCGCAGGTCTCCGGGCGGAGCTCCACGTCATAGGTCTTGACCTCATTCTTTTGGAGGGAACGGGTATTGTTGTTGATGCCATAATTAAAGTTCATGGTCTTCAGCAGTTCGCCCACCACTTCCCCGCAGTAGGCCCGGCGCTTGGCGCTGTGCTCAAAAAATGTAATTTGAGCATTGATGGTGTTGCCGGTAATCTGGGCGCTCTTTCCCATACCGATGGGATACTGCAGAAGCATACCGGCTGCGCCGCCGCTGTGGACAAAGCCATGCTCGGAAATGTAGGCATCCAGACGGATGTCGCAATCCGTCACAGACAGGAAGCCGGTACCAAAGGCACCGCCCAGAAACTGCTCACTGCTGTTTTCGCTGTCGGTGTCCACACAGATCAGCGTCACATCCACCGTGCAGCCATCGATGCTTCCCACACCGTAGCCCAGCACACCGGCAACCCCCAGCATTCCCTCGTGGGCCCGGAGCTCCAGCTGGCCTGTGACAGTGCAGTTGGACACGGTGCTGTCCATACTGTAGCCCGCAATGCCGCCCAGGAGACAGGGCTCATCCGTCTCCACCAGTGCCCGCAGGTTGATCAGGCCCAGATTCCTGATTTCCGCGTTTTCCAGTCTGGCAAAAAGGCCCGCATAAACAGCCGGATATTCCTTTTGGTTGCCATCCAGGGCCGTGGCAGTGTTCTCCCCGGGTTGGGTCACGGAGAGATTCAGAATACTGTGGCCGTTTCCGTCCAGAGTGCCGGAAAAATCGAAGCAGTTCCAGTCGAACCCCTCCATATCCAGATCCTCCATGAGGATATAGCTGCCGCCGGGGTTTTCTGCCATGGCTGCCAGCTCCTGGGGCGTACGGATTTCCGTAGGCGTATCCTCGGCATACACCGGAAGGACCAATGCGCACAGCAGCAGAAAAAGCCCAAACCATTTTTTCATTTTACTCTCATCCCTATCCGAATTTTTCCTTATTATAGCAGATTTTCCGCTGTTTTGCAACACCGTTGTGGGAAAAGAGGAAAGGGGCCGGTTTATCCGTGTACCGTCTCCGCCTCCTGCTCCCTCTGCACATCCGGGAAGGCGGAATACATGGGCTCCACGTTCTTCCCCCGCAGGGTTCTGTCAATGTAATTCCGGGTGATTTTTCGAACCAGACCGCTGAGGGCCAGAACCCCAACCAGGTTGGGAATGGCCATCAGACCATTGAAGGTATCGCTCAAATCCCAGGCAAGGTCCAGCTGCATGGTGGCACCCACCATAATAAAGCAGACAAAGAAGACCTTGTAATACATGGTTGCCTTGGTTCCAAAGAGAAACTCAAAGGCCTTGGTTCCGTAATGGCTCCATCCAAGGACCGTAGAAAAGGCAAACAGGAGAATGGCAATGGCAATAAAGGCATTGCCAAAGGGGCCAAAATGCATTCCAAAGGCCTCGGCCACCATGGCGGTCTTCTCGGTGGTGGTTAAAACCGCGCCGGCATTCAGGTCCACCAGGCCGCTGGTCAACACCGTCAGTGCCGTTAAGGTGCAGACAACCAGTGTATCGGCAAAGACCTCAAAGATACCCCACATTCCCTGGGCCACAGGCTCCTTAACATTGGAATTGGAGTGGACCATGACGCTGGAGCCCAGCCCCGCCTCGTTGGAGAAAACACCCCGCTTCATGCCCCAGGTCACCGCCGCCTTCACGCCGCTGCCCACAATTCCGCCGCCCACAGCCTTTAAGGCAAAGGCACCTTTGAAAATAGACGCAAAGGCGGGGCCGATATTCCGGTAATTCCAGGCAACAATGGCCAGCGCTCCCAGCACGTAGGCCAGGGCCATCACAGGTACTAATTTTTCCGTTACGGCCGCAATCCGCTTCAGGCCGCCCACCACCACCAGGGCCGCAATGAGCATCAGAAACAGGCCCGTCACCCAATTGGGAATGGAAAAGGCGCTGTTCATATTGGTGGCGATGGAATTGATCTGCCCCATATTGCCAATGCCAAAGCTGGCAAGCACGCAGAAAACGCTGAATAGCAGCGCAAGGACTCTGCCCAGGGTCTTGCAGCCCGGGAAGGTCCCCAAGCCATCACGGAGATAATACATAGCCCCACCGGACCACTCCCCCGCCCCATTCTTCCGGCGGTAGTAGATGCCCAATACATTTTCGGAGAAGTTGGTCATCATCCCGAAAATCGCCACAATCCACATCCAGAAAATGGCCCCCGGGCCGCCGGAGGCAATGGCAGAGGCCACGCCCGCAATGTTGCCGGTGCCGATGGTTGCGGCCAGGGCCGTGCATAGGCTCTGGAACTGGCTGATGGCCCGGTCATCCTTGTGGGTGTGGGCGGTTACGTGCTTGTTCTTAAAAATAGCGCCAATGGTATTTGCCATCCAGTGTCGGAAATGGCACAGCTGGAAACCGTTTGTCAGCAGGGTCATGAGAATACCGGTGCCCACCAGCAGCACCAGCATGGGAAGCCCCCACACAAAGTCATTGACCTTGCCGT
This sequence comes from uncultured Eubacteriales bacterium, assembly GCA_900556935.1. Classification (GTDB taxonomy): domain Bacteria; phylum Bacillota; class Clostridia; order Oscillospirales; family Oscillospiraceae; genus Faecousia. Next base: position 1,143 of record USQL01000029.1, on the reverse strand, counting down.
TTACCAAGGCAATCCAATCCCGCAGTCCGTTCATCAAAGATTCCTCCCTTTCTGTAAAAAAACAGGAATACCTGCAAGGGGTACTCCTGTCATCCGTTCAGAAAGTTCCAACAGCACTGCCGTGTTGGAAAAAACTCTGTCCTTTTGCCTGAGAGATTCGGTGTTTCCACCCCTTGCACCTTCGGCCTCTGCCATACGCAGATGTCTCCAGAGTGCGATCCACCGGCGGTCCTACCGCAAAAACGCGGTGCCTGAGAGTGTTACTCCTTCGGTCGGGCAGGGCCCTGTTTTCCGTCAGCTTCTTATCGCACGATATTCAGTTTTTCTTGGGCTCAATATATCATAGGCACCCAGGAAATGCAAGAACAAATTTCTAAAAATGCATTTTTCTTATTCCTGTTGCCCGTTCTTGTCCTCATAGCCGTCGGTCAGGGCGGTTGTGGAGGCTTCGGAGATGGCGCGGCCCTCCATGAGGTCGGCAAACTGCGCGCCTGTCATGGTCTCGTTGGCCATCAGGTAATCCACCACCTGTTGGAGCTTCTCGCCGTCCTTGGTAAGGATTGCCTTGCAGTCCTCATAGGCCCGGTCAATCAGGGTTTTCACCTCTTCATCGATGGTCCCGGCTACCTTTTCGGAATAGCTCTTGGTATTCTGATAATCCCGGCCGATGAAGACCTCTCCGTCGTCCAGATAGGAGACGGTGCCCAGCTTTTCGCACATGCCGTAGCGGGCAACCATATCTTTGGCAAGCTTGCTCGCCCGGTCGATGTCATTGGAAGCGCCCACGGAGATATCCCCTACATACAGTGCCTCCGCCACACGGCCGCCCAGGAGCCCCACAATCTGCTCGTACATTTCGTTCCGGGTCAGGTTGGAGGAATCGTCCTTGGGAAGATACCAGGTGGCACCCAGGCTTCTGCCCCGGGGCACAATGGAAATCTGGCGCACCGGGTCATGGGAGGGCAGCCGGTACATGGCAACGGCGTGGCCCGCCTCGTGGATGGCGGTGGTTTTCAAGTCCCGGCGGGACTGCACATGGCTGTGCTTGGCAGGACCGGCAACGATTTTCATAAGGGCCTCGTTGATATCTTCCATATTAATGACCAGCCGGTCCCCACGGGCCGCCATAATGGCCGCCTCGTT
>USQL01000028.1 GCA_900556935.1 uncultured Eubacteriales bacterium | reverse complement strand
CCGCCCTGCGGCACGGCATCCGCACCGTGATTATCCCCAAGGACAATGAGCGGGACCTGGAGGAAATCGACCAGACCGTCCGCAAGCAGCTGAACTTTATCAGCGCTTCTATGGTGGATACGGTTCTGGCATCCGCCTTGAATCGGACGACGGAGATGAACCCCGCCATTCTGGGCGTGCTTCCGGAGGAGGTCTCCGGGAAGGTCCGCCGTCCGGAAATCCAGCAGTGAGGAGGCGGCTATGAATTTTCAGAATGTCGAATTTTTGATTTCCGCCGCCGCCCCCAAGGATTTCCCGGGAAAGCGCCTGCCGGAGATTGCCTTTGCGGGCAAGTCCAATGTGGGCAAGTCCTCGGTGATCAACCGGCTTTTGCAGCGGAAAAGCATGGCAAAGGTGGGGGACAAGCCGGGAAAGACCGTCCATGTCAATTATTTCCTGCTGGATAACAAGTGCTATCTGGTGGATTTGCCCGGCTATGGCTTTGCCAAAGTTCCCCAGGCGGAAAAAGACCGCTGGGCCAAACTCATGGAGGATTACTTTGCCGCCAACCGGATTACCCTGGGAGTTCTGATTGTGGACTACCGCCACCCGCCCACGAACAACGATATTACCATGGCGAAGTGGTTTTTGGATTCTGGCTGCCCCTTTGTGGTTGTGGCCAATAAGAAGGACAAGCTGAAAAAGAGTGAGCTGGAGCCGAATCTGGAAATCATCCGCCGGGACCTGGAGCTGCCGGAGGGCTGCCCCGTCATTCCCTTCTCTGCCGAGAAGGGCGATGGCCGGGAGGAGCTGGTCAGACAGATTCTGGGCACGGTCAAGGGGTAAGTGCATCCATTGCCGCTCTATCGGCGCAAAACATAAAAACGCTCAATCCCGGAATCGGTGAAATGCCGATGGGATTGAGCGCTTTTTGCGTGGGGAAAGGTACGACGGATCATTTTGCCTCTGCCAGAGCCTGCTTCAGGGCGGCAGCCAGCTGGTCGGGGCAGGAGGTGGACTTTGCGCCGCACTGGATGCCGGAAACCCGGTCAATCACATCCTCGGCCTTCATGCCCTCTACCAGGGAGCCGATACCCTTCAGGTTGCCGTTGCAGCCGCCGACGAACTGGACGTTGTGAATCTTGCCGTCCTCCAGGTCGAAGAAAATGGTCCGGGAGCAGGTGCCCTTGGTGGTGTATTCGTAATGCATAGTCAAATTCCTTTCTGTGTTTATTTGGTCAGGTCAACGATTTTTGCGTCTACAAGCTGAGCGATGGCCTCCGGTGGGACAATCATCTGGTGCCCGCGTTCTCCGGCGGAGAGGGCGATTTCGTCACACAGCAGACACAGCTCGTCCAAATAGGTGGGGTATTTTTTCTTCATACCCACAGGACTGCATCCGCCCCGGATATAGCCGGTGAGGCCCAGAAGCTCCTTGACGTGGATCAGCTCCATATTCTTATCTCCGGCGGCCTTGGCGGCCTTTTTCAGGTCCAGCTCGCAGCAGACCGGAACGCAGAATACGTTGATGCCGGTGCGCTCGCCCCGGGCAACCAGGGTTTTGAAAACCTGTTCCTCCGGGATGCCCAGAACCTGGGCGGCGTGGTTTCCGCTGAGGTCATCCTCGCTGTATTCATAGAATTTTTCCGAGTAGGGAATGCCCGCCTTTTCCACAAGGCGAATGGCGTTTGTTTTTGCTGACATACTATCACCGCCCCACATTATAGCCGGTTTTTCTCTTTTTTGCAATAGGAATGGAATGTGAATTTTTGGTTATCCTATGAAAAAAGGAGGAAGGCGAATGGAAACGGAGAAAAACGCGGACCTGAAAAAAGAGGAACGGAACCAGATTGTGGAGCTGGGCTCTGATATGACCCGTTCCGAACAGGGAAATATCTATACGCTAACCATTATCGGCCAGATTGAGGGCCATCAGGTGGCCCCGGAGACGGTGAAGACCACCAAGTACGAACACATCCTCCCGCTTTTGGCGGGCATTGAGGAAAGCGACGATGTGGATGGGCTTCTGCTGCTGCTCAACACCGTGGGCGGCGACATTGAGGCGGGGCTTGCCATTGCGGAGATGATTTCCGGAATGAAGAAGCCTACGGTATCCCTGGTCTTAGGCGGCGGACATTCCATCGGGATTCCTCTGGCGGTGTGTACCAAGCGCTCCTTCATCACCCCGACGGCCAGCATGACGGTCCATCCCGTGCGCATGACGGGGCTGGTGGTGGGCGCGCCCCAGACATTCCGGTATTTCCAGCGGATTCAGGAGCAGATTACGGAGTTTGTCACAGCCAATTCCAGAATCTCCAAAAAGGATTTTGAAAAGTATATGATGGCCACAGGGGAGATGGCCACGGATGTGGGCACCATTCTCTATGGCAAGGAGGCGGTGGCCTCCGGTCTGATTGACAGGCTGGGGGGCCTGAACGACGCGCTGAGCTGTCTGCACCGGATGATTGAAAAGAGAAAGGACGAGAAACACTGACGACGGCTCCCGGCTGGAAAGAATTTCTGGCCGGGAGCTGTGTTTTCCTGGAAGACGGTGAAAAAAACATTGTATTTTTCTGGATTTGTGATACAATAAACAAAAGTGTGCATAGCGACCAGCAATGCAGATGTTTAGGAGGGAACAATTATGGCTGAATATAAGCAGTACATTACCCAGACCGAGGAGAACGGGAATGTTTTGATTTCTGAGGACGTTGTGGCAGTGATCGTGGAGCACGCCGTTTCCGAGGTAGAGGGCGCGGCCGGGATTTACGCAAAGCCCGGCAACGAGGTGGCGGAACTGGTAGGTGTCAAGAATTGGGGCAAGGGCCTGAAGATTCTGATTGCGGAGGACAACTCCGTGACCATCGACGTGGACATTCTCATCTGCTATGGCTACAGCGTGGTAGATGTGGCGGACAATGTGCAGACCGCTGTGGCCTCCGCCGTGGAGTCCATGACCGGCGTGAAGGTCCATGCGGTGAATGTCAATGTCTGCGGCATCTCCCGCAAGTAAGAGGAGCTGTCATGACAAGATCTGATGCCAGAGAACTGGCGGTTCATTTGATTTATGCCCGGGAATTTACCGGGGAGGAGCCGGAACAGGTGGTGGCCACCCGGCTGAATAAGGAATACTATCCTTCTCTTGCCCAGGAGAACGCGGTTTATACGGATCGCCCCAGCAATGCCCAGCTGCGCTACATCGATACGGTGGTAGCCGGGGTGTCCAATCGCAGCGAGGAGCTGAACGCCATCATTCAGAAATTCTCCATTGGCTGGGATATCAGCCGGATTTCCCGGCTGACCCGCTGTGTGATGGAGCTGGCGATTTTTGAGATCCTGTACGTAGACGATGTCCCTACCGGCGTTGCCATCTCCGAGGCGGTGCGCCTTGCCAAGTTCTACGACGGGGACGATACCGGTGCCTTTGCCAATGGCATTCTGGGTGCCTTTGCCCGGAGCCTGACGGAGCAGAAAGAGGAAAACTGATATGGGTGTGATTGGCATTGACACCAGCAACTATACCACCTCCATTGCCTATTTTGACGGCCATTCCGGGGAGAACTGCGGAAAGCTGCTGCCCGTGAAGCAGGGAGAACTGGGCCTGCGCCAATCCGATGCCGTTTTTGCACATACGAAAAGCCTGCCGGAGCTGTCTGGCAGGCTGTTTTCCCATATTCGGGGGGAGAAAATAACGGCAGTCGGCGTCAGCACCCGGCCCAGAGCGGTAGAGGGCAGCTATATGCCCTGCTTTCTGGTGGGGGTATCTCACGCAAAGCTTCTTTCTGATGCCCTGGGGGTGCCGCTGGTGGAGGTTTCCCATCAGCAGGGCCATGTGGCGGCGGCGCTTTGGAGCGCCGGACGGATGGAGCTGATGGACGGGCCGTTCCTATCCTGGCATCTTTCCGGCGGCACCACCGAGCTGCTGCTGGTGGAACCGGAGGGCAAAAACGTAACCTGCAAAAAAATCGGCGGGACCACCGATATCTCCGCCGGTCAGCTGATTGACAGAACGGGCCAGCTCCTGGGTCTGCCCTTCCCAGCGGGCAAGCACCTGGACGCGCTGAGCAGGGAGGCGGAGAAGGAAGACAAATTCCGGGTTAAATGCGCGGACTACAGCTTCTCCTTCTCCGGCATCCAGAATAAGGTCCAGCAGTATTTTGCTCAGGGGAATGCTCCTGCCGATACGGCGGCCTTCGCCCTGCGGTGCGTCTCCGGGGCGGTGTTTCAGGCAACGCAGCAGGCGCTCCGGGATTATCCGGGGCTTCCGGTGCTGTTTTCCGGGGGCGTTGCTTCCAACTCTCTGCTTCGGGAGCAGCTGGCACCGCTGAAGCCGATTTTTGCGGAGCCCCAGTATTCTACAGACAACGCCATGGGCGTGGCCGTGCTGGCCAGACGAATGACGGAGGAATAACATGCCGCAGGTATATTCCATTACCCAAATCAACGAGTATATTCAGGGCCTTATGAACGCGGACCCAAGGCTCACCCAGGTGGCGGTCCGGGGAGAGATCAGCAACTACAAGTGCTATCCATCCGGCCATCACTATTTTACCTTGAAGGACGAGGCATCGGCACTGAAATGTGTTATGTTTAAGGGAAACGCCATGGGTCTTCGTTTCCGCCCGGAAAACGGGATGAAGGTCATTGCCCTGGGCCGGATTTCCGTCTACCCCAGGGATGGCCAGTATCAGCTGTATTGTTCGGCCATGGCCGTAGACGGCGTGGGGGACCTGTACGCCGCCTTCGAGCAGCTGAAAAAGAAGCTGGCGGAAAAGGGCCTGTTTGACGAGGAGAAGAAAAAGAAGCTCCCCAAGTATCCCGGGCGTATCGGTGTTGTGACCAGCTCTGCCGGTGCGGCGGTACACGATATCTTACGGATTCTGCGCAAGCGCTACCCGCTGGCCCAGGTGAAGCTGCTGCCCGTTCGGGTGCAGGGCGTGGAGGCCCCGGAGGAGATTGCCGCGGCCATTCGCTATGCCAATGCCTACAAGCTGGCGGACCTTTTGATTGTGGGCCGCGGCGGCGGTTCCCTGGAGGACCTGTGGGCTTTTAACGATGAGCGGGTAGCCTACGCCATCTATGAATCGGAGATTCCGATTATATCCGCCGTGGGCCACGAGCCGGATGTGACCATTGCGGATTTCGTGGCGGACCTGCGGGCGGCAACGCCGTCCAACGGTGCGGAGCTGGCAGTGCCGGACCAGGAGGCCTTGGCGCAGAACCTGGATGCCCTGTCCGCCGCTATGGCGGGGGCGCTGAACAGGCAGCTCAAGGTTGCCTCGGCAAAGCTTGCCTCCCTCTCGGCAAGTCCCGCCCTGCGCAGTCCAACGGGCTATCTGGAGCGGAAGGAAAAAGACCTGCTTTTGGAGAAAAACAGAATGGCCGCGGCGCAAGAGCGGATGCTCTCCGCCTGCAATGCCCGGTTCGTGGCCAGCGTCTCCAAGCTGGATGCCATGAGCCCCCTAAAGGTTCTGAGCCGGGGCTACGCCATGGCCCAGACGGAAAGCGGAGAAGTGCTTCGCTCCGTAAAGCAGGTTGCGCCGGGAGATCAAATTACAGTGTCTGTCAGTGACGGTATGCTCACTGCGTCGGTTTTAAGTGGAAAGGAGACGGAACATGAATCAGCAGAATCAAACGTTTGAGCAGAACATGCTTCGCCTGGAACAGATTGTCCGGGCCATGGAGCGGGGCGATGTGGCTTTGGAGGAGTCCCTGAAGCTGTTTCAGGAGGGGACGGAACTGGTACGCGCCTGTGAAAAGCTTCTGGAGGATGCCAAGCTCCAGGTGAGCAAAATTACCGCCGGAGCAGACGGAAAGCCCACGGAGGAGCCGTTCAATGAAGCACTTTGAGAAGCGATACGCAGACTACCGGAAGAAAATTGAAAATTATCTTGCCGGAATTTACGCCCCCTATGGACAGGAGCCTCAGAAGCTGATTTTCGAGGCGGCAAATTACAGCCTCCTGGCGGGAGGGAAGCGTCTGCGGCCTATTTTTGTGATGGATTTCTGCCGGATGTGCGGCGGAGAGCCGGAGGATGCCCTGCCTTTGGCGGCGGCAATCGAGATGGTGCACACCTATAGCCTCATCCACGATGACCTGCCCTGCATGGACAACGACGATTACCGCCGGGGGCGACTTACCAACCATAAGGTCTACGGCGAGGGCATGGCGGTTCTGGCGGGAGATACGCTTTTGACGGATGCCTTTTCCGTGGCGGTCCGTGCGAAATTGCCAAAACCCGAAAGCGTCGCCCTGGCGGTTGGCGTTCTCAGCGAGTGCGCCGGTTCTCTGGGTATGATTGGCGGGCAGGTGCTGGATATTCTCAGCGAGGAGCGGCAGTGCACCGAGCAGGAGGTCCTGGACATCCAGTCCAGAAAGACAGGGGCCTTGATTCGGGCGGCCTGCGTGCTGGGCGTGATTGCCGGCGGCGGCAGCGAGACACAGCAGCAGGCGGCGGCCAAATTTGCAGCGCTACTGGGACTTGCCTTCCAGATTCGGGACGATATTCTGGACGTAATTGGGGATGCCCAGGAGCTGGGCAAGGCCACCGGAATGGACGGCGAAAAGAATACCTTTGTAAGGCTCTACGGGATCGAAAAATGCGAGGCCCTGGTCAAAGAGTACACCGAACAGGCTGTTGCCTGCCTGGACGTGTTCCGGGATACAGAGGACATGCGCCTGCTGGCGGAAAGCCTGACAGAGCGTCGGAGCTGAAAAATGTAATCCACAGGGCGGCTGCCGGCTGCCTGCAGACTTTTGAAACTGGGCACTTGTACGGTGCGCAAGCTTCTAAGCCTGCGGTTTCAAGCTGGCGGCCGCCTTTTCTGTTTTTTCGGCGGAATGAGAATCCTTTCCGCTCTATTTTGCGACTGGTATGGTAGAGGGCCCCAACGAATGAAGGAGGAATCAACTTGGAAGACGAAAAAATCATCGATCTCCTATGGCAGCGCTCCGAAAGCGCCATTGAGCGCATTGACCAAAAGTACGGAAGATTCTGCTTTTCCATTTCCAATCGCATTTTAAGTAATCCGCAGGATGCGGAGGAGTGTGTCAGCGATACTTATCTTGCGACGTGGAATCAGGTGCCGCCAAAGCGCCCGGCGCGGCTTTCCGTCTTTCTGGGAAGAATTACCCGGAATTTATCGATTAGCCGCTGGAGGAAACGAACGGCGCAGATGCGCGGGGGCGGAGAGCTGGAAATTGCGCTGGAAGAGCTGGAGGGATGTATCAAAAGTCCCTGGGACATGGAACGGGAAGTGGAGCGCAGAGAGCTGGAGGCGGTAATTCAAGCCTTTTGCGGGAAACTATCGAAACAAGACCGGATTATTTTCTTGAAGCGCTACTATTTCCTCTCCGATATCCGGGAAATCGCCGAGGAAATGGGCTTTTCGCAGGCAAAGGTCAAATCCAGTTTGCATAGGAGCAGAGAAAAACTGAGGAAACAGCTGGAAAGGGAGGCACTTTATGAAACCCATTGATTTGTTTTCCGCATTGGATTGCGTTTCGGAGGAATATCTCTATGAGGCAAGCGCTTACCGTCAGGAACAAGGCAGCCATAAAGTGGTCCGCTTCCTGCTGATTGCCGCAATCTTGGTGACGCTGGCCACAACGGCATATGCGGTGGCAATCCGAAATATGAATTGGACCCCGGAGGAACAGGAGGTCCTGGAAACCTACAATGGAAAAACGGATATCGGGGCCGCTTCCAAGGCCTGGTCTATTGATAACGTTGACATTGAACTGTCCATTGTACTCCCAAAAGACAATCAGCTGGAAATTCATGCCGAAACCCGGAGCAAGGATGCCGAAGGCACGGTAAATGTGGGCAAGGAATACTGGCTGGAAAAGTGGAACGGAGAAACCTACGAAGAGATGCGGACGAAGGACGGGAAGCTCTGGCTTTTTCCGGAGCAAAAGCTGGAATGCAATGGGAAACACAGCTGGACAGTGGATTATTCATCCAGCTATGGTGCGTTGGAGCCGGGGAATTACCGGGTGGGCATGACCATTTCACTTGTGGATTCCGATGGCACGCAATCGGAGAAGGGGTGCTATGCCAAGTTCCAGATTTTCACGGAGGAGATTGGAACATATGTGGAGGAGTATGCGGAAGCCTACACGCGTTTGATAAACGAGGAAAGCTTCCATATCAAGGTGAAAAATCGCAACAAAGAATTTTATATTCCGGACAGTTACCGAATCGATGAGAACTGGAAGTCGGGGCAGGACTATTTTAGTCTCACAACGGTCTATTCGAATGCGGATGACAGCGTTCTTTTGCGTACCGGCGAACTGACGAGGGATGGAGTGGGATTTCACTTGGCCTGGGAGAAAAATGACGCTGCGGCGAATCCGAGCAGCGTACAGAATGCGGAGTATGTGAATGGCTACGATCCCATCTTCATGCTGCCGTTTTTTGAGCAGTTCTTCTATGGCGTAGAGGGCGTTACCAAGGATGGGCAGCGGGTGGTTCTCATCAAGCCGACAAATTCTGTCTTGGCAAAACGGGAAGTAATCGTAGAATACGATGCTTCTGGGAACATTTGCAAGATGTCCTATGCGGATTATTACTGGGACTACTACATTGATGTGGAGGGGATTCCGGAGGATGCGGACAGGTGCAAAACCTGGATTGCGTCCATTGATGTCGGAACCCCGCAAACATTTTCCTACACCCGGGAGATGAAGGCACTGGGTGCTTTGGATTACCGGCAGGAGCGCACCGCTTTTAAAACCGCTATACCCATACAGAATCCAAACCGGGAAGCAATTTTGCAGCGGGCCAAGCAGGTGTGCGGCGGCGGGGACTACAACATGTACTCTGTAAGCTTCGACAGCCAAACCAATATGTGGAAGGTGGAGTTTGCGTCATCCCACGATGACTATATTTATCGGGTCCTTTACCTGGACGCAAACGGTGTCCCGCTGCTGCAAGCGGACCGCCCGTACCCAGAATATGGGGAAACGCTTCTCCCAAAACCAAGCGAATGGGAAAATTGAAAAAAATGCTTGACATTTGCGACTACATGATGTAGTCTTTAGATAGAGACTACTGAATGTAGTCGCAAAAAGGAGGATTGTTTCGTATGGGAGACATTCAGTTAGGCATGATCGAGGCTCGCTTTGCGGATATCATCTGGAAAAACGAACCGGTTTCTTCCTCTACGCTTGTAAAGCTGGCGGGAGAGGAGCTGCAATGGAAGCGTACCACGGTCCACACGGTGCTGCGCCGCCTCTGCGATAAGGGGCTCTTTCAAAACGACAATGGCGTGGTGACATCTCTTATTTCCAGAGAGCAGTTTTACGCATTGCAAAGCCAGCAATTCGTGGACAATACCTTCCACGGCTCTTTCCCGGCGTTCCTGGCGGCGTTTACAAAAAGCCGCGCGCTGACGGACGCGGAGCGGGATCTGGTCCGGAAAATGATTGATGAGGCAGGGGAGGGAGAATAATGGTCTTCGGGGCAATTGTTAAAAACAGTATTTGGGCGAACTGGCTGATTCTTGCGGTAATTCTTCTCCGCCTGCTTTTCAAGAAAGCGCCGAAGCGGGTTATCTGCATTTTGTGGGCGGTTGTGGCGGCCCGGCTGCTGCTGCCGTTCTCCATTGAAAGCCCGGTCAGCCTGATTCCACAGACAGCGGTTTCCCTTCAAGAGGCGGTCGATACAACCTTGATTCATGTGGAGACGGTGCCGACAGTGAATACGGACGTTGCTGCGCTTCCGGAGACTGCGGCAAGCGTCAGCACTCCGAAATCCGGCGCTTCTGTGCTGCCTGCGGTATGGGGCACCGGAGTTGTGGCGATGCTGGGGTATCTGCTGTTTAGCTACCTTCGAATGCGGCATTTGGTCCGGGAGGCGGTTTGGGAGAAGGGAAACATCTGGGTTTGTGATGCGGTGACTTCCCCCTTTATCTTGGGGCTTCTCCGACCCAGAATCTACTTGCCGTCCGGGCTTTCCGAAAGCAACCGGGCATATGTGCTTGCCCATGAGGAAACCCACCTGCGCTGCAAGGACCATTGGTGGAAGCCCTTTGCGTTTTGCCTTTTGGCGCTCTACTGGTTTGACCCGCTGGCGTGGGCAGCGTATTTTCTGGCTTGCCGGGACATTGAATTTGCCTGTGATGAACGGGTTGTCTCGAAGTACGGGATGCCGCAAAAAAAGGCCTACGCTTCGGCGCTGCTGGAATGCAGCGGCAGCCGAAAGCTTGTACTGGTGTGTCCGGTGGCCTTTGGAGAGAATGCGGTTGTTCAGCGAATCCGAATGGTCTTGAATTACAAAAAGCCGGGCTTTTGGATTGTTTTTGTCTCGCTGATCCTGATTTTTGCGGCAGCCATCGGGTTTTTAACCGTACCGGCGGCGAAAAACGCCCCAGCGGAAAATCCGGAGGAACCCGTTCTGGAAGAAAGTGTTCCCCCCACAACGAAAAGCGTTTTGGAAACGGAGGAAACTGTGCCGCCCACGGAAGAAGAACCGAATCCGACGGAAGAAAACGAATCTGAGTGGGCACAGTACCCAGATGGGATCCGAATTGACACTTACGAGGGGGAAAACTTCACCGCTCAGATCATGCTGGTTCGAGACCCCTCCCGGATCTATTTGGCAACCTCCTCCGAGACGCTTTCCAAGGACACTCCGGGGCTGAAAATAGATGCTGCAATCGAAAAGGAAGGAGCTGTCGCCGCAATCAACGCGGGAACATGCTATGACGACGGCACCGGAAGTCTGGAAGTTGGCAGTGTTCCTCTGGGACTGAACCTTTCCAAAGGAAAGGTGGTATGGAACAGTTTTTCTGAAATGACCCCAGATGCAGGCTTTGCTGGCTTCAACAGGGATAATATTCTGATAGTTGCCAACGCCGTGACAGAGGAGGAGGCATTAGAACTCGGAATCCGCGATGGCTGCGCCAGCGCCACGGTTCTGCTTGTCAACGGAAACGCGGTGGACATCGATCATTCCGGCTACAGTCCCAGGACGGCCATCGGCCAACGCGCCGACGGAACTGTGATCTTCGTCTGTACAAACGGCAGAACCGAAGAGCATATTGGCGCAACCCTTCCGGATGTGACCGGCATTCTTCAGGAATATGGAGCCGTGAATGCCTGTGCACTGCTTGGCGGCTCCTCTGCCAATATGCTCTATCGGGATACACAGGGGCTGTACGGGGAAACAGGAACCGTCCATATGTTCAATCCGGAATCTGCCGAGCACAATATCTTCACCGGGCTGGCACTGCGCCGACTGCCCACCTTCTGGATGGTAAAACCGTAGCTTCCAGAACATACCGTTTCCAAAGGGGCACTGAGATCTGCAAGAAGCGGATCTCAGTGCCCCGGCCCTCTCTGGGGGAGAGGCTTTGAAGCCGATGATGCTGCTGCTTATTTTCTCACGATCCAGAGTGGATAGTGTTCCACTAGCCCGGAAAAGAACAATATTATATTCGCAAAAATTCGAAAATATCAAGAAAGCAACTAATGGCTGCTAAAATTATATATCAATAGATGGATTCATATAGTATACATTTCGTTGGTCAAGCTTCTCCCGCAGCCTTTGCAGGCCCTCGCCAAAACGCTGGAAATGTACAATCTCCCGCTCCCGCAGAAAGCGAATCACATCGTTCACATCCGGGTCATCGCTGAGCCTTAAAATGTTGTCATAGGTAACACGGGCCTTCTGCTCTGCTGCCAGATCCTCCGTCAGGTCCGCAATGGGGTCCCCCTTGACGGCCATGGACCCGGCACTCCAGGGAAAGCCCGCCGCCGCGGTGGGATAGACCCCTACGGTATGGTCCACAAAGTAAGGCGCAAAGGCAGGATCCCGGAATTGATTGTCCTTCAGATTCCGCGTCAGCTGGTGGACAATGGCTCCAATCATCTCCAGGTGGCCCAGCTCTTCCGTCCCGATATCCGTCAGCAGCCCTTTCAGCTCGTCAAAGGGCATGGAGTAGCGCTGGGAGAGATACCGCAGGCTGGCGCCAAGCTCCCCGTCGGGGCCGCCGTATTGGGTGATGATGATTTTGGCAAGAGCCGGGTTGGGGCGGCTGATTTTTACCGGGTATTGCAGCTTCTTTTCATATTGAAACATCCTTATTCCCCCTTATTCGCGGCATATTCCCAGGGCCACGGATCGTCCAGCCAGGCATAGTTGCCGTCCTGACTGGGGGTTGCGTGGTTCAGGGGCCGAATTTTCTGCTGGTAGCTTTCGGAACACGTTTGGTAGAGCTCCTGGTATTGCCGGTACAGCTCCAGGGCTTCCGGGTCCTCCGGATGGGTGTCCAGGTACAGCGCCAGCTCCTGTACGGCGAAGGCCAGTACCTGTAGCTCAGATAGAGGCGTTGCGGGCAGGAGGTTTTTGTTGACGATACCCATCAGTGGCAGGTCCAGTCCGGGGAAGAGCGTTCCTCGGACGATGGCTTTTCTCGGCTCATATCGAACCGGCCCCTCCAATTGGAAGGGTACGTAGGGATTGGCCAAAGGGGCCATAGCGGGCAGGCGGCCTTGGGCGTAGGAGGCCGTATCCTTTTTGGAAATCAAAGAAATTCCCCCTCGAAATACATTTGGAAAAGTGATTCCGAGTCATTCTATGTAGTTTTTTCATTCCTGTGCGCATAGGGCTGGAAACATCACGTATATTGGCATCAGAGGTGGTGCGAATGGGGAGAGCGCGGGGGCTGCTTCGGCTGCTAATGTGCTATTGCGTAATTGCGTTCTGCGCGTATCTGGGCGTGCGGGGCGGGGAGCGGGCGGTTGCGGCGATCCAGGAGAGAATTCCCATACGACGGGAACACACGGTGATCATCGATGCGGGCCATGGCGGCGAGGACGGCGGGGCGACCTCCTGCACGGGGCGCTTGGAGAGTACGTATAATCTGGAAATCGCTCTTCGCCTGGAGGAAATGATGCGTTTTTTCGGATATCGGACGGTCATGATTCGTACAACAGATACGGCGGTCTACAAAAAAGGGGAGACCATCGCCCAGAAGAAAATAGACGACCTGAAAAATCGGGTGAAAACCGTCAATTCTACAGATGGCGCTGTTTTGCTGAGCATCCACCAGAATTATTATCCCCAGGAGCGGTATTCCGGAGCGCAGGTCTTTTACGCCGACAACGACGCAAGCAAGTTCCTGGCGGATGCGGTCCAATCAGCGTTCCTTTCTACGCTGAATCCCGGCAGTCGGCGGAAGACAAAGCCTGGGAAGGGAATCTATCTTTTGGAAAAATGCGAAAAAACGGGTATTTTGGTGGAGTGCGGCTTCCTTTCTAACCAGGAGGAGGCGGAGAAGCTATCTCTTCCGGAGTATCAAAAGGCGGTTGCTGCTGTGATTGGTGCTGCTGTCAGCGGGAAACTGGCTTGACCCGCCCTGTATAATTTGCTATAATCAGAGAAACCCAAAAAGATAGGGGAATAAAAATGGCAAAGGCAAAAACTGTATTTTTCTGCACCAATTGCGGCAATGAAAGCCCAAAATGGCAGGGAAGATGCCCGGCCTGCGGGGCCTGGAATACATTTGAGGAACATGTGGAAAAGCCCACGCTGCCCGGAAAAGCAAAGCCGGGGCCTGTTGGACAGAGCCGGAAACCCCAGCGCATCCGGGATGTGACAACGGACGGGGAGATTCGCTTTTCCACCGGCATGGGGGAGCTGGACCGGGTTCTGGGCGGCGGCGCGGTTGCGGGTTCTCTGGTCCTGGTGGGCGGCGCCCCGGGCATCGGCAAATCAACACTGCTGCTGCAAATCTGCAACAGCCTCTGTGCGGGACGAAGCGTTCTGTATGTGTCCGGCGAGGAAAGCGAACGGCAGCTGAAGCTGCGGGCGCAGCGGCTGGGGGTATCACCGGAGGAACTGTACATTCTCTCGGAAACCAGGCTTTCGGATATTTTGGAGGCGGTTGAGGAGCTAAAGCCGGATATTCTGATGATTGACTCCATTCAGACCCTCTATCGGGAGGAAAACGATTCCTCCCCCGGAAGTGTTTCTCAGGTGAAGGACTGCACTATGACGATGATGCACCTGAGCAAATCCCAGGGAATTACAGTCTTTGTGGTGGGCCATATCAATAAGGATGGCAATATCGCGGGTCCCAAGGTACTGGAGCATATGGTGGACTGCGTGCTGTATTTTGAGGGGGACCCCAATTCCTCCTATCGTCTGCTGCGGGCGGCGAAGAATCGATTTGGCTCCACCAATGAGATTGGCGTTTTTGAAATGATGGAAAGCGGCCTGGAGGAGGTGCCCAACCCTTCCCAGATGCTGCTGGAGGGCCGCCCGGAGGGGGCTAGCGGGACCTGTGTTGCCTGTGTGATGGAGGGAACCCGACCGGTATTGGCGGAGGTCCAGGCCCTGGTTGCGAAAACCATGGCAAATGTGCCGAGACGCGCTTCCGATGGCTTTGATTTCAACCGAATGATGCTTCTTTTGGCGGTTGCGGAGAAACGGGCGGGGCTGCGTATGGCGGCATTCGATGCCTATATCAATGTAATCGGCGGCCTGCGTCTGGACGAGCCTGGGGCAGACTTACCGGTTGCCTTGGCTGTGGCATCCTCTTATCGGGAGCAGCCCATTGCGGATGACCTGGTGGCCATTGGAGAAGTGGGGCTTACCGGAGAAATCCGCACGGTTTCCCATATGAATCAGCGGCTGGGGGAGGTGGCCCGCCTGGGTTTCCGAAAGTGCGTGATTCCCAGGGGCGGCTCCGAAAAGCTGGAAATTCCGGAGGGACTGACGGTCTACAAGGTCCGCAATCTCCGGGAAGCCATTGAAGTGGCAATGTAAGAGGCGAAACCTTGGGAAATGCAATGGATTGGAGCAGACATACTATGGCAAAAGAGGGCAGAAAATATTACGAGGCCTATGAGGAACGCTACAGGACAGCGCATGCCTGTGGCGTTAGCTGGGCAAATGACACCAGCACGCCCATAGTGGTGGAGACTCTGAAAAAATACAAGATTCGCCCAAAGGATTGTTTGCTTGAAATTGGATGCGGAGAAGGACGGGATGCAAAGGCCGTTTTGGAGCATGACTACGATTTGACAGCAACCGACATTTCTAAAGAAGCGATTGCGTATTGCCGGAAACAAATGCCACAATATGAGAACCATTTCCACGTTTTAAATTGCCTTTCTGATGAATTGGATAAAAAGTTCGATTTTATCTATGCGGTTGCCGTTATTCACATGCTTGTTCTGGATGCTGACCGCAAAGGGTTTTACGAGTTTATACGCAATCATTTACGGGACAATGGAATTGCGCTGATCTGCACGATGGGTGATGGTGAATTTGAAAAACAAAGCGATATCGAGGCAGCGTTTACTCTGCAAGAAAGAAATCACGAATCGGGTAAAATGATGGTTGCGGGAACTTCTTGCAGAATGGTGTCGTGGAACTCCTTTGAAAAGGAAATAACGCAGAACGGTTTAACGCTGGTCGAAAAGGGAATGACAAGTGCCCTTCCAAACTTTGAGCGTTTGATGTACGCTGTTGTGAAAGCAAGAGCCTTATGAAATCAAAATGGAAAAAAGGACAAAAAGCGAAACAGGCATGACCGAAATCATGCCTGTTTCACGGAAATTACAACATGAATGTTTTAAAAGCGGGAGCAAATGGCTTCTGCTTTTTGCTTTTGGGGGTTACAGCAGCAACCCAATGACGAGACCCAAAACAAGGCCACAGACAGCACCGATGGCAATGGCGAGAGGATCGCTGCGGTATTGCACACGCACGACCTTTTTGATAACGGGTTTTTCGACAACTTTCTCAACGATCCGTTCGACGGGAACCTCTTTAGTGATAACTTTTGGGGCGGGGGAGACTGGGGGCTGCTGGATATAGACGGGCTTTTCAACTATTTTTTCTACATAAACGGGCTTTTCCTCCACCTGACGGATCACAATTGGCTCGGAGGGCAGACGGGAATGCTGCCCGCTGGCTAAGTATTCCGTATCGGTGTTCAGCGCATCCGCTAGCTGAATGAGCCGCAGAGGGTCTGGGACAGAAAGGTCATTTTCCCATTTGCTCACTGCCTGACGGCTGACCCCCATACGCTCCGCAAGCTGCCCCTGGGAGAGGGAGGAAGACTTGCGAAGCTCAATAATGCGTTCTCCAATTGACATTTTATTGCCTCTATATCTGTAAACTATCAGTTGCTTTTACAATTTTATAATATTTATTTGGAAAAGTCAAGCTTAGAAAGGGGATTGGCCTCAGAGGCAATTTTGAGTTCTGTATTTTCAATGTGCGTGTAAATCTGTGTAGTGTTCAAATTCTCGTGACCGAGAACCTCCTGGACGGTTTTGACATCCACACCGCCGGAGAGCATCATGGTAGCCGCGGTGTGGCGAAGCTTATGGGCAGAGAACTGGGTGGAATCCAGGCCTGCCTGTAAAAGCGCCTTTTTCACCAGTCGATGAACTGCGGTCACGCTGATGCGGTTTTTGTCCCGGGAGCCGAAGAGCGCCCGGTTGTCAGACAGCTCGATTTGATTCCGTTCCTCCAGATAAGCATCAATCGCTTTCCGGCAGGCAGAGCCAAAGTAGACGAAGCGTTCTTTGTTGCCCTTACCGACAACCCGGATGCGGTCTTCGTAAACGTCTGTCAGATTTAGGCCTACAAGCTCGCTGCGTCGAATGCCACAGTTCAAAAACAGCATGAGAATGGCATAATCCCGCTTTTCATTCGCTCCGGAGACGGCCTGCAGGAGGGCAGCGGATTCCTCCATGGTCAAGTATTTCGGCAGACTTTTCCGCAATTTAGGGTATTCCAGATCCGCAACGGGATTTTCGACCAATTGTTTGGTCCGTACCGTCAGATACTTGTAGAAGGATTTGATGGCAGAAAGCTTCCTGGCCCGGGAGGAGGCCTCAATGCCATGCTCCGGCACAGCCATATCCGGCCGCGCGACCCGGTCGTTGGCAAGGTAAGACAGGAAGTCAAAGACCTCCGACTGTGTGATAGAGCCCACAAAGTCCAGGTCAATATCCCGGATATCGATGGTCTCCAAATCCGTATCAATGGGCATCTCACTGCGCATAAGCTTCATAAACCGGAGAAACATCCGTAAATCCAGATAGTATTCCCGGATGGTCAACTGGGATTGGCCCTTGATATTTTCATGGTAGGTTAAAAAGTTCCGCAGTATTTGCGGACAGTCGTGGTATTGTTGCATTGTTGTGTTTAATACAGCAATGCACCGGCAAGCTATTGGTTTTATAAGAAGAAATGAAAGTGAAAGCCGTACAGGAGCGTAGGGAAGTATGCGAGAGAACTACTGAAACATGGATATAAGCTGTCAGCTGAACGCAACAAAATAAAAATTTTGTTGCGTTCAAACTGCGCCTCAAACACATTTTTTGCCTTTCCGGCCCATTTCTTCTACTGATGCCAATTACAGGCTTATCCGGCCTGTATTCCGGTGCATTTCGCTGCATTTATGCCTTTCTTCAAATTGTTTCGTAGTTAGAATATCTTATATTTTTAGTTTTGTCAATCTCGACGTTTTTACAGATTTTCAGGCGGTATAGGTATGCTTTTTTCTGCGCTTTTGTTGCGTTCATTTCTGGACGCTTCTTATTCCTGGCTTTTTCCGCTATTACTTAGGATTTTCCGTATTTTTCTAAGCTCTTTAATTTCGCTTATTTGTTCTGGTACATTATTTGCATTATAAGTGTTTCCCTATCGTTCATTTCGGGGTGATAAGTTATGATTTCTCGTATTTCTGCCCGGCGGCTTCTGTGCTGTCTGATGGCCGCCCTTACCCTTTTTGGTGCGCTGTCCCCTGCTCTCTTCCAGCCGGCTGACGCTGTGGCCGTTGCCGATGATGTCCTGATTGCGTCTCTGGGCCTCCTGGCTATGTCTTGGGCTGGGATATCCTTTTCTTCCTGTGCGGGAGCTCAGACGGCAGTTAATAGCTTCTTATCCTCTAAACCAGCGGCGAAGTTATCCCTTGCTGGACTTATGACCAAAGAGCTTGTGGTGGATGGCTCTAAACTTCTGCTGACATCTGATGTTAGGGATGTGTTTAAGTCTGTGCTGCCGGATATCAGGGATTTTTTTAAGTCTGATACACTCACCGACAATGGATCGGGCACTTTGTCTGGTTCGCTTGTTGTTGGTGCTTCGTACCCTCTTATAAAAATTTCTCCTGATATATACAAAAATCTGTCTTCTTCTGATTTCGATGCTTATCTGAGGCCATATTGTACTTTACCTGCCATTCCTGGTATAAAATACGAGATTCTATCATCTTCTTCAGACGGTTTACGTAGGTCTAGTGTTTTCGTTATATCTCCTGGTTCCGATTTGAAGAATATGGAAATATATAGTTCCTCTGGCTCTCAATTTCTTGGCCTTATTCCGATGAATTCAACCTTTTGTTTATATGTGGTTCCTGGTACTGACATTGATGCTATTAAGGAATTTTCCATTGCATATATAGATTCCAGTGGTAAAGTTAATGGTTATCGCACTCGTGGTGGTATTTTTCCATATGCTCCTACTTACCGTGTGATTTCCGCTTCCGATTCAATTTCTTTTAAACAATCCAAAGAGGTTGACGGTACATCGGCCCTTGAAATTCTGGCTCCCGCGCCCCTGTATGTTGTGAATCCCGGTGGCAGCTCTGGTGGGGACGGCTCCCAGAAGCCGGAGATTGATTTTTCTAAGGTTGCGTTTATCTCGTTGGCTGGCCTTTATGGCCTGCTGGGCCTATCTGGTAACGATGCCTTGAAGGACCCTGGCCTGGACCCGGAGCAGATGGTTGACCAGCTGAAGAAAGCCATGGAATCCACTCAGACTGAACCGAAACCAGAACCAGAACCGCAGCCGGACCCAGACCCTGACCCTGACCCGGACCCGGATACGCCTGGCGGTTCTACTGAGCCGGACTATGAGGGTATGAAGGTTCCTCTCTTTAACTTCTTCCCTTTCTGTATTCCGTTTGACCTTGCATTGATGATTCAGGCTTTGTGCGCTGACCCTGTGGCTCCTCGGTTTACTTTTGCGACTGCTTTTCTTGGGCAAACTTATTCTGTAGATATTGATTTATCTGCTTGGAATTCTGTGGCTGCTATGGTCCGTAATATGGTTATAGCGATTTATGTAGTTGGTCTTGCTGTTGCTACTCGCAAGTTTATAAGATGGTAAAGGATGTGTTTACATGGGATTTGATATTAAAATTATTACTTCTGCTTTACAGACTGTTTTAAATCTTCTTCCTCGCTCCCCTTTTACTGGCTTGATATCGTATCTTCAGAATGTGCCTTACCTTGGGTATATCAACTGGTTTATCCCTATGTCAACGCTTGTAAGCATTACGAAAACCTGGCTTGCTGCCATTACTACATATTACCTTATATCTGTAGTACTTCGCTGGGCTCGGGCGGTAGCTTGATATGATTAGACTTTACTCTGGAACTCCTGGCAGCGGGAAGTCCCTGCATAATGCCAGGGATGTGATTAACCGCAGCCGTATGGGAAAACCTGTTATTGGGAACTTCCCTGCTGACCTGGGCCGCTTCAAAAAAGCGAATTATACTTATGTTCCAAACTATGAGCTTAACCCGGATTTTCTAATTAACTACTCTCGGAAGTTCTTCCAGGGGAAGAAAATCAAGGAAGGAGCAATCCTTCTGGTCATTGATGAGTGCCAGCTGCTTTTCAATTCCCGTGACTGGCAGCAGAAAGGTCGGAACGAGTGGCATTCCTTCTTCTCTCAGCACCGGAAGTACGGCTATGATGTTACACTGATAGCGCAGTTTGACAGGATGATTGACCGCCAGATTCGTGGACTTATCGAGTATGAGTTCATTCACCGTAAGCTCAGCAACTATGGCTTCGGCGGGAAAATCATGTCGCTGCTCTTTGGTGGGAATACTTTTGTTTCGGTTGAAATGTGGTATCCCCTGAAGCTGAAGATTTCCAGCGACTTCATCCATGCTCGGAAGTACTATTATTCTATCTATGACACTTTTGGCACATTCCAGACGGAAGCACCTGTAGACGTGCCCGCTTCTGATGCGTCGCCTGAAGCTGTGTCTTTGCCTGAGGTACAAAACCAGGAACAAACAGCCTTGGCCTTGCCGGATCAGCGGCAGCTGAAGCTTGCTTTGTACGCTCATGGAAAACAACTCATGCGGAAGCTCCGGGAACCGGTGCGCACGGTACGTCTGGGCCGCTGGATTATCTATTCTGGTTCTGGACGGCATCTTTCAAAATTTCCGGATGGCCGGAATGAATTAGGGTGGAAATTATGAAATCTACCAAACGATACAAGATTTTCTTTTTCATAGAATTGGCTGTGCATCTCTTCTATGTTTTCTTTGTTGTTTTTGCTTTTTGTCGTACCTATCAGATGCCTATTTCCTCAATTTTTTCTCTTAAGGAATATTTTTTTCTTTGCGGTGGCTTCTTCAGTGCTGGGTTATTCACATATCGTTTTATCTTGGAATCTTGGAAAGACTTCAAAGATCTTTTTACAGGTGTAAATACTTGATTTGGCTACTTTTCACAAATGACACTGATGGCAGCGGCGTTCATGAGGGCTTTTTCAGCTCTGCTGCCATTGCTTTTTACGGTTTTTATCCTGGCGTTCTTTGTGCAAGTTGCTGTTTTGTGCCTTTGTGCGTGCCTGGCTTCTTCCCTGCCCCGGCATCACGGTAGCAGCTCCCGGGACCTCCCTCCCCTACTCCTCTGTCAAAGATGGCCCCCGGCCTGCACCGAAGGAATGGGAATACATTCCCGGTCAGCACGGGACCAGCTGAAAAGCGCAGCCCTGGTGCCCAGGCATGGCAGCGCTCCGGAGTGCCCGGTAGCTGGGTGCTGTTACTCTAGGTCCTGACTTTTTTCTACTCCGGTGGGCAGCAGCTCCCGCTGGAACGGGAGAAATGTATTTGACCTGACCAGGGCTTCCGTTCTGATTCATCCGTAGCGACCAGCGCAGGCCCCGAAAATTTTAGATGGGAGCCGGAGGTGCTGTGTCTACTGTGAGAAGGGTGTCCAGCTGCTGAAAGACTGAAAAAAAGACAATTCAAAAATGGCTTTGCCTGGGTGATGCTTGCATCACCCAAAATTTTCCGTAGCTCATTTTTCTGAGCCTAGGAAAATTATTTTTGAAGTGGCGTTTTTTCTGTCGGAAATCAGATGGACAGCATTCTTACGGGGGACATAGTTCCTTCGACTTCCGATAAAATTTTCGGGGCCAAGCAGCGGCCGGATGTTGCCCTTTTCCATGCAGCCTCTCGGAATCCTGAAAGATTTTCATTTCTCATTTATGCGCCCACAAAAAAAGGCAGAATAAAAGCGCTCCCCTCTGGACAATCCGGAGGGGAGTTTTTCTGGCACCAGGGCTGCGCTACTGTTTGTTCTTGTAAAGGTCAATCCATATCTCTTTTTCTGGGTCCCAGACCCAACGGTCTTTTGCTTCTTCGCTGAGAAAGTCGGGGGGTTCCCATAGCTTTTTTGCTTCGTTATATGTCCAGCCTGTCGGATACCAGTTTTTCCCCAATATTTTGGGGCCTTTCGGCATGGTTTGTTTGAGCTGGTTCAATTTCTTTGCTTCATTGATTACTTGTTGTTTATATTCTTGTTTTGCTTCTTTTTTCTTTTTATCTCGGTGGAAGCACAGAATTAGACATGCAATCACCAAAATTACATACTGTTCTTTCGTAATGATAAATGTATCTGGAATTCTTTCATTCCAAATAGTTACCAGCCATTGAATCACTGTTTTGAAGAATCTTGCTATTTCATTGAATTGTATTTTCAGGTAGTTATTGATGGGGCCTATATATTCTTTTCGAATTGTGAGTAGGAGCTGATTCAATGATGCAAGTTCTTCTTCTGTCATGGTTCTTCCCTACTTTCTTTTTGT
This sequence comes from uncultured Eubacteriales bacterium, assembly GCA_900556935.1. Classification (GTDB taxonomy): domain Bacteria; phylum Bacillota; class Clostridia; order Oscillospirales; family Oscillospiraceae; genus Faecousia. The sequence continues at coordinate 3,119 of USQL01000028.1, read as the reverse complement.
TTTGCTGTGGCTGTAAGGCATTCCTTCCGGTAGTCCTAAAACGAAGTCAGCTGAAACATTGAAGTACCTACATAGCAAAACAAGTTTATCAAGAGGTAAGTCTCTTTCGCCTGTTTCGTATCTGTGGTATTGAGGTTGAGTTGTTTTGAGAAGATTTGCTAACTCTTGTTGTGTCATATCGTGATCTTCTCTTATGTCCCTGATTCTTGTTAAATACGCCATTTTGTTCTCTCCTTGAGGTTTCTTTCAAATTTTAGCATATTTCCAATCGGGTATATTGACTTTATCCCCAAACAGATATATAATTCTTCTATAATATCCAAATGGATATAAACTTATTCAAGGAGGTACACACCAATGTTTGAACTCGTTGGCTACAGGTACGTAGACATGAAGACAACGGAGGGCGGAACGGTCAAGGGTTATTCTTGCTTCGTCCTGAATCATGAAAAGCAGGACGGTCTGGAGGGAGCCGAAGCGATTAAAATTTTCTTCTCCTCCGAAAAGTTCCCGGATTTTAAGCCGAAGCTGAACGCCACCTATGACCTGCGCTTCAACCAGAAAGGCAAGCTCATGGGCTATGAAGAACTGGCCGACTGATGGTAGCCCGTCCGAAAAGGGTCTCTGGGCCTGTACGTGCCCCGTTTGACCCGCAAGTACTGATTCCCTACTCTCAGCTTGTCGAGCTTCTGGAAGCATCTGACAGGCTGGAATCCATTGAGGATGACGTGAAGTATATCCGTAAAACACAGGACGCTCTTCGAACGCAGTTCACAGAGCTTATGATCGCTTTTGGAGACCTGAAACGTTTTGTGTCAGATTAAAACTTTTTTGGGCTGGTCGTGAGACGTACCCCAACCGTGAATTTTACAGGTTGCCGGAACTTGTGGGTTGCAGTTCCGGTGACCCCCCTCCCACTAACAGGGGGGTATGATTTACAAGGGGTGAATTTTTTAATGGAAAACTGTATTCTTTATGACTGGCTCACTTTTACAACAAAATGTGACGGAATCGGGTCCCTTATCTCCCTTCTGGGTCTGGAATCCGTCACGCTTGAGGATATGCCCAGGGGCCGGAATGGTTACCGCTCTATGATGACCTTCGAAGGAATTAGCATCCTTTATGATGGCCGGGACGATATGGGTATCTGTGTGGATATGTCCGGCAAGGGCTGCCGTGCCTTTGAGACATATTCAACCAGCTCCTGGGATGACCTCTTTGCTGTGATTCTGGATGATGCCTATAACATCACCCGTTTGGATGTTGCCTTTGATGATCATACTGGCTTACTGGATATCGACGTTTTGCGGGATGATACGGACGATCACCACTATGTCAGTAAGTCCCGGACATGGGAAGTTGACTATGGCAGCGAAGGCACTACGATTTACCATGGTTCGAAAAAGTCTGATATGCTGATTCGTATTTATGATAAGGCAGCGGAACAAGACGTTGAAGGTCACTGGGTCCGTGTTGAAATGCAGATGCGTGATGATATCGCTACAGGCTTTCTCACTGGAATGCCTGGTGACACGTTGGGTTCTCATTTCTGCGGTGTCCTCTGTAATTATCTGCGATACGTGGAGCCACAGGATGATATGAATATGTCCCGCTGGCCTATGACGGAGTACTGGGAAAATTTTTTACAGACTGTGCAGCGTATCCGCTGCTGGTCAGCTCCAGGCGTTGAATATAACCTTTGGCACCTTTCAAATTATGTTATCAATCAGGCCGGGAATGCCTTGGACTGCTACCTTAAGATCTTTGGGGTTGATGATTTGGTACGGGAACTTGGTAAACGTTCTATCAGGCCGTCGCCGAAGTATGAACGTCTGAAACGTGAATTTGAAAGCATGAAGAAGCAGCTTGAGGAGCTGAAGGAGGATAATTATGGAAAACTCTCTTGAATACTGTAATAGCTTTTCGGTCCGTCATAATAAAGTTCACTTTGTTTTCTCTGCTGCGCAACTTCAATATATTGAACATGCTCTCCTCTTTTATGATTCTGAACGTGGTTCTACTCCTGCTGCAGCTTCTCTTATTCAGGTTATTTCTGATGCCGCCCGTACTGTCGTGGAGGGCGTCGTGGAGGGCTTTGATCATGGATGATGTTTTTCTTCCTCTTTTGGATGAACCGCCCGAAGATTATGATCCCATTGCAGACTATGACCCTTGGTCTGATGCCGTCTGCCGTGCTGCAGATGAATACTATCTATCTTTGGGGGAAAGCTCGTATGACTTTTGATTCCCTCTGCATCCTCTTGATTTTGGCTGCTGTCCTTCTCCTTTTGGCTCCAGCGGCTTGGGCCGACGCTGCTGATGAGCTGCCCGCTGCCACTGATCAGGCAGCTGCGGACCCTTCGGAACCGACTGAATCAACCGGGCCGATTATCATTTATGTTACTGAGCCTACCACGGAGCCAACTGCTCCGGTTTATCTGGAAGTCATTCAACGTGGTACGAACTCTTTGTTTCAAGCCGTAATGTTTGGTTCTTTCCTCATCTGTGGTACGCTTGTCGGTTTACATCTGTTAAGAGGTCGCTATGGCACTTGATGATTTTGTTTATGCGATTAACCTCACTGTCCTGTTATCCGGTTTCGTGCTTGGCCTTTTTGTGGGGGTTGTCACGGACTTGATAAATAAAATTGTACTGGCTTTCGCCCGCTGGGTGTCGAGCTGGTAAGAAAGGAGAAAGTCTATGGGCGCTGTTATGCTTTCCGAGACTGTTACTACTGTGGATACTGTTACTTCCGCTCTGACCACCGCTCTGTCTACCACTGCCAATAACATGCTTAGTGCTATTGGTTCTGTGCTGCCTACCGCTCTGACCGTGGCCGGTGCTATCCTGGTGGTAACTCTGGGCTGGAGACTGTTCCGGAACTTCACTCACGGTTAACCGTCTGTGTTTTCTAACTGTTCACCAGCAAACGCAAAAAGACCGCTGTCCACCTGGATAGCCGGAGGGAGGGGGCGGGGGTTCCCTCCTCCGGCTGTTCGGGTGTGACAGCGGTCCTATTTAAATTTGCGTAGTGCAACAAACCTTTAATTTTGTTGCGTTCAAGCTGCGCCTCAAACACATTTTTTGCCTTTCCGGCCCATTTCTTCTACTGATGCCAA
>USQL01000027.1 GCA_900556935.1 uncultured Eubacteriales bacterium | reverse complement strand
CGCAAGGTGTCCCCTCCACATCCGCCTGCGGGCACCTTCTCCAGCAGGAGAAGGCTAGGGGTTTGCCCGGTAAGGTATACGTTCATCTGTAGCACTCTGTCCCGTGGGCTTTCGGGCGGCTGATAGCCGCCCCGCCGTCCTAAATTCTTAAAGTTATGAGAGAACTATCACCGACTGTTTCATCAAAAAGAAGCGGAATCTGACACTTTCTAAGAATTGTACAAAAAGCTTCTCCCCATTTTGTAAGGACTTCCAAAATTGAAAAAAGCCTTGCAATCCCGGGCTTTTGTTTGTTATACTTATAGTGTACAAGACAAGACCCCTTCCGGCGTAAGGAGGAATATTTATGATATTTATGAAAAAAATAACGACACGGCTGCTGTCCCTGGTGCTGCTGGGGGCCTTTATCCCCAGCTTTGTTCTGGCGGCCGAATGGGATCTGAAAGACGGCAGTATTACTGTCAATGCTGCTCCGGATACGGCCCAGACCGTTACCCAGGGGAGTGGTGCCCCAACAGTAGACGATAATCCCGTCATCACCAGCAGCGGAACGACTAGCAACACTGTCACCATCACAGCGGCGGAAAACGCCACCGCCAACGTGACCCTGGAGAATGTCAACATTGACACCAGCGCCACGGGAAAGGCGGCCATCACTACATCCGGCCAAGGCAACGTAAACATCGAGCTGGACGGAACCAACACGGTTCAAAGCGGCACGAACTACGCCGGTGTGGAAAAGACCAACGGCGGCACCCTGACCATTACGGATACCAATCAGGATAATGGCAGCCTCAAGGCCAACGGCGGCTTCAAGGGTGCCGGTATCGGCGGCGGCTACGCAGGCAGCGGCAGTAGCAGTAACATTACCATCAAAGGCGGCAAGGTAGAAGCCACCGGCGGCTTCAACGGTGCCGGTATCGGCGGCGGTCAAGGAGGCAGCGGCAGTAACATTACCATCTTCGACGGCAAGGTAACCGCCACTGGTGGCGATGGTGGTGCCGGTATCGGCGGCGGTCACGGAGGCATCGGCAGTAACATTGCCATCGAAGGCGGCAATGTAGAAGCCACCGGCGGCTACGGCAGTGCCGGTATCGGCGGCGGAGAAGGCACCTGCGGCAGTAACATTACCATCTCCGACGGCGAGGTAACCGCCACTGGTGGCGATGCTGGTGCCGGTATCGGCGGCGGCTACGCAGGCGGCGGCGAGGGCATTACCATCGAGGGCGGCAAGGTCACAGCCCAGGGCGGCATCGGCGGTGCCGGTATCGGCTGCGGAGGTAGCGGTAGCGGCGGCGATGTCACGATTTCCGGTGACGCGCAGGTGAAGGTACAGGGCGGCAGGGCAAATGAAAACTGGCACAAAGGTGCGGCTATCGGCAACGGCGGCTACTATATGACGGATGGAAATGAAGTCTCCCCCAATACCTCTGATTTGACAGTAGAGGGATCCATCCAGATATACGAGCCCGGTAAGAATATCAATACGGACACACCTGACAGAACCATCGAAGGCCAAAAGGGCGATCATTCCTGGAACGCTGGTGAGGTGACCACTCCTGCCACCTGTACCACCCCAGGGGTAAGGACCTACACCTGTACAAAGAATCCAGCCCACACCAGAACGGAACCCATCCCGGCGCTGAATCATCAGTTTGGCGCTTACATCTACGACAACAATGCCACCTGCACCCAGGATGGCACGGAGACCGCCAAGTGTGAACGCTGCGACGCAACCGACACCCGGACCAAAGCGGGCAGCAAGCTGGGGCATCTGTTTGAAACCTATGCTTACAACAATGATGCCACCCTGGATGCCGACGGCACGGAAACCGCAGTCTGCGCCCATGCTGGCTGCACCGTTACGGACACCCGGACGGCCAAGGGCACCAAGCTTGAAGCGACCACCCAGCAGAACACCCAGGTACCCAACCAGCAAAGCCCCTACTGGGTCACCGGCCCTGAGGGCCAGAGCCTGACTTACCAGGCGCAGCAAAAGGACGGGGTGCTCACCGTCACCGTCCAGGCGGACACCGCCTCCCTCCGTGGCACCACCGAGAGCCTTCGCCAATTGGAGGCCCAGGGCATTACGGGGATCCGGTTCGTCACCAACAGGGCCCAGTCTGACTTTACCCTCTCCGACCTTCTGTCCTCCGGCACCGGCAGTTTTACCCTGACCCATGACGGCGAGACGGTGACCTTCACCCTGGCGGAAAAGGACATCAGCGGGATTTTAAAGTAACCAACCAATCACAAAACGGCGGCGATTTTGCCGCCGTTTTTGTTGTATATCGAAAACCCCGGGCAGATTCTAAAGCATCTGCCCGGGGTTCCTGTATTCCTTAGTTTTCCGACAATGGCCCGTCCTCCGGCATGTCGCCGTTGCGGGCGGCCCATTCTTCTTTGGTGATCAGGATGGCTCGGGGCTTGGAGCCCTGGAAGGGGCCGACGATGCCCTTTTCCTCCATCTCGTCCACAATCCGGGCGGCCCGGGCGTAGCCGAGCTTTAACCGGCGCTGAAGCATGGAGACGGATGCCTGTCCCGTTTCCAGAATCACGTCCACCGCCGCGGGGAGCATCTCGTCCCCCTCCAGCTCGGCATCCGTGGGTTCCGGGTCCGGGGCGGAGGCACCCTTGCCGGATTTTCCGGTCTGCTGGGCCTTTTTCTCGATTTCCTCCAATACCTGCTGGTTATAGTCCGCAAGATAGTGTTCTTTCACAAACCCGGCCACTGCCTCCACCTCGCTGTCGGTGACAAAGCAGCCCTGGACCCGCAGGGGCTTGCCGCAGCCGATGGGGGCATAGAGCATATCGCCCTTGCCTACCAGCTTTTCCGCGCCCTGGGTATCCAGAATGATCCGGGATTCCATGGCGGAGGCCACGGAGAAGGCAATACGGGAGGGAATGTTTGCCTTCATCAGGCCGGTGATCACATCGGCGGAGGGACGCTGGGTGGCGATGATCAGGTGCATTCCGGCGGCACGGCCCATCTGGGCAATGCGGCAGATGGAGTCCTCCACCTCCTTGGCGGCCACCAACATCAGGTCGGCCAGCTCATCGATGATGACGATAATCTGGGGCAGCTTCTGGCCGTCCTCTTCAGACATCATAATGCTGTTGTAGGATTCCAGATCCCGAACTCCCACGTCAGACATGAGCTTATACCGCCTCAGCATTTCCGTGACTGCCCATTGCAGGGAACCGGCGGCCTTTTTGGGGTCGGTGACTACGGGAATCAGCAGATGGGGAATGCCGTTATAAATGCCCAGCTCCACCATTTTGGGGTCCACCATAATGAGCTTGACATCCTCAGGCCCGGCCTTGTACAGAAGGCTGATGATAATGGAATTCATACACACAGATTTACCGGAACCGGTGGTACCGGCGATGAGCATATGGGGCATTTTGGCAATGTTGCCCACAATGCAGTTGCCGCCAATATCCTTGCCCACAGAGAAAGAGGACTTGGATTTTGCTCTGGCAAACTCCGGAGAATCCACCACCTCCCGCAGAGAGACCGTAGTCACGGTGCGGTTGGGAACCTCAATGCCCACAATGGAGATTTTGCCGGGAACAGCGGCAATCCGAACGCCGGAAGCCCCCAGGCTCAGGGCAATGTCATCGGCGCAGGAGGTCAGCTTGCTCAGCCGCACACCCTTATCAAGCTCCACCTCATACCTTGTAACGCTGGGGCCCCGGGTGACATTGATGATATGGGCATCGATGTGGAAGCTGGCCAGAGTTTCGTTGAGCCGTCTGGAATTTTCCCGCATCTCCTCGGTTCCGTCGGTGCTGGCCCCTACGGGGCGGCGCAGCAAATCCAGGGGCGGGAAGCTGTAGGCCGCCTGGGGGGTCTCCTTGGTCTGGGCAATCTCCGCCGCAACCTGGCGGGCGGACTCGGCCGCCTCCTTGGTGGTGACCTTTCCGGGCTTCTCCCCGGTCTCCGCTTCCTTGGCCTGGCTTGGCGCTTCCTTCACTGCGGTCTGCTTGGCGGGCTTTTCGGGAACAGGCTCTGGCTTTCTGGTGAGCTTCGGCATCTCCCGGGGGATGGGCTCCGGGCGGGAAACCGGGCGTTCCAGCTCCTCCGGCTCCTTTTCCACGGGAACGCCCCGCTCCGGGACAGGTGCCGCGGGATAGAGGGGCGAATCAATGTCCAGGCCCGCGGTATTCATCACGTCCGCGGCCCGGGACGGCACGCCCAGGTCCTGCTTGGGCGTTTGGGGTACGGCAGGCTCCCGCTGGGGCTCCCGCTGGGGCTCCTGCTTCGGCTGCTTTCTGGGCCGGGGTGCCTCCCGGGACGTCTCCTCCGGAAGCGCCGGGGCCTCCACAGGCGGGGTAAGCTTTTTGCGCTTCTGCTCGATGCGCTTATTGGCAAGGTGATTGACAACCGCCGCGGCGGGCTCGATATAATCCTCCTCTTCTTCCTCCTCGTCCCACTGCTCTCTGGGCCGGTTGGCAATGGCCCGGATAATGCTGGGAATGGTAATCTGCATGGAGCCGAGTAGGGTCAGCAGGGCGGCAAGGGCCAGAATCAGGTAGGAAATCACATTGCCGCAGGCCCAGCGAATCAGCATGGCCAGGCCCCCGCAGAGCACACCGCCGGTGCGGCCATCCAGGCCGCCGGTGTAGAGGTCGGCAATGACGGCAAAGCCCTGGGCCATGCCCTGCTTCTGAACCGCCAGATGGTAGATGCTGCCGCAGAAGAAGACAAAAGCAATCAGGCAGATGCTGCGCATGGCGGGAGCGTGCTTTCTTCCGAAGGTCTGGATGATAAACAGGTACACCAGGGCCGGGATGGAGAAATAAAAGCCCACCTGGCCCAGAAGGCCCAGTATGACGGATTTCATGGCCTTGAGCAATGCCCCGTCGGGATTGATGGCAATCACCAAAAACAGCACAAACAAGACGGCGCTGAGCACGGCAAAGAGCACGTTGGGTGCCAAGCCCCCCGCGAAATCCTGATTGCTTTTCTTCACCTTTTCCGGAGCCCGCTTCTTCGGAGGGGCAGATTTGCCGCTGGGTTTCCCAGCGGCAGGTTTTGTTTTGGATTTGGCCGCGGCTTCATCCGCGCGGCTAGATGGCTTCTTTTGTGCCATGGAAACTCCTCCAATCAGGCGATAAGATTCAAAAAGAATGTAAATAGGGAAAGGCCCCAGCAGTAAAAGGCAAACAAAGAGAAGCTGTGCTCCCCGGCGATTTTCCGCAGAAGCCGCACGCCCAGAAGCCCTCCCAGGAAGCTGGCGGCGGCGGAAAGCAGATAAATCAGCACCACGCGGAAGGTCACCCCATCCAGCCCGTTGGAAACCAGCCGAACGGCATCGTTTACGACAACGGCGGCGGAAAGCACAATGCTGACAATCAGCGCGTTATCCAGGGCATACTTCCGGTCCACGCCGCACACAGAGCTGACCGACACCATGGCCCCGATACCGGAAATTCCGGGCAGCACCGACAGCGCGCCGCCCAGGCCAATCAAAAGGCCCTCTACCCGGCTCATGCTGCGGGAATCCTTGTTCCCGGTGGGCAGGAACTGGGGGATGTACAGAATCAGGCCGTTGAGGAACAGGAAAATTGCCATGGCAAGCAGGCTCCCCGCCAGACCGGACAGGGAATTATAGAAGAAATAGGCCAGAATGATGGGCAGCGACATGGTCCTGACCAGCCGAAAATCCATCAGACTCTTGATATCCAGCGGGCGGCGGCGCTTTTTCTTGGGAATCCTCGCCAGGGCCAGCGCCCTGCGCATCCGGGTCAGGTGGCTGCGGCTGCTGACATAGAGGGATGCCAATAGCGCCGCGTGCAGCAAAAGCAGCATGAGGTTGCTGTTTCCGGAGGTGCCGAAGATTTTGAGGAGCAGGATTCCATGGGCCCGGGAAGAAATCGGCAGGATTTCCGCCGCGCCAGACAGGAAGCCATACAGCACGCTTTGCAGCAGGTTCATATTGCCGTTTTCTCCTTTCCATAGCTCGTTTAGGATATAATACCATAAAAGCAGCCGGATTTCCACCCCTATTTTTCCCGTAAAACCCGGGAAAAACCGCTCCATTTTCTCCATTTCGAACAAATTTTCATAGCAAATGCCGCTTGCCCCCAAAGAAGCAAGCGGCATGTTTCAGGCGACCTCCACCACACGGATGCTTTCCAACCCGAAGCCGGACTGGCTCATGACCACATCCGCAATCACGGCCACATCCTGCTGCTGCAGCCCGCCCTCGGGGGCAGACACCGCAACGGAGATTCCGTCGTTTGTCATATAGGCCACACAGTCGGCATAGCCCTTGGCGATGATCAGGCTTTCAATCTGGGCTTCGCTGAGGGCGGTCTGGACAATGTCCTCCAGGTCCGCCGCGGACTCCGCCGCCTTGCTGTCCCCGGAAATGCTGGCCGCCTCCTGCAAAAGGGCAATGGCATCGTCCCGGGCCTGCTGCCGGGACAGGCGCACCGCAGCAAAATAGCTGTCCGCCGTGGTGGTGGGGTCCTCCCCTGCCATAATGGCCGCCATATCCTCCGTGACCTCCAGGCCGTCGTCGCTCATGACCTTCTGGGTATCCAGCGTGTCGCTGAGCGACTGGGTCTGCCGGTCTCCCGCATAGAGCCAGTTTACGTAGATTCCGGCACAGACCGTCACCAGAATCGCCGCCGCAATCAGATTCTTCTTCCAGATTTTCACAAGAAAGCCCCCCTACTTCATTTTTAACACCGTAATTCGATTGCTCGGAAGTCCGGTTACCCCGGCCACCGCCTCCACAATGGCCAACCTGACCGGTGCTGTGTCGCCGCCCTGGCAGACCACCACGGCCCCCCGGTAAACCGGTGCCTGGGTCTGCCGGACCAGGCCCGCCTGCTGGCGGCTCCCATCGGAGACCAGCACCGTCTCCCGGCGCAGACTGCTTCCGTTCTCCTGTGTGGATTCCGTATCGTCCGTCTGGTAGATGGTCTCGCCGGATTCCGCCTGGGTCAGCAGCACCCGGACCGTCCCGGCACCGGATACCTGGCTCAAAATCTTCTCCAGCCTCTGTTCCAGACTCTCTGTCTGCTCCGTCTGCCGCGGTATGTCCTGCTGGGTCTGCCGTTTCCCCTGGGGCCAGCACAGCAGCACCAGGCCGCACAGGAGCACCAGAAGCACATAGCGGTTCTTTTTCAGAAATTCCTTCAGCTCTCCTCGTCCCACCTCTGACACTCCTTTGGAATCCCCAGCTCCGTTTCCAGCAGCGCCTCCAGGCGGGATTTCTGGAACGCCGTATAGCTTCCTTTCAGCGCCGCGGCCTCCGGGCAGTCTTCCCGGTCAAGCGTCAGCTCCACCGTCAGGTCCATCCCGAGCTCCGACGCTTTGTCCAAGATATATGCTTCCAGGCGCTCCAATAGAACCTGCCGCTTCTGCGTCCGCAAGTAATCCGTCCCCGTTTCCGCCGCTGCCTGGGCCTCCTCGTCAAGCGCAGCCAGCCAGCGGTCCACGTCCGGAAGCCGCAGCGTCCCCAGGGGCTGCAGCACAGCCGTTAAAAGGAACACCCCGCACAGGAGTTTGAGCAGCTTCCCGCCGGTCCCTCCGGGAAACAGCCCCGTGAGGATTCCGCCAATCAGCGCCGCCGCAATCAGGGAGAGCACATACCGCCCTGCCACTACCCCACCCCCTTGAGAAAGCACACCGAGCTTACCAGCAGCAGCAGACACATGGCCCCCGTCATGCCCAAAAGCATCCGCATGACTTCGGAAAAATCGTCAATGAGCTCCGTGTCATGCTTGCTGCCGAAGATGGCGCACAGGCAGGCGGCCCCCTTTAAAATCAAAAACTGCACGCCGATTCTCCCGAAGGGACCCAAAAATACCGCGAGAATCGCCAGAATCCCATAGATGCCCACGGCGTTGCGCAGAAGCCCCGTCCCCACCAGCACCGCCTCGGAGGCATCGGAGAGAATGCCTCCCACCACGGGAATGACAGTGGAAATGGTGGTTTTCGCCGCCTTTACCACCGCCGCGTCCGTGGTGCCGCTGACCACCCCGGTGATGCCGAGATAGGCGGTAAACAGGGACAGCAGCGTTTTCATGCACCAAAAGATCAGATCCTTCATGGTCTTTTTCAGATTTTTCAGGGCATCGCTTCCCAGCGCCGCCTCCGCCGTCCCCGTTGCCAGATACAGGTATTGCACCGGAAGCAGCAGCCGCACCAGCAGGGCGCTCAAAACCGTATTAAACAGTGCGGAGCCCGCATAGAGGGCTGTGGCGGAATTGAGGCCGCCCTGGGCGGCCATGGCCGCGGTGGCCGCGGGAAGCAGGAGCTTTTCATACTCGCTCATCTGGGTCACCGTATCCGCCCCCAGCCGAATCATGGTGTGCGCCCCGGCAAAGAGGAGCGTCCCGATGCTGACGGCCCCCACAAGGTCCGCTGTCCGGGCAATCTCCGGGCTGCCGGAACGCAGCAGCGACAGCAGCACACACACGGCAACAAGCCCCGCTCCCGTCCGCAGGCCCTGAGTAAGCTCCGGCTGCAGAATGGGCAGCAGCTCCTTAAGAATATGCCGCAGGCCCTGGGAGAAGTTCTCCGTCTCTCGGGGCATCAGCTTCTGCCCCGCCTCCGGCACCGTCGGTGCCGCGATCTCCGCGGACACCGGCATCACCAGCAGTACCGCCAGCAGGAAAAGCGCCAATAGTTTCCTCACGACACCCCCACCATTTCCACAATACAGTCCATGAGCGCCGTAAACATGGGAACCGACAGGCAGACAATGGCAGCGCTTCCCAGAAAACGGATGAGCTTTGCCAGGGCCTCGTTTCCCGCGTCGGCACAGACAAGGCTCCCCAGCTCCGCGGAAAGGCCCAGCCCCGCCGCCTTGAAAAGCAGGGTCAGGCTTTCCTGCTTTAAGTTCCCCAGCGCCCGCAGCTCCTCCAAAAGGGCCTGCACCGGCTTTAAAAGCTGCATCGCCGCGGCCGCCGCCATGGCAATCACGCCCACCGTCAAAAGCACCGCCAGGTCCTTTTCCTGCTTTTTGAGGGCCAGCTCCAGCAGAGCCGCCGTCAAAATCACGCCGAAACTTTTCCAAAACAGTTCCATCAGAAATCAAATAAGGTCTTTACCAAGTCGAACAGTTCCGCTATTTTCTGGGCAATCATCATCAGTACCACCACCAGGCCCGCCAGTGTGGTCATGGTGGCCTGCTCCTCCCGACCGGAACGGGAGAGCACCTGGTTTAAGATGGAGACAATGATTCCGATAGCGGCAATTTTAAAAATCAGGTCGATGTCCATGGGTCATATCAGCAGCACTGCCAGGGCGGCCCCGGCGCAAAGCCCTAATGTCCGGTAGCTTCTCAGCCGCTGCTCCCGGTTCCGCTCCAAATCCCGCAGTTCCCGCTTGCAGCCCGCCTTCGCGGCCTCGATTCCCTGGAGCTGCCCAGGCAGGTCAAAGCGGCCCAGGGATTTTCCCAGCTGGTAGACGATGCCCCGCACCCGCGCCGGGATGCCCGGCTGCCTGTCAAGAGCTGCACGGAGGCAAGTCTCCACCCTGGGGGCCGTGTGCTTGTCCAGCTCTCCGGCAAGGTCCAGAAACAGCCGCCGCAATGTTCCCCCGGAGCGCAGGGCGCAGAGTTGAAACAGCTCCGGAAGCGCCGTCAGTCGATACCGGATTTCACTTTCCATAAAATCCAGATTTTCCAGCATTTGCCGCAGCAGCTTTTCCCGCCGAAGGGCCTCCCCGGCTACCGCGAAGCCGAAGCCCCCGCAGGCGCCGATGACCAGGATTGCTCCAAACCATTTGTACTCCATGCTTCCATCCTTTCCCTGTGGTAGGTCTTGTCCCGTGACAAAAGCAGGACGGTGTCAAAAATGCCGCCCTCAGCAAGCCCCCGATAGCAGGGGCGGCGGCGCAGGTCCTCCATGCGCTCGGCATGGGCCGTGGCCAACAGCTTGACCCCACAGCCCACCGCCTGCGCAAGGGCCCGGGCATCCCGTTCCGCCGTCACCTCGTCCAGTGCAATATAGTCGGGGGCCATGGTTCTGAGAACCATCTCGATGCCCGCTTCCTTCCCGCACCCTGTGAGCACGTCCACCCCCTGGCCCTGGGAAAACCCCGGTGGAAACAGCTCCCCCCGGGCATCCACCACGGCTACGGAATATTGGGTGGACAATCCCCGGCACAGGTCCCGCAGAAGGGTGGTTTTTCCCCAGCCGGGGGCCCCGAGAATCAGGATGGACCCCCACTGGCAGCACTCCGGGGGCACAAGCCCATGAAAATCCCTGGCAACCCGCAGGCAAACGGAGGTCACGTTCCGGAAGCCCGTAATCTCCCCCTCCTTTTGGATGGCCCTGCCGCACAGGCCCATGCGATGCCCGCCGGGCAGGGTCAGAAAGCCATAGCGGGTAGAAACGGCGGACCAGGGAGAATAGTCGCTGGCGGCGTTGACGCAGAAATCCAGGTCCGTCTGGGTGACCTTCCTGGCAAGACACCAGCTCCCGCTCCCGAATTCCAGCCTGGGCGGTGCGCCCAGACGAAGCCGCAGCTGCCGCAGGGCATCCCTTCCCAGCCGATCCACGTCCTCCCGCATCCACAGGGGCAGCGTATGTAAAAACGACTGCCACGAAGCCTCCAAATCCATCGCCTCCTTTGTGCAGTCTATGCCCGCCCCCGGCGGGACATGCATAGCAAAAGCGCCCTCCGTTTGGGTACGGAAGGCGCTTTGAAAGTACGTTTTATCAGGCGTGGGCGCTTTTTCCGGAGGCGCGCATGGCCTCATGCTCCTGGGTAAGATTTTCATGGAGCTTGGAGGAGGACCAGGCGGCATTGTGCTCCGTGAGAACCGCTTTCAGCGTGACCGGGGCCTTCTTGGCGCGAAGCTGGGCCAAAAAGCTGTGGAAGGCGGGACCCTCTACACCGCAGAGCACCAGCATTTCGTCGGAAAACGCCTCTCCCCCGCCCTGGACCTGGGTTTCCGGAAGGCCCGCAAGACAGCCAACGCTCTGTCCAAACTCCTCCGGCTTTACCACACGGATTCGAAAGCCCAATTGCAAGGCGATTGCCTTAATTTTTCTGGACTTCTCCGGGGGAATATTGTACATCAATAGATTATTCATACCCTTTTCCTTTCCAAAAAGGGGCTGCCAGAAAAGCGTGTCACCGAAAGCAATGACAGGTTGTTTTCCAGTAGCCCCTTTGAAAATCAGTCGGCTTCCGTAATGGCCGTTACAATGGACTTTGCCTTGGCTTCATCGAAGTACAGCACGGCGTGTTCCTGGCCGTCTCCAAACAGGTCGATGGTCTTGCCATACATATCCATATCCGCGTTGGGACACTGCAGGGACTCCAGGGTCATCTCCGGCAGGAGGGGCAGAAGCTCCGCGACATAGGTCGTCATGTCGGTATTGGTCATGTCCGTCAGGACCATGGGCAGAAGCTCATCAATCAGACTGTTGATTTCCAGCAGGCTCATGGACTTGACCTTCTCCAGAACCGCGGCCACCACCGCCCTCTGGCGGTTGGTACGGTTGAAGTCGTTGTCGGCGTTGGTGGAGTGGCGGGTCCGGGCGTACATCTCGGCGGCCCAGCCGTCCAGCTTGTTGACACCTTCCTTGTAGACACGCTCCGGATAATCCTTGAAGTAGTCGTTGAGGTACTTCACCTCGTCCGCGTTCAGCTCAATGTCCACACCGTGGAGGGCATTGATACAGGCATCAAAGGCCTCCATATTGACCTCGATGTTCTTATCCACAATGGCACCGAAGTTCCGCTCGATGACCTTGTCGATGATCTCCATGGCACCCAGGTCGCCGCCCCACTTATAGCCCAGGGCATAGGCCAGGGTCATCTTGGTCCGGCCGCTGTGCGGGGTTCCGTTGGTGTCGTAAACTGTGGGAATATAGACCAGCGTATCCCGCTGGAAGGAGGTCATATTGATTTTCTTGGTCTCTTTGTTGACCGTCACCAGAAGCATGGTATCGGCGTTCTTGCTCTCCTCGCCCTCCCGGGCGTCCTGTCCGACGAGCAGTACATTGATCACCTTGCCGGTCTTGCCATAGTCCGGGCTGGTCTCCTTGGGGACGGTTGTCTCCGTAGGAGCCGTGGTTGCCTCTGTGGCGGTATCGTCCTCCACCAGCATTCCGTTCAGGTCGTCCGCGGAGAGCTGATTGTCTCCCTTTTCCGCCCGCTGAATCTTATTCATTTTCGAAACAACGAACCAGGTGCCGAGAGCGCCGATTAAAATCACCACGGCCAGAATCACCGCCACCACAACCACCCAGGGCTTTGTTTTCTTCTCGGGCTTCTGTGCTAAAAAATGTCCGCCTTTACTCATTGTTTTCCTCCAAAATCAGATGAATCGCACTTGGGGAGCATTCACCGCTTAGACAACAATTGGGCCGCCGCCGAGACGGCCGCCCAATCGCTGCAAAAAAATTACTTTTCGACGACTTCCAGAATCCCCATGGGGCAGGCCTTGGCGCAGATGCCGCAGGCGATGCACTTGGAAGCAGGATTCTCGGGCTTCAGAACCATGACCTTCATGGGGCAGGCCTCGACGCACTTGCCGCAGCCGACACAGTTCTTCTTATTGATCATGTAAACGCCGGTCTTGGGATTCTGGGTAATGGCCTCGTGCTCGCAGGCCTTCATGCACTTGCCGCACTGGATGCAGACATTGGGCTTGGCCCCGTCTGCCTTGGCAACAATGCGGATGCAGCTGTAGTCCTCGTTGAACTCCTTATAGAAGGCATTGGAGCAGGCCTGAACACAGGCAAGACATGCCATGCAGGGCACGTCCTTCTTGACGGTTAATTTTTTCATTGCGGTACTCCCCTTTTATTTTTTTGTTACGCAGAGCTATTATACAATCAATCGTCAAAAATAGCAACCATAAAAAAATCTTTTTACATTTCGGTTTTTCCCTGCGTAAAACAAGTTTTTATGGCAATAATACCCCTGAATCAAGAAGATTTGGAGGAGATTCATTATGAAAAAGCGAATTGGAATGCTATTTTTGCTGGCTTGTCTGCTGGTGGTTCTGACAGCCTGCCGGGGCGGAAACACCCCTGCCGTCACCACAGCCCCTACGACCACGCCCGCCACCACCCAGGCGACCACCGTGCCCACAACTCAGCCGGAAACCCAGCCAACCATGGATAACGGCAACGGGCCCTTAGATACTATGCCCACAGACGGCACCAACAGGGAGACCACCGCGCCCGGCGAAACAGGCACCACAGCTGAGACAAACGCAAACCGCTAAAAAAATTGGGGCTGCACCACCGCGGCCCCAATTTTTGATTACAGGAATGTCAGATACCGCTGCAGGCCCTTCTTCTGGCGCTCTACCTCGGCTGCCGCCGCCGCAACGGGGTCCGGGTTCTCTCCCCGGTGCCAGGCAAGGGTTACCATTTCTCCGGCGCAGTAGGCTGCGCCCCTTCCCAGCTTGTCAAAGGCCAGGGAGACATTTTTAAGGTTGGCGCTGGGATAATCCAGTCCATCTGCCAGCAGGAACAGCCCCGGGTATTTGGCTCTCAGATTTTTCAGACTGTCCGGTGCCCCGGCGGAGGCCAGAATCGCCACCCGGGAATAGCCGTATTTGCCCTGGAGCCCCGCAGCATACCGGCTGACCCGGTCCGCCGCCGCCACATGCACCAGCCGGGTCCCGGTAAGCAGGTCCTGCAGCTCCGGGGCGGAACGGTTGGGGGTTCTGGCGCAGACGAAAACGTCCTTTTTCTCCTTCTCGCAGTAAGGCAGGAACGGAGTCAGCACGTCGCTGCCGGCATAAAAGGGAATCTGGACCCCATCGCAGTGATAAACGCTGCCTTCCCCCAAAAGGGTCTGGGCCGCAAACTCGGATAGCTCCCGTCCGGACAGCAGCGGTGCCTCGACGAGTACATAAAAGCCCAGCTCAGAGGCCTCCTTGGCAAGCTCAAAAAGGAGCGGAATTCCCGCCCCGCCCAGAAGGGAAAAAGCGCTCATGCGCAGCCGAATCCCAGGGACAAGCCCCTTAAGGCCCTTCAGCAGCGCCAGGGCATAGCACCGATACCCTTCCAAAAACGGCTCTCCTGCGTATTCCGGCGGCAGGGCCCCGGGCAAAATCGTCAAATCCACAATAAGCGCGCATTTCCGTTTCCGAATTTTCTCCTGCAATGCGTCCACTGACATACCCCTATCCTCCCAGGCTCTCTTTTTTCCCAGTATACCACATTTTTCCCAGGAAAGAAAGCCCGAAGCGCAAAAAGCTTCCGGTTTGGACACGCTTTTTCCGGGCATACTAGCCCTGCAGACAGCAAAGGAAGGAGGGCAACGAACATGGACGTAAAAGGATTGGCCATCTCCGCGGGACTGGGGGCGGCTGCCGGAATGGTTGCGGTGCTGATGATGCCCCGCTCGAACCCCACCAGGAAGCTGGCCGCCAAGGCCGCGGACAAAATGGAGGATATCGCCTGGAAAATGTCGGACACACTGTCGGACAAATTTGAGGACCTGTAGCAAAAATGGGAGCGCCGTTTTTCGCGGTGCTCCCGTTTTCAGCCTGTCGCTATCAAGGGGATTCGGGTGCTTACGCCTCCTGGATGTCCAGCTTGATTTCGCCGTTCTCCACCCGGGCGGTAATGTCGGTGATGGGGCGCTCGAAGCTGTCAATCACAGCCTCGCTGATGGGGTCCTCCAGCTCCTTCTGGATGGTCCGGCGGAGATTCCGGGCACCGTAGGTCACGGAGAAAGCCTTGTCCACCAAATGGCTTCTCACCTCGTCGGTCCAGGTAAAGCTCAGCTCCCTGGCTTCCAGGCTCTGCCGCAGCTCCCGGAGCATAATGTCCGCAATCTTCTGGAAGTCCTCCTTCGTCAGGTGGTTAAAGGTGATGATTTCGTCCACCCGGTTCAAAAATTCGGGCCGCAGGAAGCTCTGCAGGGCCTTCATGGTCTTCTCCTTCACCTGGTCCTGATCGGTACGGCCAAAGCCCATGCCGCCGACACCGCCTTCGGAGCCCGCGTTGGAGGTCATAACAATGACGGTGTTTTCAAAGTTCACCACCCGGCCCTGGGCATCGGTAATCCGTCCGTCATCCAGCACCTGCAAAAGAATGTTCATCACATCCGGATGGGCCTTTTCGATTTCGTCAAACAGCACCACGCTGTAGGGCTTGCGGCGGATGGTCTCCGTCAGCTGCCCCGCCTCATCATAGCCCACGTAGCCGGGAGGCGAACCGATGAGCTTGGAAACCGTGTGCTTCTCCATATACTCGGACATATCCAGTCTTACAAGGGCATCCACACTGTCGAACATATCGTTTGCCAGGCACTTGACAAGCTCGGTTTTGCCCACGCCCGTGGGACCCACAAAGATAAACGACACCGGGCGGCGCTTGGGGGAGATGCCCACCCGGTTCCGCCGGATGGCCCGGGTCACGGCTTCAATGGCATGGTCCTGGCCCACAATATGGGATTTCAGGCGCTCATCCATGGACTTGAGCTGCTGATACTCCTGGGCCTTGATTTTGGAGGCGGGGATTTTGGTCCAGAGCTCAATAATCCGGGCCAGATTGTCCATGGTTACCGCGGGGGCCGGAACCTTATCCAGTGCCTCGATGTCCGCCGCCAGCTGGCACAAACGGCTGCGGATAGTGGCAAGGCGCTCAAAATCCGTATTCTCCGCATCATCATTGAGCATCTTGAGCTCCAGCTCGTAGTCGTCCCGCTCCTTTTTCAGCTCTGCCAGCTTGGAAATCTCCTTGCTGCGCAGGTTCACATCAGAACAGGCCTCGTCCAAAAGGTCAATGGCCTTATCGGGTAAAAACCGGTCCGTAATATAGCGCTCCGAAAGAACCACGCACTGCCGGGCAATTTCCGGGGAAATAGACACCCCATGGAACTGGGCATAGGTCTTGGAGATACCCTGCAAAATCTGGCAGGCCTCCTCGATAGTGGGTTCCGCAACGGAAACCGGCTGGAACCGGCGTTCCAGGGCGGCATCCTTTTCGATATACTTCCGGTACTCGTGAAAGGTAGTCGCGCCGATGACCTGAATTTCTCCTCTGGACAGCGGAGGCTTTAGGATATTGGCGGCGTTCATGCTGCCCTCGGCATCCCCGGCACCCACCAGGTTGTGAACCTCGTCGATGACCAGGATAATATTGCCGCAGGCCTTAATTTCCGAAATCAGGCTCTTCATACGGCTTTCAAACTGGCCCCGGAACTGGGTGCCCGCCACTAAGGCGGTGAGATCCAGCAGAAAGACCTCCTTGTCCCGCAGCTTATAGGGCACATCCCCCGTGGCAATGCGCTGGGCCAGGCCCTCGGCAATGGCGGTTTTGCCCACGCCGGGCTCGCCCACCAGGCAGGGGTTGTTCTTCTGGCGGCGGTTGAGAATCTGAATCACCCGTTCGGTCTCCACATCTCGGCCAATCACCTTGTCCAGCTCCCCGGCCCTGGCCCGGGCTGTCAGGTCCATGCAATAGTTATCCAGGAACTTATGCTTGCTTTTCTTTTCTTTTTTGGGTTCCTTTCCGGAATTTTCGTTTTTTTCCGGCTGACGCTGCATCTGGGGAAGGTTCCCGAACAGCTGGTTCATCAGGGGGAAGGTGGCGGTCTGGCTGTCTACCTCGTCATCCTCCCCTTCCGAGTCGTCCCGCTGGCCGAACATGCTGCTCATCTCGTCGGAGATCATGTCCAGGTCCTCGTCGGAAATGCCCATCTGCTTCACCGCCTGGTCAATCTGGGGGATTCCCAGAGTTCTGGCGCACTTGATGCAGTAGCCCTCGTTCATAGTCACGCCGTTTTCCACCTTGCTGATGAAAATAACGGCCACATTTTTCTTACATTTGGAACACATTTTTGGCTGCATAGCCTTTTCACTCCTTTTGCGGCATTTCTGCCGCCGCAAAAGGCCGCCTGCAAAGCGCAGATGGCCCATTGCTCGCTTATTTGCTTCCAGTATAACACACAAGTCAACAAAAAGAAAAAACAAATTATTAAGAAAACGACGATATGCCGTTTTGCAAAGGCTCCCAGAAATTTGACCCTCCGCCATTTTCCGGCAGAGGGCCAATACACATTTTCTATAGCTGCATATCCTTTAATCGTTCCACAATGCTATCCTTTCCCACCTGTCTTTGCGCCGCGGCGGGAATCATCCAGCCCAGCAGCGCAAAGACGGGAATGGCAGCCAGCACCGGGAGAATCGTAAAGTGTGCCTTAAAAAACCAGAACATGTTTTCAAAGAGCACCCCCAGCAGGGGCTCCACGACAGCGCACAGGACCAGTGCGGACAGGGCAGAACCAAGGGTATAGAAAAGCCCCTCGTAAACCAGCATCGTTTCCAGCTGCCGGTTGGTCATTCCCACCGCCTGTAAAACAGCGAATTCTTTTCTTCGGGACAGGATTCCCGTCAGAATGGCGTTGATAAAGTTCAGAACGCCAACCAGACCTACGATGGCGCACAGCAAACCGCCAAGCAGCAGAAACATTCGCTGAAAGCCCTGAAACTCCGCCCGGGTTGTCGCCTTGCTTTCGTACATTAGCCCGGAGAGATCCCCGTCTGTCAGCTCCGCAAGATAGCGCTCCGCCGCTTCTTCGGAGGCGGCATCCGGAGTATCCAGCAGGTAGAATAGAGGGACCGGTTTCTGTCGGCTGTCCCGTTCCAATCTCGCCACAGGCAGAACGCAGCTGTATCCAAGCGTACCATATCGGTAGCTCATGGAAAAGGGTACCGTGACATAAGCACAGATGGTATAAGAAACATCATGCTGTTTCATGCGGTATTTCAGGAATTCCTTGGGCGTGGTCTCATTGCCTTTTTCTCCCGTTCGGCTGTCGATATAGAAAGCGTCGTCCACATAGGTGATGGTTTGGCTAGACCCAACCGGCGGGTAAAAGGCCGGGATATTCGCGTTGCCATAATCGTCCGTAGGGACGACCAAAGCAATCGCGTCGCTGTCCTCGTAGAACAGCGGTGCCAGGTCCCCTTCTACAACGGTCAGCTTTTCAAACAGGCTTTCGTCCAGGCCCTCAATCTGGGCATCGGCACCAACCAATGTGCCCCGGCGCTGTTTCATAGCAAGTTCTGTTTCCAAGGTATCCAGATAGCCGTAGCGTGTCCGTTCCATTCGCCACGCTTCCTCGTCCATCCAACCGGTTGCCCCCAGCAGCTGATAGCCGCAGCCGGATAGAGACGCGGACGTATTTGCCTTGATTTGTTCCATCTGCTCCTGAGAAAGGTAGCTTTCGGAGCGGTTATAGCGGAAATAGTCCGGAGAGCTTACGATAAAATCCGCGCAGGACTGCTTTGACAGGTACTTTTCCATGTCAAACCCCCCGGTAAACGTGACCAAAGTATTCAGCAGCACCACAGAAAGCGCAAGCGAAACAATGACAAGGGCAGACTTCCGTTTGCTTCGCCCCAAATTGGCAAAGGCCATCTGATACACCTGGGCTCCACGGGTGGCACGGCGTTTTTTCTTTGTACCCGGGGCTTCCGTATACTTGCTGGCCTCCACAGGCGATACCCTTGCGGCGATTCGGCCTGGGCGGGAACAGGACAACAGGACCGTAACCAAGGCAAATAGGGCGGCACCGAGAAAAATCAACGGGGACACGCTGATGGTTGTGACATCGGCACCGAAGGTTGTTCTCGCCATAACAACGGGGGTAAGGACCGCTCCAACGCCATAGCCCAGCAGCAGCCCCGCCGGGATGCCTACAACGCATAAAAGGAGTCCCTGCTGGCGGATGACGCTCTTTAACTGGCGGGGTGTTGTGCCGATGGTCTTCAGCAGCCCGTAAAAGCGAATGTCCCCGGTGACGGAAATCTGAAAAATATTGCAGATAATTAAATAACCGGTAAAAATCACAAGCAGCAGAAAAGCCGCTATGGCAATCACCAGCTGGGGGTCGATCTGGGACGATATCTGGGCGGTGGTATAGCCCCAGTTGACACCAATCCGGACACTGTTGGAATCGGTATAGCTATCCCATGTGTAGCCCAAATCGGTATCCACCTGCTCCATCTGCCCACGAATGTCCACAGTGGAGGCAAGCATCACATTCAAATCCACCCGAAAGGGCTCCAGTCCCATTTCCGTGGCCTTTCTTTCAATAGAAGCAGCGTAGTCCGCGGTAATGTTCACGTAATGGACCGGCATCAGGTCGTCATAGTCCCAGAAGCCCACCAGGGTAAAGGTATCCGTCTCGGGAAAAGCCGTCTGGTCCTTATCCGTAACCGAATAGGATATGGAAACCTCCGCCCCCAGTTCCGGCGTAACCCCCAGCAGCCCCAGGGCCGCCGTGTCCATGGCCACTTCCTTCCCATTTGCGGGCATTCGCCCGGTGGTGGGCGTGGCGTAGCTCCATTTGGTGCAGTTGGCATCCATATAGCTGACTTCAGCCGGTATTTTGGCGAATACCCCCTCCGTGCTGATGCCGATGACCTTCCGCGCGCCGGTCTGGCGTACCCTTGGGTGGGCCGCAATCCGCTCGGTCTGCTCCGGGGACACATCCTTAAAGGTACCGTGGGCATAGCCCCCCAGCTGGCGGAACTGGTAGGTTTCGTAGCTGGAATTGAGAGACAGGACAATGGTAAACAGGGATGTAAACAGCAGGGTCGTCAAGGCGATGGCGAAAACCGCGATGAAATTTCGCCGCCGGTTCGCCCGGAGGAATCGGAAGCTGAGCCTGCGGATGCATTTCTCATTGGAAACCTTCATATCTCCACCTCCTCAGCATCCATGGACAACGCGGCCGTCCTCGATGCGGACAATCCGGTCCGCCAGCTGGGCGATTTCCTCGTTGTGGGTAATCATCACAATGGTCTGGGCAAACTTCTGGCCGGTCACCTTCAAAAGGCTGAGAACATCCTGGCTGGTTTTGCTGTCCAGGTTGCCGGTGGGTTCATCTGCCAGGACAATGGCGGGGGCTGCCGCCAGTGCCCGGGCGATGGCCACCCGCTGCTGCTGGCCGCCGGAGAGTTGATTGGGCAGGGCATCCAGCTTTTTCTCCAGTCCCAAGGTCTGCACAATCCGCTCTACAAATTCCGGATTCACTTTCCCGCCGTCCAGCTGAATGGGCAGGACAATGTTCTCGTACACATTCAGCACCGGAACCAGGTTATAGGCCTGAAAGACAAAGCCGATTTTCCTGCGGCGGAAGATGGTCAGAGCCTCCTCCTTTAGAGAGAAAATGTTCTGCCCGTCCACGGTAACGATTCCCCGGGTAGGTCGGTCCAGCCCGCCGAGCAGATGCAGCAGCGTAGACTTCCCGGAGCCGGAGGTTCCCACAATTGCAACGAACTCCCCTTTTTCCACGCTCAGGTCCACGCCGTCCAGCGCGTGAACCGCGTTATCCCCAGATCCATAAATCTTTGTAAGCCCTTTTGCCTGTAAAATCGCCATACCGAAGTACCTCCACAAAAAATCTGTATGTACGCAAAGATAGCCCTTTTGTACATACAGATGATAGCATAGGAATCTTTCTACATTCTTTCCGGTGGGACCGGAATTCTAACAGGTTTGAAAGAATGAATGTTATTTGGGCAGGAATACGGAAAACGTGCTTCCCTTACCGGGCGTGGAGGCAACCTTTACATAGCCGCCCTCACCGGACACAATCTGCCGGGCCAGATACAGGCCAACGCCCACCCCTTCTTGCTCCCGGGCCGCCTCGCCGCGGTAAAAGCGGGCAAAGATTTTCGCCTGTTCGCTTTCCGGAATTCCCGTACCGGTGTCCGAAATGTTAATTCTTACAAACAGCTCATAGCTTTCGGCGGAAATCGTAACGAGCCCTCGCTCCGTATATTTTATGGCATTGTCCAGAATGTTTCCCAGGGCTTCCGCTGTCCATTTGGCATCGAAAACGGCAGAAATTTCCGTATCCCGCAGACGCAGGGCCAGCCCTTTTTCAGCGGCTTTGGCAGCGTATTGCGCCACGATGCTTTGAAGCAGCGGCTGCAGTGCCCCACGCTGCGGCGAAAGCCGAATGATGCCGGTTTCCAGCCGGGAAAGCTTTACAAGGGCATCCATCAAAAATTCCAGCTTTTTCGATTGCCGGTACAGCGCCTCCACATTCGCCCTGGCAGGCGCGGGAAGCGCCTCTTCCTTCAAAAGCTCGCTGTACAGCAGCAGATTGGCAATGGGCGTTTTTGTCTGGTGGGAGATATCCGCGACAAACGTTTTGATTTTATCCTTTTCCCGGGCCACATTTCGGGAGGAGGCCTCCGCCGCGGAGAGGTAATGCGCGAATTTTGTCTCCAGGGCGGACAGTCTGGTTTCGTCAAAGACAGTTTCCGAAAAGGAGCCTTCCATGGCCGCATCCAGCATTTTTTGGAGGGAATCCATGGTTTTCCGGACTTTACGTCTGTCCCACCACACGATGGCTGCCGCCGCCAGAACGCACAGCAACATCAGCGTAATTCCTGCTTTATTCATCTTCCATTCCCCAGCTGTAGCCGATTCCATAAATCGTCTTGATGTATTTCTGAGCGCCAAGCTTGTCCCTCAGGCGCTTCACGGTAACGGACAAGGCGTTTTCGTCCACATACTGCGCGCCGTCCGTCCATATCCGGTCTACCAGGTCCCCGCGGGTCATGGTCCGGCCACGGTTTTCAACCAGCAGGCGCAGAAGCTTTTGCTCGGTTTTGCTCAATTCAACCCTGTTTTTCCCGGCGAAAAAGGTCATTGTCTCAAAATTAAAGCAAAAATCATCTAAATGAATCTCCGTCTTTTTTGAGTGGCCTGTCCGCTTTCGCAGCTGGGTATTGACCCTTGCGCGCAAAATCGCAAGGGAGAAGGGCTTGGTAATATAGTCATCGGCCCCCCGCTCCAGGCCATCCACAATGTCCAGATCCGTATCATTGGCAGTCAGCAGTATCACCGGAAGCTCCGGCGCAGAGGCTTTGACTTCTTTTAGGAAGGAAAGCCCGCTGCCATCGGGCAGATTGACATCCAGCAGAACCAGGGATACATCGCCGCAAAGCAGCTGTTCCCTGGCCGTTTTCAGGTCCCGGCAAGGGAAAATCTGTCGATTGTCCGCCTTCAATGCCTTGCTCAGCCCCTGATTGAGGGCCATATCGTCTTCCACAATCAATATCTCGTCCACGCTTTTCACTCCCTTTCGCATGCAAGCCAGCCTATAAAGCTTTGTCGGAAAAGCCCATAGGGGATTTTCCGACAATTGGAGAATTGTTATTCCGACTGAAAGGTATCGGCGCAGCTGCACTCAAAGCGGTCCACGCCGTCGTCATACCACAGGTGGGTCATGTACAGGCCGCCGGGGGGCACCGTGGGACCGGCGGCGGTGCGGTTTCCGGAGTCCAGAATGGCACCGATTTCCTGGGGCTTGATTTTTCCCTCCGCGGCATAGACCACAGTTCCGGCCATGGCCCGGGCCATATTGTAGAGGAACCCGTTGGCGCAGACCTTTAAAATCACCAGGTTGCCCCGGCGCTCCACATTGTAGTAGTGCACTGTGCGGACCGTGGATTTGACATCGGTGCCCACACTGCGGACCGCGGCAAAATCGTGGGTCCCCACAAACTGGTCTGCCGCCGCCTGCATGACGCCCTCGTCCAGGTGCCGGGGATAAAACCAGGCTCGGTCCACATAGAAGGGGTCCTTCAGGCGGGAATTGTAAATCTGATAGGTATACTCCTTGCGGACACAGGAGCCGATGGCGTTGAAGTTCTCGCCCACCTTGAAGGCCTTTGTCACCACAATATCGCAGGGCAGATGGGTATTGAGGGCATAGGGAAGCCGCTCCACCGGGATGGTGGAGGTGGTTCGGAAATTGGCCACATAACATCTAGCATGGACCCCGGCATCTGTCCTGCCGCAGCCGGTGACGTGGACAGCGTGGCCCACCACCTGGGCCGCGGCCTTTTCCAGGGTCTCCGCCACCGTGGGCAGATTCTTTTGGACCTGCCAGCCATGGTAGCGGGTGCCGAGATAGGTTAAAAACAGGGCAATATTGCGCATTCCCAACCTCACAGTCCGAATCCGGCCAGCACAGCTACCACGGCAACCAGCGCCCCAAAGCCGCCAAAGGCCAGGAAATCATTGCGCTGGTAGCGCAGCAGCTTCATCTTGGTCCGGCCCTCGCCGCCCTGGTAGCAGCGGCACTCCATGGCCGTGGCCAGCTCGTCGGCACGGCGGAAGGCGCTGATAAACAAGGGCACCAGCACAGGAATCAGGGCCTTGGCCCGGTCAATGATGCTGCCGGACTCAAAGTCCGCGCCTCTGGCCTTCTGGGCGTTCATGATTTTATCGGTTTCCTCAATAAGCGTGGGGATAAACCGCAGGGCAATACACATCATCATGGAGAGCTCGTGAACCGGTACATGCAGCTTTTTCAGCGGTCCCAAAAGGCTTTCCAGGCCATCGGTCAGGGAGATGGGCGAGGTGGTATAGGTCATCAGGAAGGTGCCGGAAATCAGCATGAGAATCCGGCCCATCATAAAGATGGCCCGCTTTAAGCCCTCTGTGGTCACGGTGAGAGCCCAGAAGTGCAGCAGAACCCTGCCGCCCTCGGAATAGAAGAGGTTCAAAACACCGGTAAAAATCAGAATCACCACCAGTGGCTTCATGCCCTTCACAATGGCCTTGGGGGGAATTTGGGAAATGTGAATGCACACCAGCAGGAAGGCCAGCACCACCGCGTAGGAAATCCAGCTTTTGGCCACAAACAGGGCAACAATGTACAAAATCACACCGATGAGCTTTGTTCTGGGGTCCAGCCGGTGGATCAGGGATGTGCCGGGGAAATACTGTCCAAGCGTAACATCTTTAAGCATGGCCCTTTCCCTCCTTCAGCCGCAAAAGCTCCTCCGCCGCCTGCTCCAGGGTATAGACATTTTTCACGTCTACCCCCATTTCCCGCAGCCGCAGAAACGCCTGGGTCACCTGGGGGATGCTCAG
The DNA here is from genome assembly GCA_900556935.1 of uncultured Eubacteriales bacterium. Lineage (GTDB taxonomy): Bacteria > Bacillota > Clostridia > Oscillospirales > Oscillospiraceae > Faecousia. Next base: position 1,191 of record USQL01000027.1, on the reverse strand, counting down.
GCCCATGGCAAGCAGCTCCTCCACATGCTCAAATACCTGTTCCGGGGGTGCGTCCATGGCCAAACGGGAGCCGTTCATCACCAGGAGCCGGTCCGTCAGTCGGGCCACGTCCTCCATAGAGTGGCTGACCATGAGCACCGCGGCGTTTTTGGCCTGGCGGTAGGCCTGGATATTGCCCAGGATTTCCGCCCGGCCGATGGGGTCCAGCCCGGCGGTGGGCTCGTCGAGAATCAAAATTTCCGGCTCCATGGCAATCACACCGGCAATGGCCACCCGGCGCTTCTGTCCGCCGGACAGGTCAAAGGGCGATACGCTCAAATGCGCCTCCGTCAGGCCCACAAACCCGGCGGCCTCCCGGACCCGACGGTCAATTTCCTCCTTGGAAAGGCCCATATTGGTGGGGCCAAAGGCGATATCTTTATAAACGGTCTCCTCAAACAGCTGGTACTCCGGGTACTGGAACACCAGGCCCACCCGGAAGCGGGCCTGCCGCGTCAGCTTTTTATCGGACCAGATGTCCTGTCCGCCCAATAGCACCTCCCCGGAGGTGGGCTTCAGCAAGCCGTTCAGGTGCTGCATCAGGGTGGATTTTCCGGAGCCGGTGTGGCCGATGATGCCCACAAATTCCCCTGGGTTCAGAGAAAAGCTCACATCATCCAGGGCCTTGTGCTCAAAAGGGGTGCCGATGCTGTAAATGTAGGTCAGGTTTTTCACCTGCAGAATTGGTTCCATGTTTTTCTTCCTCCGCTCATCAGGCCTTCAGCCAAGCCAAAAGTGCCTGTGCGCATTCTTCGGGAGTCAGCGCATCCAGCGGAAGCTGCGCCCCCTTCTGCCGCAGAAGCCAGCACAGCTCCACCGGGTCCGGCGCGGCAAGGCCAATTTCATGCAGCATCTCCACCTGGGAGAATACCTGCTTGGGCGTTCCGTCCGCCTTTACCTGGCCCTTGTCCAGTACAATCACCCGCTGAGCCCTGGCCGCCTCATCCATATGGTGGGTAATGAGCACCACGGTAATGCCCTTTTCCCGGTTCAGCTTTTCCACCGTCTCCATCACGTCTCTGCGGCCCCGGGGGTCCAGCATGGCGGTGGGCTCGTCCAGGACGATGCACTTGGGCTCCAGGGCGATGACACCGGCGATGGCCACCCGCTGCTTCTGTCCGCCGGACAGAAGATGGGGGGCGTGCTCCCGGT